>NZ_JAYWLC010000007.1:0-204733 GCF_040297545.1 Thioclava kandeliae
CCCAAACACCGCAACCCCTTTTTCAACGAAAATCATAAATTCATACAAAAATTCAAATAACATACTGATATGTATATAGTTATTTTCCAGACTAATACTGCCCATATTTTAACCACCGCTCCAGAAAGAGGAGTTCAAGGCGTATTTTTCCCTCATAAGGCGGCAGAATCGCATTCATTCACACCTTTTGCACCCTCCGGCATAAGGCCGGATATGGAAAAAGCCTGCCACTATCTGGCAGGCTTTTCGAATTCTCCCGTTCTGGCGGCAAGTCAGAAGAGACGCCCCTTTGCCCGGAATATCGGCGGCACAAGCAGCACGATATAGATACAGCCACAGATAACCGTCAGTAGCCAGAAACGGGTAAAAATCATCCCCATCATCACGACCATCGCCATAAAGAGGAAGATGGTGAGCCCTTTCGGGATACGGATAGCCTTGGGCGAGATCGTCTTGATCCGCGAGATCATCAGAAGCCCCACGATCCCGACCCAGATCGCGACCGCCACCGGCATCTGGCGCGCATCGGCGATCCCCGAAAGTGTCAGGAAAACCGGCATGAGGCAGAGCCCCGCACCAGCCGGAGCGGGAACTCCGGTGAAATGGCGCATCGATTCCGGCTCGGAGCGCATCACGTTGAAGCGCGCGAGGCGCAGGCACCCTGCCCCCGCGAAGGCCAGCACAAAGACCCAACCGAGAGAATTGGTCTCGCCTAGCGCAAACTGATAGACCAGCAGCGCCGGCGCGACCCCGAAGCAGAGAAAATCGGACAGGCTGTCCAGCTCGGCCCCGAATTCGGAGGTTGCCCGTAAACGGCGGGCCAGCAGCCCGTCCATGCCATCGATCACCGCCGCCAGCACGATCAGGACTACCGCCGTCTCGAATTTGCCCGTCATTGTGAACCGGATCGAGGTCAGCCCAAGGCACATGCCCGAGATTGTGACCAAATTGGGGATCAACTGCAGGAATGGTAGCCTGTCTTCGCGCTCGGCCATCTTGCCCTCCTTAACGCTGGCCGCCCAGTCGCGGCTCTTCTGTCGATGTGAGATCAGCTAGCACGGTTTCCCCCGCAATCATCGTCTGACCGATCACAACCTGCGGCGAGACGCCTTCGGGGAGATAGATATCGAGGCGCGAGCCGAAGCGGATCAGACCGAAACGCTCGCCGGTCAGCAGGCTCTGCCCCTCCTTGGCCTCGCACAGGATGCGGCGCGCCACGAGACCCGCGATCTGCACCACACCATAGGACCGTCCGTCCTGCATCTGCACGGCCAGACCGTTGCGCTCGTTCTCGGAGCTTGCCTTGTCGAGCGACGCATTCAGGAACTTGCCCGGATGATAGGCGACGCGGGTGATCTTGCCCTCATAGGGAAGACGGTTCACATGGCAGTTGAACACGCTCATGAAAACCGAGATGCGGGTCAGCGGCTGATCCCCCAGCCCCAGCTCGACCGGCGGCACTGCGGGCTCCAGCAGAGAGACGATCCCGTCGGCGGGCGAAACCATCAGGCCGTCACGCAGCGGCGTGACCCGCTCGGGGTCGCGGAAGAAATAGTAGCACCACACGGTGAGGCCGACACCGATCCAGCCCAGAGGCTCGCAGATCAGGAACAAGACCACCGTCACAGCGGCGAAGATCGCGACGAACTTGCGCCCCTCGCGGTGCATCGGCTTAATGAAGGTAGAAAGCATTGAGACGGACATAATGGCCCTTTCTGGTGTTTTTCCGACAGCTAGGAAAATCCGGGCGGATATGCAAACCGTATCATGCCTTTGTCGCCGCGCCCAGAGCTCTGCCCGTTGCTCTGCCCACCGCTTCAGCCGGGCGCGGGAGCGGCGCTCGTGGCCGGATATCAGGCGAGCGCGGGCCGGTCTTCCTCGGTCACGTAGCGTTCGGCGGCCTTGGCACGGCGCCGCGCCTGCACCACCAGCCCCTCGATCGGCATGCCGCGATCAAGACGCAGCCAGTCCTTTTCGATCACCGCATCAAATCCCGCAAGTTCCAACAGCTCTGCCAGATGCGCCTCGGAATGGGCATAGCGGCGCGATGGGCGCAGCAGATAGGCTTCGGCGCCATCATGGCACTCGACGGTAAACGCCAGCCGCCCATCCTCGCGAATCGCCCCCGAACACCAACCGATGATCTGCTCGAGCGCGCCAAGATAGGCAAAGACATCGGCTGCCGTGACCAGATCCCACGCATCCCGCACCGGCGCGAGTGTCCCCAGATCGCGCTTTTCAAGCACCTGATAGCACCCTTTGGCCTCGGCCTCGCGCAGCATCTCTGACGAGATATCCCAGCCTTCCAGCCACTGGACACGATCCGCAAGCGCCAGCCCCATAAGCCCCGTGCCGCAGCCCAGATCGAGCCCACGGCTGTAAGTGCCCGCAAGACCTGCCGCGATCAGCTCCGGCGCGCGGTATTCAAGCTTCTCGACAAGCGATTCCTCGAAACCCGCCGCATATTGGTCGAACAGTGCCTCGACAAAAGCGACCGGCATCGCGTTAGAGAGCGAGCGTGGCATCAGCAGGTCGAGCTTCAGACTGGCGCCAAGCGTATCCGCCGGATCGAGTTCCAGAACCTGCTCGAATGCCTGCTGCGCCTGTGGCAGCCCCGCATCGGCACGGATCTCGCCCAACCGGAACCATCCCGCCACCCAGCCGGGCGCTCGCTCAAGCGCCTGCTCGTAAAGCTCGGCTGCCGCTTGAGGATCATCGGGAAGATAGGATTCGGCATAATCGGCACGGCGATCTGCCAAGAGATCGCCTGACGTCATCGCAAAGGGAATCATGTCGGTAAAACGCCTTGAGACGGAGCCAATTCTCCGTCAGCGCGCTTTATTCGACCCGTAGGACAAGTCAAGAAAATATGCGCCACCAGAGAGACGCGCTTACTTGCGCCGCACGAGATAGGTGAGCACCTCGCCCCTCTCCTCTGCGCGGATCATCTCATGGCCCGTTTGCGCGCAGAAATGTGGAACATCCACCCATGAGGCGCCATCGGTTGCTTCCAGAAGCGCCACGGCCCCCGAGGGTAGCCCCTCGAGAACCTTACGCAACCGTAGCACCGGCAGCGGGCACAAAAGCCCCTTGGCATCGATCCATGTCGTATCATCATCCATGCCGCGAAGATGGGGATGTAGGCGAGGGTTGTCTACCGCTCTTTTATCCGCGTGAACATCTTCGTGACCGTCGCCGATAAGAGAAGTGACCGACACAGAAATCTAATGTATGCGGTCTTGCATGTTAGATGCACAGCTTGTCCTTGATGCCGCCTTCCTCCCTGCCCTGCTTGTTGCGGTGCTGGCAGGAGTTTTGTCCTTCCTCAGCCCCTGCGTGCTGCCGATCGTCCCACCTTATCTGGCCTTCATGGGCGGAGTATCGGTCTCGGATATGCAGGGCGGCCAATCGAGCGCGCGCGGCAAGGTGCTGCTGGCGGCGGTGTTCTTTGTTCTGGGATTGTCGACGGTATTCCTGCTCATGGGTATTTCGGCCTCTGCGGTCGGTCGCGCGCTTGGTCCCTACCAGGAATGGCTCACGAAAGGCGCAGCCATCATCGTGATGGTCTTTGGCGCGCATTTTATCGGCGTATTCCGCATCGGGTTCATGGATCGCGAGGCACGTTTCAACACCGGCGATACGGGTGGCTCGGCACTGGGGGCCTATGTGCTGGGGCTTGCCTTTGCGTTCGGGTGGACCCCCTGCCTCGGCCCGATCCTCGGGGCGATCCTCAGCGTGGCAGCCTCCGGCAGCGATGTAACACGCGGGGCCGGGTTGCTGGCTGCCTATGCGGTGGGTCTGGGCATTCCCTTCCTGCTGGTCGCCGCCTTCTTTCCCAAGCTTCAGGGAGTGATGCGCTGGATGAAACGGCATATGGGCCGGATCGAGAAGATCTCGGGGCTTCTTCTATGGACCGTCGGTCTGATGATGCTGACCGGCCAGTTCACCGATTTCAGCTTCTGGCTGCTCGACACCTTCCCCTTCCTCGCGGTGATCGGCTGACCTCCCCCGATCATATGGATTCTACGGCCTGCCCCCGAATAACCCGTCAAATATTGGGGTATTTTAATACCAAAATTGTAAGACTTTGTTTTATCTGGCTTTTATAGCAATCAATGGGCTTGCTTTTAATCTGAAGATCGTGGAAAAGCCCCCAATCTGAATTCACAACCCGTCAAGGGACGATCTTATGAACACCTATACCGCAAAACCGGCGGAGATCGAAAAGAAGTGGATCCTGATCGACGCTGAAGGCGTCGTTCTGGGCCGCCTCGCGTCGATCGTCGCAATGCGTCTGCGTGGCAAGCACAAAGCCACCTTCACGCCGCACATGGACATGGGCGACAATGTCATCATCATCAACGCCGACAAGGTGCAGATGACTGGCAAGAAGCGCGAAGACAAGACCTACTACTGGCACACCAACCACCCGGGCGGGATCAAGTCGCGCACCGCGCGCCAGATCCTCGAGGGCAACCACCCCGAGCGCGTCGTGATCAAAGCCGTCGAGCGTATGATCTCGCGTAACCGTCTGGGCCGCGCCCAGATGTCGAACCTGCGCGTCTATGCCGGTGCCGCGCACCCGCATGAAGCACAGTCGCCCGAAGTTCTCGACGTCAAGTCGCTGAACAAAAAGAACACCCGGAGCTGATCATGGCTGAAGAACTCAAATCCCTCGACGATCTGAAGTCGGCCGTATCGGGCGTTGAAACTGCTGGCGAAACCACTGTTTCGATCCACCGCGAGCCCGTCCGTGATGCGCAAGGCCGCTCCTACGCGACCGGTAAGCGTAAAGACGCAGTTGCACGCGTGTGGGTCAAGCCGGGCACCGGCAAGGTCACCGTGAACGGCAAAGAGATGAAGGAATACTTCGCTCGCCCCGTTCTGCAGCTGATCGTGAACCAGCCCTTCGGCATCGCAGGCGTGGAAGGCGAATTCGACGTCTACGCGACTGTTGTTGGCGGCGGTCTGTCGGGTCAAGCAGGTGCCGTGAAGCACGGTATCTCGAAAGCCCTTCAGGTATACGAACCCGCTCTGCGCCCGGCGCTGAAAGCCGCAGGCTTCCTGACCCGCGACTCGCGCGTTGTTGAACGTAAGAAGTTCGGTAAGCGCAAAGCACGCCGTTCGTTCCAGTTCTCGAAGCGCTAATCTTCGCGACAATACTTTCCGGAAAGGGCCTGCCGCCGCGCAGGCCCTTTTCTTATGTCCGAACCCACACGGTCATATTTCTCACAAAGAGCGTAATTTTAGGCCGCCTGACCTTCTGATAAACCTTTGTTAACCATTCGTTGACGAAAAACAGATTGTGTTTTCCACAAGGCAACGTCTATTGTCGTAGTTATGTTGGTGTATCGTCACGCGATGTGACCCACACCCACGGATTTCGCTGACTTCCGGTCGGAAGGTCTGCGCGGCATTCGCGCGGCCCCGTCCAGGATCAACCGATTGGCCGCAAGGCCGTAGCCACGCCGGGCAACCCGCTCATGGGAAGAACGGCAACAGTTTGGGGGCAGATCTTAGGGTCCTACCCCGCTTTTAGGATGAAACGCGATGACGCGAGTGGATAGACCAAGGAAGATGTCGGGCAGGCCAAACGCCGCCGCCTTCCCTCTGGCACCTCGCGCTCACGCCCCAAAAACAGACCACAGACCCCGCCCGCCCGGCTTATGCCGCGTGCGGGTGCCTCTGTGGGAAAGCAGGATAAATGGCAAAGAAGATGCTGATCGATGCCACGCACGCGGAAGAAACCCGCGTGGTGGTTGTGGACGGGAATAAAGTCGAGGAATTCGATTTCGAGACGATAAACAAGCGCCAGCTCGCGGGAAATATCTACCTCGCGAAAGTGACGCGGGTCGAGCCCTCGCTTCAGGCAGCGTTCGTTGATTACGGCGGAAACCGCCACGGATTCCTCGCATTCGCCGAGATCCACCCCGATTACTACCAGATTCCCTCCGCTGACCGCGAGGCGCTCCTGGCCGAAGAACAGGCCATGGCGCAATCCGATGACGAGGAAGAGGACAAACCACAGCGTTCGCGCCGCCGTCGCCGCTCTTCCCGCAAGGATGACAGCCCCGCAGCTCAGGCCGAAGCCGCTGCCGCAGATGAAACTCTGCGTTCGGAAGACATTCCGGGCATGGGTGTTGCCGATCCGACCGACGAGGACGACCAGCACGAGGATCAGGGCTCGCTCGACGATCTCTCGGATGATCAGGATGACGATAACGCCTCCGAGAGCGATGACGATATCGAGTCGGTTGCCGAAGAAGATGTAACCGAAGAGATCCGCCGTCCGCGCAAACCCCGCGCACGCCGCTTCAAGATTCAGGAAGTCATCAAGGTCCGCCAGATCATGCTGGTCCAGGTCGTCAAGGAAGAGCGCGGAAACAAAGGCGCGGCCCTGACCACCTATCTCTCGCTTGCAGGCCGTTACTGCGTTCTGATGCCCAACACCGCGCGTGGTGGCGGCATCTCGCGCAAGATCACTAATGCACCCGACCGCAAGAAACTCAAGGAAATCGCCTCGGAACTGTCAGTTCCGCAGGGCGCGGGCCTCATCATCCGCACGGCCGGCGCTCAGCGCACCAAGACCGAGATCCGCCGCGATTACGAATACCTTATCCGCATGTGGCAGCAGATCCGCGAACTGACGATGAAATCGGTCGCCCCTGCCCCCATCTATGAGGAAGGCGATCTGATCAAACGCTCGATCCGCGATCTCTACTCCAAGGATATCGACGAGGTTCTGGTCGAGGGCGAGCGCGGCTACCGTGCGGCCAAAGACTTCATGCGGATGATCATGCCCTCGCATGCGAAGAACGTGAAGCACTATGCCGAGGCGCTGCCGCTTTTCGCGCGCTATCAGGTCGAGGGCTATCTGGCCTCGATGTTCAACCCCGTAGTGCAGCTGAAATCCGGCGGTTATCTGGTGATCGGCGTGACCGAGGCCCTCGTGGCCATCGACGTCAACTCTGGCCGCGCCACCAAAGAAGGCTCGATCGAGGAGACTGCGCTCAAGACCAATCTCGAGGCTGCGGAAGAGGTCGCCCGTCAGGTGCGCCTGCGCGACCTTGCCGGTCTGATCGTCATCGACTTCATCGATATGGACGAGCGCAAGAACAACACCGCCGTTGAAAAGCGGATGAAAGACAAGCTCAAGACCGACCGCGCCCGCATCCAGGTGGGCCGTATCTCGGGCTTTGGCCTGATGGAAATGTCGCGCCAGCGTCTGCGCCCGGGGATGATCGAATCCACGACGCAGCCCTGCTCGCATTGCCACGGCACGGGCCTCATCCGCTCGGATGACAGTATGGCGCTGCAGGTCCTGCGCGCAATCGAGGAAGAAGCTACCCGCAAACGCGCCCGCGAGGTGCTGGTGCGTGTGCCGGTCGCCGTGGCCAACTTCCTGATCAACCAGAAGCGAGAGCATATCGCGCTGATCGAGAGCCGCTATGGTCTGTCTGTGCGTATCGAGGCGGATCCGGCGCTTGTCTCGCCCGATTACACGCTCGAGAAGTTCAAGACGGCCACGCGTGTGGTGGCGGAAGTGACCTCGAATGTGGTCCATGCCAGTGCCGAATTCATGACCGAGCTCGAGGAGTTCGACGCCGCCATCGACGCGGAAACGGCGGATGCGGAAGACGAGGACGCACCGGAGACCCTGACAGACACTCCGAGCGATACGACCAGCGAAGAAGGCCCGAAGAAAAAGAAACGCCGCCGTCGTCGCCGTCGGAAGTCCAACGGTGAGCAGAACGGTATCGAGGGTGAGTCGGATGACGAGAGCGCCGAGGATGCGGACGACCTCTCCGAAGAGAGCGCGGAGGACGAGACGGTAGACACCGAAGAGGCCTCCAAACCGAAACGTTCGCGTTCCCGCTCGCGCCGCCGCTCGAAATCGGATGCGGACACCGATGCCGAAGCGGATGCCGAGCCTCAAAAGGCGGAAGAGGCAGCGGAGCAACCGGCTGAAGAGACTGCACCGGAAGATGCACCCAAGCCGAAGCGCACCCGCTCGCGGAGCCGGAGCCGCTCGCGCAAAGACGAGACCGAGGCCGCATCAGAAGCATCGACGAATACGGTGGAGAACGCGCCTGTTCAGGCAGAAGAGGCGCCCGTCGCAGAGGCCGCGCCCGCGCCCGCCGAGCAACCTGCCGCCGAGCCCGTTGCCGAGGCTTCAGCGGATGAGGGGCTGGCCGAGATCGCCGCGCCTGCCGCGCCGGTCGCACAAGCCGAGACCACGCCGGAGCCTGCACCCGAACCGGCAATGGCGGAAGATCAGCCCGACGCGCCCACCGCTCCCAAACGTCGCGGCTGGTGGAACGCAGGAAATTAACTTACGGAGGCCGGGCTCAGTCCCGGCCTCTTTCCTATCCGGTGCGTGCATCATTCGGGTCCCCCGCCTGCAACCACCCGATATTAAAAAAGGCGGGGTAGCCCCCGCCTTTTTGCCAGTCGAAAAGTCCTTGCCCGAACAGGGTCAGAGGTAGTCCTGACGGGCCAACCCGTATTTGGCCATCTTCTCGTTCAGCGTCCGGCGCGGTAGGCACAGCTCGTCCATCACGCTGGCAATCGAGCCCTTATGGCGGCGCATCGTATTATCGATGAGCATCTTCTCGAAATTCTCGACATATTCCTTGAGCGGCTTGCCCTCGGTGGTGATGGCCGGAATCGAGCTGTCATTGTCATCGGTCATCAGAAGCGAGGCGATCGAGCCCGACCCCCTACGAGACTGCAGCACGGCACGCTCGGCCACATTGATCAGCTGGCGCACATTGCCCGGCCACGGCGCCTGCAGAAGCTGGGCAGCTTCCTGTGCCGTCAGCTCGGGCGTGTCGCAGCCATATTCATCGGCGAACTGCTCGGCCAGACGCGCGAAGATGGTCAGCACATCCTCGCCACGGTTGCGCAGCGGCGGCAACGTGATCTTCAGCGCGGCCAGACGGAAATAGAGATCGGGACGCAGCACATCCTCAAGCGTCATCCCCTCGCCATGCTGGTTACAGATCGCCACGATCCGTGTCTCGGCAGGCACCCCCTGATCGGAGATGAAGGTCAGAAGGCGCGCTTGCAGTGATTGTGACAGCGCCTCGATATCCTCGAGGCAGAGCGTGCCACCACGGGCCTTCTCCACCAGCGGCAGGCCGCTTTCGACGGGGCCGAATAGCATCGACGCAAGATCTTCCTCGGAATAGGCCGCGCAGGAGACCGTCACCATCGCCTTGCCCGCGCGCGAGCCCGTGGCATGGAGCGCATGCGCCACCAGCGTCTTGCCGGTGCCCGTCTCGCCATCGATCAGCACATGGCCATCGGCTTGGCTCAGATCCAGAATATCCTCGCGCAGACGCTCCATCGGCTCGGACGTGCCGATCAGCTTGCCGATCATCTGCTCGCCATTGGCCAGATCCTTGCGGATCGCACGGTTCTCGAGCGTCTGGCGGCGTGCTTGGGTCGCGCGCTTGGCCAGTTCGTTCATCCGGTCCGGATCGAAGGGTTTCTCGAGGAAGTCCATCGCGCCCAAGCGCATCGCCTCCACGGCCATCGGCACATCGCCGTGGCCGGTGATCATGATCACCGGCAGACCGCTATCCACGCCCATCAGACGCTTGAGGAATTCCATGCCGTCCATTCCCGGCATCCGGATATCGGAGATCACCACACCGGGCCAATCTGCCCCGATTTCCTTCAGCGCGGCCTCGGCGCAGTCATAGCTGACCGTGTCAAAGCCGGACAGCGCGAGCCATTGGCTGACGGATTGGCGCATGTCTTCTTCATCATCGACAATCGCAATCTTCATCATTCGTGACATATCGTTCTCCGTGGCGCGTTCAGGTCAAGCACGCTCTTCATCTGTTATTGTTTCATCCGAAAGCAAAGGCAGGCGCAATTCGAATACGGCGCCCCCCGCTTCGGCATTCCGGGCCGTTAGACGGCCGCCAAGGTCGCTGGCGATCGAAGACGAAATCGCCAGCCCCAATCCGGTTCCCTCTCCGGGCTTCTTCGTCGTCCAGAAAGGCTCGAAGAGTTTCTCGAGATCCGCGATCCCCGGCCCGTTATCACGCACCGTGAGAACCGCCTGCGCCCCGTCGGAGAGCAGGATCTCGATCTGCGGTTCGGGAGTTGACTTCGTGGCATCCAATGCGTTGCGCAGGAGGTTGATGATCACCTGCTCCAGCCGGATCCGGTCGGCGGTGACCATGACTGCATTGCGCGGTAACGTGCGCGTAATCTGCACCGTGCGCGATTTCAGCTGCGGCTCCATCATCGAAAGCGCCGACGAGACCGCGTCGCGCAGATCCACCGGCTCGAAGGCCGTCCCGCCCTTGCGGGCATAGGATTTCAGCTGGCGGGTGATCGCGCCCATCCGGTCGATCAGATCGTCGATCCGCTGGAAGCTGGTCATCGCCTCCTCGCCACGCTTGCGCTGCAGCAGGAGCCGCGCGCCCGCCAGATAGGTCTTCATCGCGGCCAGCGGCTGGTTCAACTCGTGACTGACCGAGGCCGACATCTCGCCCAGAGCCGCCAGTTTGGAGCTCTGTGCCAGTGTCTGCTCGGCCACGGCGAGTTCCTTCTGCGCCTTCTCGCGTTCGGCGATCTCGCGTGTCAGGCGAGCATTGAGCGCGCGCAGTTCCTTCGATTCCTGTCGTAGCGCCAGAGACTGCATCCGTGCCCTGCGCGAGAGCCAGTAGAAAGCCAGAGCGAGGAAAATGGCAAAGCCCATGATCTCGAGCGCCAGCACAGCATTCACCCGTTCGCGGACCGAATCATAAGAGGTGAAGGCGATCATCTTCCAGCCGCGGAACGGGATGCGGGTATCGGTCTGCATCACCCCCGCACCGCCCAGATAGGCATCTGGCGGTTCATTGGCAAAATCGGCGGTGGCCTGCAGCGCGCGCTGGATGGCGGTGGGCGCATCCCGCGCCTCCAGCGCCTCGGCCATCGTCAATCCGCGCCAACGGGGTTCGGTCGTCAGGATAATTTTGTTATCGTTATTGGTTACGGCCACCGCATCCGAAATCCCGGCCCAGGCCCGCTCGAATTTCGCGAGATCAGCCTCGACCACGATCACGCCCAAGGGGGTGCCATTGGCAGTAAGGAGCCGCGAATAGTTGAACTCGGTGCCGGTGCTCTCCATGGAATCGGTGGTGAAGACCGTATCGCGCGAGCGTTGCGCCTCCACGAAGAAGGGCGCCGAGGCATAGCTCGTGCCGATCAGGTTGCGGTTGGTGGCCGCAACCACCCGCCCCGACAGATCCAGAAGCCGCACCGAGGCCGCCGAGACATCATCGCGGGCCGAGATCAGCGCCGCCGAGGTCTCCGAGAAATCACCGCTCGAGAGCGAGCGCGTCAGCGCCGGATCGCGGGCCAGCAAAAGCGGCACGATCGACATCCGCTGCAATTCCGAGATCAGGTTCCCCGTATAGAGCGCCAGACGCAGCTCGGTGCGCACGCGGGTTGTCTCGGTAAACCGCTGGGTGAGCCACGCATTGGTGAACCACATGGCCCCTGCGGCAAGGCACAGGATGCCCAGCACCGCCAAGCGCACAAGAATACGCCCGCGTCGTGTCCGATCGCGGGGCGCAGGTCTTGTCTCGAGGGTCAAGGTGCTCGCCATGGGCCAAATTTAGGCGATGGCCCAAGGCGCAACAAGTGTCAAAGCTTCACGCGGTGACGAGACCGTCCAGCAGGGAGCGGAAAAGCGCCGCCCCGTCGGTGCCACCATGATTGGCATCCACCGCCCGCTCGGGGTGGGGCATCATGCCCAGCACGCGGCGGTTCTCGGACAGCACACCGGCAATATCATCAACCGAACCATTGGGGTTGGCGCCATAGCGGAAGGCCACACGGTCCTCGCCCTGCAGCGCCTTCAGCCCTTCGGCGTCAATCTGGTAATTGCCGTCATGGTGGGCGATCGGGATCAGGATCTCCTGACCTTTGGAATAGCCCGCCGTAAACGCGCTCTCTTCGGTCGAGACCACCAGCGGCACCGGCTTCGAGATATATTTCAGCCCGCCATTGCGCATCAGAGCGCCCGGCAGGAGGCGCATCTCGGTCAGGACCTGGAAGCCGTTGCAGACGCCGATGACATAACCACCCTTGCCCGCATAATCGACAAGCGCACGCCCGATCGGCGATTGAGCGGCGATCGCGCCACAGCGCAGATAATCGCCATAGGAGAACCCGCCGGGGACGCCCACGACGTCCACCCCTGCCGGCAATTCGGTTTCTTTGTGCCAGACACGAATGACCTCGGCACCGGCTTTCTCGAAACCGACGATCAGATCACGGTCGCAATTCGACCCGGGAAAGGTGATGACGGCTGCCTTCATGGCGGGGCTCCTGTCTTCCAGCTGCGCTAAACATTGCGGAGGAGAGCGCTGCGCTCTCCCCGATCTCGTCTCAGACGATTTCGACCGTGTATTGCTCGATCACGGTATTGGCCAGAAGCTTCTCGCACATGGCCTGCACTTCGGCTTCGGCAGCGGCCTTGTCGGCGGCGTTCAGATCAAGCTCGATCACCTTGCCCTGACGGACGCCTTCGACGCCCGCAAAACCGAGCGCGCCAAGCGCGTGGCGAACAGCTTCACCTTGCGGGTCCAGAACCCCATCCTTGAGCATCACGTGAACGCGGGCTTTCATCGGTGTCATCCTCTGCAAGTCTTGAGGGCAGCGCGCTGCCTTTTGGTCTGTCGGGACCGGGCCTGCCGGTCCCTGTTCAATTTGTGTCGGTCCCGCCCACAAGGACAAGACCGCGGTTTGGTCAATTGATCAGCGTCGGCGCTGCGCCATTGCCCTGCTCAGGCAGCACGCCAAGACGTTTGGCCACTTCGCTATAGGCGTCTGTCAGGCTGCCCAGATCGCGGCGGAACACGTCCTTGTCGAGCTTCTGGCCGGTTTTCACATCCCAAAGGCGGCAGCTGTCGGGGCTGATCTCGTCAGCCACGATAAGGCGCATGAAATCGCCTTCCCAGATGCGGCCGATCTCGATCTTGAAGTCGACCAGCTTGATGCCCACGCCAAAGAAGATCCCCGACAGGAAGTCGTTCACGCGCAGCGCCAGCGCCACGATGTCGTCGAGATCCTGCTGGCTCGCCCAGCCGAAGGCCACGATGTATTCTTCCGGAACCAGCGGATCGCCGAGCGCGTCGTTCTTGTAGCTGTATTCCACGATCGGACGCGGCAGCGGCGTGCCCTCTTCCAGACCCAGACGCTTCGCGATGGAGCCTGCGGCGAAATTGCGCACGATGACTTCAAGCGGCACAACCTCGACCTGACGGATCAGCTGCTCGCGCATGTTCAGACGGCGAATGAAGTGGTTCGGGATACCGACATTGGTCAGACCGTTCATGAAGAACTCCGACAGGCGGTTGTTGAGCACGCCCTTACCGTCGATCACGTCCTTCTTCTGCGCGTTGAATGCCGTGGCATCGTCCTTGAAATACTGCACCAAGGTACCCGGCTCCGGGCCTTCGAACAGGATCTTCGCTTTACCTTCGTAAATCTTCTTGCGCCGGGGTGCCATGTGCTCTCCACTCGGATGATGACCCGGGCACGCCCCATGCGCGCCGATCGGACAGTCGGGCCAATCATGCCCTTTCCCGCCCCTATAGGCCAAGCCCTCTTTCCCCGCAAGCCTGCAACGCAGTCCAAAGGTTCCCGACAAGGCATTTCGCAGGGTTTGCGGTCTGTCGCACGGCAAACCGGCACAACCTCCGCCTGCCTGTCGAATGCTCTGCTCAGGATTATTAAGCTCGTGTAAGGGCATTGTGCCTAATCTTGCCGGCAAGACATGAACGGAGAATGTGATGCGGCATTACGGCAAGGTTACCGGAGACGATGCAGCCCGAGCAAAGGCCTGGCCGGAGCGGCCCGCGACCACGGCGCGCGAGGCGGTTCTGCCTGCACAGAGCCCCCCGAAAGCCGAGATCATAGCCGAAACGGCGCGCCTTCTGGATTACGAAGGGGCGGAGCACCTTGCCGATGACCCGCAACAGATCGCGCCCAGAACCCAGTCGTTGGCATGGGGCAAGGCGATCCGGCGCCAGATTGCGGCTATCGTCATGCTGGCCTGCTTTGCGTGGATCCTGCGCGACCGTGTCACGGGGCTCGATTATGCCGCGATTCTCGCCTCTCTCGGGCAGGTCTCGGCATGGCAATGGCTGGGCGCCGCACTGGCGACGCTGGCCTCGTTCGCCGCCCTGGCCAATTACGATGCCCTGATCCACAAGATCATGGATACGGGGCAGAACGAGGGCCAGAGCAAACGCGCAGGCTGGGTGTCCATCGCCATCTCGCAGACCGTAGGCTTCGGCCTGATTTCGGGCGCGCTCGTGCGCTGGCGCATGTTACCCGGTTTCTCGATGATCG
Organism: Thioclava kandeliae; assembly: GCF_040297545.1. NCBI lineage: Bacteria > Pseudomonadati > Pseudomonadota > Alphaproteobacteria > Rhodobacterales > Paracoccaceae > Thioclava > Thioclava kandeliae. The sequence goes on from NZ_JAYWLC010000007.1 coordinate 14,365, forward strand.
AGGCCTCCAAACTGACCGCCATGGTGGCCGCTACCTTTCTGGCGGGGTGGGCCGTCGTCACGGCGATGGTGGTGATCGTCACCCCCGTGCAGCTGCCGGGCCTGCCGATCTTCGCACTTCAGGGTTTCGCCCTTTTGGGACTTCTCTTGGGCGGCGCGGTCGCGGCCCTCGCTCTATGGAATCCGGTGGTCAAAATCGGCAAATGGCAGCCACGCCTGCCGAGCTTGCCGGTCATGGGACGCATCCTGTGGCTTACCATCGCCGATACCGCCTTCGCTGCGCTGGCGCTTTGGGTGCTGATGCCTCCCGATACCGTCCACCCGCTGATCGCGCTCTATCCGGCCTTCCTGCTGGCGCTGGGTGCAGGGTTCATTTCCGGCACACCGGGCGGCGTCGGGCCGTTCGAGGTCACGCTGCTCATGCTTCTGCCGGGCGCCGAACAGGCTCCGCTTCTGGCCGCGATCGTTGCATGGCGGGCCGTCTATTACGGCGCGCCTGCCGCGCTGGCGCTGGCGGTACTGGCACTGGGGGCGCCTGTGCGGCACATTCCGCCGCGTGGCCGTCTCGTGCCTGCCGCGCCTGAATATACTCCCCGAATCGCGGAGCTCGCCCGCCTGAGCCCCCATGCCGAATTCGGTATCTTGCGCCAGGGTGAGCATTTCGTGCTACTGGGCGAGAATATGCGCTCGGGCTGGATGGTCGGACAGACGCAGCAGGCGCTTGTGGGAATGCGCGACCCGGTGGGAGAGACGGACCTGCGCGAGATGCTTCGCGCGCTGCGGATCGAGGCACGCGCGCAGGGCCGTCTGGCCTGCCTCTACAAGGTCCATGCACGCACCGCACTCGAGGCGCGCAGGCTTGGCTGGTCGGTGGTGCCGGTGGCACAGGAATGCTGGCTCCGGCCGGACCGGTTCACGCTTGACGCCCCCGCCATGTCGGGACTGCGGCGCAAGCTGCGCAAGGCAGCCAAGGCGGGCCTTACCTGCGAGCATTGCATGACTCAGATGCCGATGGCGCAGATGTCCGAGGTCGCCGCCGAATGGACCACCGCACGCGGCGGCGAGAGAGGCTTTTCCATGGGCCGTTTCACCCCCGATTATGTCAGCGAACACGAGGTTGTTCTGGCATGGTTCGATGGACGGCTCGTAGGATTTGCCAGTTTCCATGCCAATGATCATGAATGGGCGCTGGATCTGATGCGCACCAGTGATGACGCCCCCGACGGCACGATGCACCAGCTCATCGTCACCGCCATCGCGGCCGCCCGTGAGATGGGTTGTCCACGGCTCTCGCTTGCGGCTCTTCCTCCCCGTCCCGACCAGATCGAGGGCCCCGCCGCCATGATCTGGCGGCGCGCCGAGAGGGGTCATGGCGCGGCGGGGCTACGCCAGTTCAAGATGGGTTTTGCTCCGCATCTCACCACGCTCTATGTCTCAGCCCCCTCGGCTTCGGCACTTGCGCTGGCCTGTGCGGATATCGCCCGTATCATCCGCAAACCGCCCGCCCTCCGACCGGCGCGCGATCCGGATGGATCGGGCGTCTGGACACATGAGATCACCGATCGCGGCGGAGAACATTAGACTCGCGGTAGGGCCTACTTTGAGTCTTCGGCTCTGACAGGGCCGGACGTATCGCAACCGCCAAACTGCCCGCGCTTTCACAGGCCTGCATAATCAACAGGCAGATGTCGCAAGGATGTGATGGTTTTCACGGTTTCCGGAAGAGGGAAGATCTTTTCTTAATTCTTCGCCGCCCCATAATAGGAAAGTAAGGAGATTATCATGCCGTTGCCGACCTTTCTCTTACTCCTCGTCGCTGTCATTACTGCAGCAGGGGTCACGCTTTGTCTGGCAGTCTCGCTCGGGGTGCCGGCGCCCGCCCTTGCGCTCGCGCTTTTATGCTGTGTGGGCGTTGCGCGCATGATGGAGCGGGTCGAGTAGACATCGGCATATCGGCTTCCGCAGGGCCGCAAGGACCGGACCCCGCGTAATCCTCAGATCGCGAGACCCTGACGACCGGCAAGATCGGTGACGAACTGCCATGCAACGCGCCCCGAGCGCGCCCCGCGCGTGGCCTGCCATTCGATCGCTTCGGCACGGAGCATCTCGTCGGAAATCTCGATCCCGTAGGTATCGCAGTAGGCACGGATCATCTTGAGATAATCATCCTGCGAACAGGGATGGAAGCCCAGCCAGAGGCCGAACCGGTCAGAAAGCGAAACCTTTTCCTCCACCGCCTCACCCGGATTGATCGCTGTCGAGCGCTCGTTCTCGATCATATCGCGCGGCATCAGATGGCGACGGTTCGATGTGGCGTAGAGGATGACATTGGCAGGCCGCCCTTCGATCCCGCCATCGAGAATGGCCTTCAGCGATTTGTAATGGCGGTCATCGTGATCGAAGGACAGATCATCGCAGAACAGGATGAAGCGGACATCCGGCGCCGCGCGGAGATGCGCCAGCAGCCGCCCGACAGATGGCAGATCATCGCGCGACAGTTCCACCAGCTTCAGCGGCAGCCCCTGCGCCACAGCCTGCGCATGCGCCGCCTTCACGAGCGAGGATTTCCCCATCCCCCGCGCGCCCCAGAGCAGCGCGTTATTGGCGGCCCCACCGCGGGCAAATTGCAGCGTATTGGCCAGAAGCGTGTCGCGCGAGCGTTCGATCCCCTGCAACAGCTCGAAGGCCACGCCATTCACCTGGGCCACCGGATCCAGCCGGTCCGGCGCCGTGCGCCATGCAAAGGCGGTGGCCGCGGTAAAATCGGGCGCGGGCATCGGCGCGGGCGACATCCGCTCCAGTGCATCGGCGATCCGCCCCAGTGCGTCAGCCCGACTGACGCGGGGCGAGACAGTGGCAAGATAGTCGAGAATCCGGCCCTCCTCCGCGTCGCCGAGTGGCCGCTGACCATCAAGAAACTGCACAAGAACATCCTCGCGCAGCCCCGTGGCCGTCCCCAGATCCTGATTGGTCAGCTTGCGCCGTGCCAGCTCGTGTTTCAGATCTTGGCGATGCATCGGGCTCCTCCTTCGAAATCGGCCCCGGACATGCAGAGCATCTCCGGGGCCTTGTCATTCATCGTGTCGGACGGTCAGGACGATCTGGTCTCGTCGTCCCCATCGTCTTCCTCGTCTTCCTCGTCTTCCTCGACCCATGTGCCATCGGCCCGCATCCGCGCTTCGCGGTTCCGTTCGATCCGCCGCACTAGGAAGATCGACACCTCATAGAGCCCATAGACTACCACGAAAAGAATCACCTGCGAGATCACATCCGGCGGTGTGGCAATGGCAGCAACGATCAGGATCGCGACCACCGCATATTTGCGCACACTGGCAAGCCCTGCAGCCGAAACCAGCCCCGCCTTTCCCATCAGCGACAAAAGCACAGGCAGCTGGAAACAGATTCCGAAGGCCATGACGAATTTCACGGTCAGCGAGAGATATTCCTGCACCGAACCCTGGAAACCGATGGCCGCCATGTCATTGGCCGCCTTGCCCTCCGGCGTGAAGTTGCCCTGCTGGAACCCCAGGAAGAACTGGAAGGCCAGCGGAAGAATGACGTAATAGGCAAAGGCCGCACCGAGGAAGAACATCACCGGCGAAGCGATCAGGAAGGGCAAAAAGGCATTCTTTTCGGTCTTGTAGAGGCCAGGCGCAACAAACCGCCACATCTGATAGGCGATCACCGGGAAGGACAGTGCGAAACCGCCCATGAAGGAGATCGTCACCGCAACAAAGAAACCTTCCTGCAGCTTGATGAGATACAGCCCGCATTCCTGCCCGCGATCGGCAAGCGCGCCGCAGATCGGGTGGGTCAGGAAGTTGAAAATCGGGTTCCAGACCGTGTAGCAGGCCACCATCGCAACGATGAAAGCGGCCAGTGAATACAGGATACGGGTGCGCAGCTCGGCAAGATGCTCGATCAGCGGCGCGGCGCTATCTTCAATATCATCCTCGGCGCTCATGGCGTCTCTTTTCTTTTCTCGTCAGCGCTTGCCGCCCTGGTGACGGGCTCCGGAGCCTCGGCCTCGGAGACGGTGACCGGCAGATCCGGCTCGTCCTCGATCTCGTGGGGCGCGACATCACTTGCCGTGCTTGCGGAATCGGGGCTCTCGAGATTGGGATCGGGCTGGGCAACAGGGGCGCTGGTCTTTTCGACCTTCTCGGCCTTTTTGGGCATCGAAGGCTGCCACTTTTCGAACTTGTCCGTGGCACGTTCCAGAGCATCAAGGCCAAGCGCCTTTTTCGAGGTCATCCCCTTGAGCTCTTTTGTTGTCTCGGCGATGCCGGCCTGATCGGCCGCATCCTCCATCGCCCGCGAAAATTCGCGCGCCATGGCTTTGGCCTTACCCGTCAAACGGCCAAGGGTCCGAAACATTACAGGCAAATCCTTCGGCCCGACGACGATCAATGCGACCACGCCGATGACCAGAAGTTCGCTCCAACCGATATCAAACATTCAGGGCCTCCAGCCGCTGGCTCGCAGCTCAGACCTTGTCTTTCTTGTCCTCGGGGGTCACGTCACGAGCGTCAGTTTTCGAGGGCTCGTTGCTGGCATCCTCGATCTCGTTCGAGCTGTCCTTCACGCCTTTCTTGAAGGCCGTGATCCCCTTGCCGACTTCGCCCATCAGCGACGAGATCTTGCCGCGTCCGAACAGGACGAGAACCACAACAGCGATCAGAAGAAGGCCCGGAAGGCCGATATTGTTCAGCATAGTCTACTCCACACGCGCGGCCGGAGCACACAAGGCTTTGCGGCTCAGACCAAATCGGAGACAACGTTTATGGCCTCGGGCCCCGCAATCAAACCCCCAATCGTGCCAGTTGACATGAATTTTAAGCAACAGCTCCGGATTCGCCCAATATCTAGGCAACCATTTTTCGCTCCGACGGAATCGACACTGGCCCCAAAAGACCGGCTATGGCACAAACAGTGTAAGTTGAATTTTCGGGGATCAGATGCCAGCCACCGACTATCTTACCGCTTTCGTGACGCTTTTCGTCGTGATCGACCCGATCGGTCTGGCGCCCGTCTTCATCGCATTGACCAGCGGCGTGCCCGCGGCCAAGCGCCGGAGCATCGGGTTTCGGGCCGTAACCATCGGCGCGGGGTTGCTGACCCTATTCGGCCTGTTCGGACAGAATATTCTCGATGGAATCGGCATTTCCATGCCCGCTTTTCGCATTGCGGGCGGTGTCTTGCTGTTCCTGACCGCGCTCGACATGCTGTTTGAACGCCGCACCAAACGCCGCGAGGGACAGGGCGAGGAGCATGTGCAGGACCCCGATCATGATGACCCCTCGGTCTTCCCGCTTGCCACACCGCTAATCGCCGGACCCGGCGCTATGGCGTCGATGATCCTGCTGATGGGGCAAGGCGATGGTAGCACGTTGCACATCCTCGCCATTCTGGGCGTGATGCTGGCCGTGCTGGCCTGTGTAATGGCGCTTTTCGCCATCGCCGCGCCGGTGGAGCGGCTTCTTGGCCGGACGGGCGTGATGGTGGTCACGCGGCTTCTGGGCATGCTGCTTGCCGCGCTTGCCATCCAGTTCATCCTCGACGGCCTGCACCGTGCAGGCGTCACCGACGTGCTCTAGCGCATTGTTTCCGATTTCTGGATAGCGGACATACGATGACAGGCGACGATATCGGTCAATTTGTCTATCTGATCCTTCTGCTGACGGTGGTTGGCGGCTATGTCATGTTCGATTTCCGCCGCAACCTCTCGCGCAGGCTCCAGCAACTGGCGGTCTGGGCCCTGCTCCTGCTGGGGCTTCTTGCCGCGATGGGACTGTGGAGCGACATCCGCAAAACGGTACTTCCCGCACAGGAGATCGTGGGCGAGAACCGGATCGAGGTCCCCAAATCCGCTGACGGCCATTTCTACCTCGTCGCCAAAATCAACGGCACGCCGGTGCGCTTCGTCGTGGATACGGGGGCCACCAATATCGTGCTGTCGCTCGCGGATGCCCGCAAGGTCGGCATCGACCCCGACCGGCTTGCCTTCATCGGCCGTGCCAGCACTGCCAATGGAGTGATTCGAACCGCTTCCGTCCGGCTCGACAGCATCGAAGTGGGGCCGATCCATGACACCGACGTCCCAGCCAGCATTAATGGGGGCGAAATGGACGGATCATTGCTCGGAATGACCTATTTGAGCAAATTCGCGCGCATCGAGTTCAATCGTGATAAGCTTATCCTTGAGCGCTAAGGCTTTATTTGCGATCAAACGAAATAAACATTATATTAAAACATATTATCTGATGAATCTTCTTCCGGCCATGTATTTGTGCAGCGGCCCGATCTGGCAGGATGCCAGCCACCAAACACGAAAGGATCGCTACAATGGTTCCGGCCTCGGATGTGGCGCAAAATGATGAAGTGACAACCCTGTCGCCCGAGGAGATGACCCATCGCGCGCGCGAGGCTGCATGTCTTCTCAAGGCGCTGTCCCATGAGGGGCGCCTGATGATCCTGTGCCACCTGACCGCAGGCGAACGCTCGGTCAGCGACTTGGAGGTGCTATTGAATGCCCGTCAGGCCGCCGTTAGCCAGCAACTGGCGCGTCTGCGTCAGGACGGGCTGGTCTCGACCCGCCGCGATGGCAAGACCGTCTATTATTCGATCCGCGACGAACGGGTAAAACGTCTTCTGACCACCATGTACGAGTTGTTCTGCGTCTGACGGGGCGTGTTTTCCGGTCACGCACCTGCATTGAGCACGATCGTGATCTTTTCCCTATGACCAAATAGGGATAAAGCCTGTGACGCAATCACAGCGATTTAGAGGACCGTCATGCACGATATTCGCGCGATCCGTGAAAACCCCGAAACCTTCGATGCCGCTCTGGCACGCCGCGGGCTGGAGCCGATGTCGGCCACGATCCTCTCGATCGATGAAGCCCGCCGCCGTGCAATCCAGACCGCCGAGGAAGCCAAAGCCGAGCAGAACGCCGCCTCCAAGAAGGTCGGCGCCGCCAAAGCCGCTGGTGATGACGCAGAATTCGAGCGTCTGCGCGGGCTTGTGGCCGAGAAAAAGGCCGAAGTGGCCGCCATGCAGACCGAAGCCGGTGCAAAAGATGCCGAGCTGCGCGATCTGCTGCTGACCATCCCCAATCTCGTGCTTGACGAGGTGCCTGAAGGCGCGGATGAGGATGATAACGTCGAGATCCATAAGTGGGGCGAGGTTCCGAGCTTCAGCTTCAAGCCGAAAGAGCATTTCGAGCTGGCGGGCGTTGGCACCAATATGGACTTTGAAACCGCGGCCAAACTCTCCGGCTCGCGCTTTGTGGCGCTGCGTGGCGGTGTGGCCCGTGTGCACCGCGCCTTGGCGCAATATATGCTCGACCTGCATGTCGACAGCCATGATCTTGTCGAAAACATCACCCCCGTTCTGGTGCGTGATGAGGCGATGCTGGGCACCGGCCAGCTACCGAAATTCTCGGAAGACAGCTACCAGACGACCAATGGCTGGTGGCTGATCCCCACCGCCGAGGTCACGCTGACCAATTTCGCCAGCGGTGAGGTCTGGGACGAATCCACCCTGCCGCGCCGCTATGTGGCCCATACCAACTGCTTCCGTTCCGAGGCAGGCTCGGCTGGTAAGGACACCTCGGGCATGCTGCGCCAGCACCAGTTCGAGAAGGTCGAGATGGTGACCATATGCCATCCCGAAAAAGCCATCGAAGAACACGAGCGTATGGTGAAATGTGCCGAGGCCGTGCTCGAAGGGCTGAACCTGCCCTACCGCCGCATCATCCTGTGCACCGGCGATATCGGCTTTGGTGCGCAGAAGACCTATGACCTCGAGGTCTGGCTGCCCGGTCAGGACACCTATCGAGAGATCTCCTCTGTTTCCACCTGCGGCCAGTTCCAGGCCCGCCGGATGAATGGCCGCTTCAAGCCCGCAGATGGCGGCAAGCCGGAATTCATGGCCACGCTGAACGGATCGGGTCTGGCGGTGGGCCGGTGCCTGATTGCCGTGCTGGAAAACGGCCAGCGCGAGGATGGCTCGGTGGTTCTCCCCGAGGTCTTGCATCCCTATCTGGGTGGCAAAACGATGCTTGTCGACGGGCGTCTCGTTTAAGCGTCACGACATCCGCATGACAGTTATATGAAATCTCTGCGCTCCCATGACATGGATCATGGGAGCGTTCTGCATTTTGTGTTAATCTCGGGGCCAGGCAAAGCCAAGGGAGTGCCCTGATGGACCGGACGTTTCTCGACATCCAAGCCACCGCGCGCAAGATTTGCGCGCTCGACAACCAGGCGGTGGCCGAATTCATCTGGCAGCTGCGGCAGGACCGCAAGCTGACGAAACTGGTGCATGCGCTGAACGAGGCCGCTTCCGAAAGCCGCCCAGACGCCCGCGCGGCGCTCGATCATCTCGGTTTCGTCTGAGGAGCGGGAACCCGTCGCGGATCGGGCGCGTTAAGCCCTGTTAGAAGCCGTTTAGGACAACCGCACATGGTCCGCCCCTCCTCCCCGCCGTCATTCCGTCTGAAAGCCGTTCTGGTTCTCGTGGCGGTTGTGGCCTTTGTCGTCTCTCCGATCTGGTCGCCCTCGTTCAAAGGGTATGACCCGACACAATTCCCCAATCCGGTCGACGCTCCCGCGATCCAGCCCGCCGGATGGGCTTTCTCCATCTGGTCGCTGATCTATCTCTGGCTCGTGGCCCATGCCCTTTGGGGGCTTTTGCGCCATAACGATGATGCGGGGTGGGACCGCACGCGGCTTCCGCTCCTGCTCTCCACCGGATTAGGTGCCAGCTGGCTGGTCGTTGCGACATCCATGCCGTGGCTGGCAACTCTGCAGATCTGGCTTATGTGGGCGCTCGCGCTCTGGGCAATGATGCGCGCACGCGATGCCGGCCAACCCGCCCTCTGTGCTGGACCCATCGGGCTCTATACGGGCTGGCTCACCGCCGCCTCCGCCGTGGGCACCGGCGTTGTGCTGATCGGCTATAATATCGGCTCCGAGATTACGGTGACGCTGCTGATGCTTTGCGTTGTTGCCGCAATCAGCCTCGCGATCGTTCTGCTGGCCCGTCCGCCGCGCACATTCGCGATTGCCGTAATCTGGGCCCTGATCGGGGTGATCGCGGCAAATTGGGGCGATGGCGTGGTCATGCTGCCGGCATCGATCTTCGCGCTGGCACTCGCAGCTGTGGCCTGGCGCGACCTGCTGCCCAAAGCCCAGGCCGTCGGGCGGTAGAGGGGGCCGCGACCCGACGCGAGGCAGCCCCTTCCATGTCTGCGTCAGGCGGCGGCCATCGCGGGACGACTGCGCCGGCGTCGCGCAAGCCCCAGAAGCGCCAGAGCCGAGCCGAAGAGCCACATCGCGGCAGGAACCGGCACGGCCGAGAGGTTGGTCGTCTCGCCTGTCAGCGGGTCCATGGCATAGCTGTCGCCCGCTGCGGTCTCGGTGGTCGTAACGCCGAACAAGATACTCTCGAAACCCGAGAACATGATCGAGAACCCGTCCTCGAAGACATAGGTCATGATGAGGCTCACGGTATCGAATGTCGAAGTGAAGGCGTCATCGGCATAGCCTTCGAACCAGAGTGTATCGGTATCATCCGCGCTATCGCCACCGTAGAAGACACTATCGAGCCACCCTGTCGCACTGGTGCCGGTGATCGTTAGCGTATCGGCCCCGTCACCGAGGTAAAAATCCCCGACAAGCGTCGCGCCCGCCCCAATCGTCACCTCATCATCACCACCGAACAGTTCGACAGCCGTGCCGGACAGGCCAGTAATAGACACATCGCTCGTGAAGTTGAGGCTGTCCATGCCGGAGGCCCCGCCCGAAATCGCGACCTGACCGGTGATACTTCCCGAGAAACCTGCGGAATTATAGTAACTGTCATCAACCGTGACCGCGCCGGTGCTGGTAGATGTCGCCTTAATCGCTGTGCCATTGGCGCTGGAAATATCCAGATTGTCGCCACGCACAGCGACCGCATTACCGACGACCGCATCGCCGGAACTCTCCATGCTTGAATCATAGCCATAGACATAGACATAGACATAGGCTGTGCCATCCGTGTCGACGATCCCGCCATTGGTGGCACTCACACCGGAGTTATAAAGCGTCAGAGTTGCGTAACTATCGGTGTCGATGACATCTCCCGAGGTTACGGAGACATCCGTGCTCCGGCTAATCGTAAGACTACCGTTTCCTCCCCCCGTGAGCAGCGGCGCCGAATAGCTCGATCCACCCATATTTGCGAGGTAAAGCGAGAGATACCCCCCTGTCTCGACAACACCGAGCGACTGGTTTGAAGATGCCGTGAAATCGGTAAACACGGCGGAAAGGCTGTCTCCCTCCTCTGCTACGGCGAGATGATCGGAGACGGTTACCGGACCGTAAAAGTCGGCATAGCCGGAACCGGTTACTGCAACATCCGCAGAGACATCGCCATAGCTATACACTTCCCCGCCATAGCTATTTCCGCCGTCAAGATCGAATGCGTAGCTGCCGCCGGAAATCGTGCCGTAGCTGTGCATGATGCCGCGCGCCATTGTCACGGCGGTATCGCTCGCAATCTCGCTTCCGTCGCGCGTGAAGACGTAGCTATACCCCTCTGTCGTCAGGCCGCCATCCACCGTGCCATTCACGACCACGATGGCGTCCTCGCCCGCGTCAATCGCCCCCGTCGTCGCGGCTGCGGATACCAGCACCGACGTGTCGCTATAGCCGCTCAGATCGAAACCCGAAAAGACACCGCTCCCGCAATAGGCGGAGGTGTTCGTGCCGTAAATGAAACTGCATGTTGCCGCTTGGGCGAAACTTGGCGCAACCAGAAGTGCGGCGCCGACAGGTAGAAATAGTCTGATCATGGGGTCCCCCAAAAGAAAATCTACTTCCTTGGGTGTATCTCTGATCTTCATATGTCGCGCGCAGGTTGTGCCAAATTCGTATAGAATTGACGTAGCGTCATGCGTGACTACGGATTAAGCACGATTGACGCTGCGTTAGGCATAAACAAAACCCCGCTTTCGCGGGGTTTGCTATCAGTCTTCCGATTTGCTGGCGCGTTTTGCGGCGGCATTGGCTTTGTGGGTAGCCTTTTTCTTGGCGTCCACGTGCTTCTTGAGCCGCGAGGGAATCGACTTCTTTCTGTCCTTATAGGGGTTTTCCTTGCCCTGATCGCGGAAATAGATCCGGATCGGCGTGCCGCCCATATCAAAGGTCTCGCGCAGGCCGTTGACCAGATAGCGGCCATAGGCTTCGGGGATCTTGTCGGTATGGGTTGCCTTTACCACAAATCCCGGCGGACGGGTCTTGGCCTGGGTCATGTAGCGCAGCTTGATACGGCGACCGCCCGGAGCGGGTGGCGGGTGCGCCTCGGTCATGGCCGAGAGCCAGTTGTTCAGCTTGGCGGTCGGCACACGGCGGTTCCAGACCTCATGCGCCTTCAGGATCGCGGCATGCAGACGGTCGAGCCCCTTGCCGGTCTTGGCCGAGACGGTCACCAGCGGCGCGCCTTTCAGCTGCGGCAGAAGACGTTCGAACGCCTCGCGCAGTTCCAGCAGTTTCGCGGGCTTGTCATCCTCGAGGTCCCACTTGTTCGCGGCGACCACAACAGCACGGCCTTCGGTTTCCGCGAAATCCGCGATGCGCAGATCCTGCGTCTCGAAGGGGATATTCACATCCAGCAGAACAACCACGACCTCGGCAAAGCGCACGGCGCGCAGGCCATCGGCGACCGAGAGCTTCTCGAGCTTCTCGTTCACACGCGCCTTCTTGCGCATACCTGCCGTGTCCCAGATACGCATGGGCGTGCCCATATAGTCGGTTTTCACCGAGATCGCATCGCGGGTAATGCCCGCCTCGGGGCCGGTCAGCAGGCGGTCCTCGTTGAGGATCTTGTTGATCAGCGTCGATTTACCGGCATTCGGACGGCCGATCACGGCCAGCTGCAGGGGCTTGGCGGCAGAGGGCGGGATATAGGCGGGAATATCATCCTCACCGAGTTCCTCGTCGATCACCACATCGGTTTCGGGGATCGCGGCCACGTTGCGCGCGGCGAACTCGTCGGCCATCGGACGCAGGACGTGATAGAGCTCGTCCATGCCCAGACCATGTTCTGCGGAAATCTGCATGGGCTCGCCCAGACCGAGGCTCCATGCCTCAAGCGCACCGGCCTCACCCGCCGAGCCTTCGGCCTTGTTGGCCGCCAGAATCACATTGGCATTCTTGCGGCGCAGGATATCGGCAAAGATCTCGTCGGCAGGGGTCACCCCTACACGCGCATCCACGACGAAGAGGCAGATATCGGCCTCCTCGACGGCGCGTTCGGTCAGGCGGCGCATACGTCCCTGGAGGCTGTCATCCTCGGCCAGTTCCAGACCGGCGCTGTCGATCACGATGAACCGCAGGTCGCCAAGGCGCGCATCGCCCTCGCGCAGGTCACGGGTCACGCCGGGTGTGTCATCGACAAGCGCCAGACGCTTGCCGACCAGACGGTTGAACAGGGTCGACTTGCCGACATTGGGGCGACCGACGATCGCGAGGGTAAAGCTCATAAGGCCCTCCTTGGGCGGCGCAGCCCCGGGCGGGATACGCAGATTCGAACGCGTCTCCTACACGGGACGCGGGCGCGGGTCAAATCCTCATACAGGAAAACCGCGGCGGGGAAAAGAAAACCGGGCATTTGCCCGGCTTTCCTTTTGACTTAGCGATAGGCCAGAAGCTTGCCGTCGCGGGAGACGACATAGAGCGTGCCGCCCGCCACCACCGGCGCCGAGGCCGCGCCCCCCGGAAGCGGCGCTTCCGAGATCAGCTTGCCCGTTGCCGGATCGAAAACCCGCAGACGCTCGTCCGAGGACGCCACGAACAACTTGTTGCCCGCCAGAACCGGCCCGTAATGGACATAGATCGCCTGCTGCTTCTTGGCTTTTTCCTTGATGTAATAGGGCATCGGCACCGAATAGATCTCGGCGCCCGTGGCAGCATCGAGCCGCGTGAGCTTGGCCTCGTCGGACACGAGGAAGACCGAACCGCCGGCCACGACCAGCGGCGAGTTCGCCCCCGTCTTGGCGACCCATTTCTGCTTGCCCGACGCCAGATCGAAGGCTGCGGACCGGCCAGCCGAGGTGCCGGCATAAACCACATCGCCCGCGATGACCGGATCGCCCGTCAGGTCGACGACCGATCCGAAAGCGCGGCCCAAACGACGGCCCGGCACACGCGCCTGCCACATATCGAAGCCACCTTTGGGCAGCGTGGCCATCAGATCGCCCGAGGGGAACGGGAAGACGACCGTGTTACCGCCCACTGCGGGGGCCGAGACTCCGGTCATCGCCGAGGGCGAGGCGCCCCCCTGCATCTGCCATTCGACCTTGCCGTCGCTCTCGCGAATGGCCCAGGCGGAGCCGTCACGCGCCACGACATAGACGAGACCGCCCGAAACGGTCGGTGCGCCGCCAAGGGAGACGCCGAAATCCTGCCGCCAGCGGATAGTGCCCGAGGCCGCATCCACGGCCACCAGTTCGCCATAGCCCGTGGTGACAAACAGCGTATTGCCATCAGCCGCCAGACCGCCGCCCGAGGCCGAGCCTGCGGTCTCGTTGGCGGGGAGCAGATTGGCGCGCCAGAGGGTCTGGCCGGAGGTCGAGGTCGCTGTTACATCGGTATGGCTGTCGAGAGTAAAGATCCGTCCGCCCGAGACCACCGGATCGGCGGTGATGCGGTAGCGTTTCGCATCGCCCTGACCGATACCGGCCTGCCACAGAAGCGTGGTGCCCTGCCCGATCGCCGCATTGGGCGCATGATGCGAGGCATTGCCCGCCCGCTGGGCCCAGTCGGCATTGGAGGTCACGGCAGGCAGGTTGAGCGCGGTCGAGGTTACGGGCGCGGGGCCCGACGCGCTATCGGAAAGCACATCCCGCGGATCGAGCCTGTCACCCTGCAGGATCACTTCCTTTTCGCAGGCGGATACCGCCAGCATCATGCCAAGGGCCGCCATTTTGTGAATAAGCTTCACCGCGCTACTCCTGCCGTCAATGTTACATCGCAATGGCGCGGGCAACCTGCCCGCGCGAGGGGTTTACCCCTGCTTCGTCTCACCACCTAGGGCGGTAATCAGCTGTGTCAGGCGCTGTTGCACGCCAGAGGTCAGACCGGCCTCCTGCAGCATCTCCTGCGCGCGCTTGATCGCCTCGTCGGTTTTGCCGGCCTCGACCAGCACCAGAACCTGCTGTTCCTGTGCCAGTTCCGAATAGGGCGCGCCGGGCTTGGCCAGATCGGCCAGCATCGCATCGCGCTCGGAAGCGGGCATATCTGCCCCCTGCGCAAGGATCAGCTTGAGCCGCGCCATATCGCGCAGGCTGGCAGGCAATGCCTGATTGTCGGCGGCTGCCTGAAAATGGGTCACGGCCGCGTCGCGCTTGCCGTCATCGATAGCCTGCGAGCCTGCCATCAGATCCAGCACGCCGGCGCGCGCGCCATCGGCTTCGATCCCCTTGAGCGCCGCCAGCGGCTCCTTGCCCTGCACGGCGGCCATCACGCTATCGCCAAAGCTCTCGGCTGCGGCATCATGCTTGCTGGTCTGGATCTCGTTCCATGCCGCCCCGCCTACGATGGCGATCACGGCAACCACGCCCAGCCAGCCCCAGCGCTTGAGCACGCGGTAAAGACGGTCGCGACGCACCTCTTCGGTGACTTCGTCGATAAAGCTGTCGGTCTCGCTCACAGGCGGGCCTCCTTCGTCTTTGTCTGCGGAAATGCAAGATTCCCGCCGCTCGGGCATCGCTGCCCGCATCTGTCCGGCACTACTTATACGCAAGCCGGAGGTCGCGGCAAGGGCAGCTGCTCACGCGCTCAGGCCTGCGAGCCATCTTCGTGATCGATTTCCGCCGATTGTCGCGCCCACATCTGGGCATAGCGCCCCCCTTGGGCAAGCAGCGCCTCGTGGCGGCCCTGCTCGACGATGCGTCCCGCCTCCATCACGACAATCTGATCCGCATCGACGATAGTCGACAGGCGGTGGGCGATGGTGATCACCGTGCGCCCCTGCCCCGCCTCTGCCAGCGAGGCCTGAATATCGCGCTCGGTCTGGGTGTCGAGCGCCGAGGTCGCCTCGTCCAGAAGCAGGATCGGCGGGTTCTTCAGGATGGTGCGGGCGATCCCCACGCGCTGCTTCTCGCCGCCCGAGAGTTTGAGCCCGCGCTCGCCCACCTGCGTGTCATAGCCCTCGGGCAGGCTTTCGATGAAGTCATGGATGCGGGCGGCCTTGGCGGCGGCAATGACTTCCTCGCGCGTGGCCTGCGGGCGCGCATAGGCAATGTTGTAACCCACCGTGTCGTTGAACAGCACCGTATCCTGCGGAACGACCCCGATCGCATCATGGACCGATCCCTGCGTCACATCGCGCAGATCCTGCCCGTCGATGGTGATCGCCCCGCCCGTCACATCGTAGAACCGGAACATCAACCGCCCGATGGTGGATTTTCCAGACCCCGACGGCCCGACCAGCGCCACAGTCTGCCCTGCGGCGATATCAAGGCTAATCCCCTTCAGAATGGGGCGTTCGGGGCTATAGTGGAAGTGCACATCGTGGAAGGAGATCCGCCCGCCCTGCACCTGCAAGGCAGTGGCCCCTGCCTTGTCCTGCACCTCGGGCTGCTGTTCCAGAAGATCATGCATCTCGCCCATATCGGTCAGGCCCTGCCGGATATTGCGATATACCGAGCCCAGGAAGTTCAGCGGTGTGGTGATCTGGATCATGTAGGCCTGCACCATCACGAAATCCCCCACGCTGAGGGTGCCGCGCATGGTTTCAATCGCCGCCATCACCATCACTGCACAGAGCCCCGCCGAGATGATCAGCGCCTGACCGGCATTGAGAAAGGCCAGCGAGCGGTCAGTGCGGATCGCGGCCTTCGCATACTGATCCATAGAGACGTCATAGCGGTCGGTTTCCCAACGGTCGGCATTGAAATATTTTACCGTCTCGAAATTCAGCAGGCTGTCGATGGCCTTCTGGTTGGCCTCCTGATCGGCGGCATTCATCTCGCGGCGCACCTGCACCCGCCATTCGGTGATTTTCAGCGTGAAGCTCACATAGGCGGCAATCGTGACCAACAGCACCAGCGCATAGCGCCAGTCGAAGGCCAGCGCGAAGATTACCAGAACAAAAACCAGCTCGATGATCAGCGGCACGATGTTGAACAAAAGGAACGAGAGCACGAACTCGATGGCCTTCACCCCGCGCTCGATAATGCGCGAGAGCGCCCCTGTGCGCCGCCCGATATGGAAGCGCAGCGACATCGCATGCATATGGCGGAAGGTCTGGATCGCCATCCCCTGCAGCGCGCGCATCCTGACCGGCGCGAAGATGGCATTGCGCAGCTCGTTCACCCCCGAGGAGAGAAACCGCGCCACGCCATAGGCCACGGTCAGCGATACCGCTCCCAGAGGCAGCAGAAGTGCCGGATCGCGGGCATCGCCGGACAGGGCATCAACCGCTAGCTTGTAAAGATAGGGCGTGCCCAGCGTCACCGCCTTGGCCCCCACCAGCAAAAGCATCGCCCAGACCACAGTGCGCTTCACCCATGCCGCATCCGAGGGCCAGAGATAGGGCAGGATGAAGCGGATCAGCTTCATCCCACGCTTGCGGTCGGCTCTGGCGGCATCGGAAGGCAGGGAGGTATCGGGCGGCATATCTGGCGTCTTTCGGCTGGATGGCGAAGCGCGACCCTAAAGAACGCCACGCATATTGCCAAGCACCCCCGCGTCAGACACCCCGCTATCGCCCGCTCAGCGCGGCAGGTTGAAGACCTGTCCGGGATAGATCAGATCGGGATTGCGGATCTGGTCACGATTGGCGTCGAACACCCGCACATAGAGGAACCCGTCGCCATAGGTCTCGCGCGCAATCGCCCAGAGCGTATTGCCGGGCTGAACGGTCAGGATCCTGGTGCCCTCTCCCGATCTGTCTGCCACCGCATTGGCGAGGCTTTCGGGCGTCTCGCGCAGGAAGGGGGTCTCGGCGCGCGAGACGACCTTGCCATCCGCATCCACCGCATCGACGCGCAGCCGATAGGTGCCGGGCGCGATATCGGGCAGGCTCAGTTGCCAGCCCGTCTTGTCACGCGCGGCAGGCGTCGAGAGCGCCACCTGTTTGTTATCGAGATAGATGACGAGCTGGGCATCCTCGGCCAGACCGCGCCCCGCGATCACCACCTCGCCCTGTGGATCATAGGAGAGCGTATCGATTGCCAGACGGTCGAGCGCCGGACCCAGCACGCGGGCACTGGTCGCGTCGGTCACGATGGAGCGCGGCGGCTCGGTGACCGCGCTTACCGGCGCGGCGGCCATATCCGCCTCCGGAGCGGATGCCACGGAGGATGCGGGCTGGGCGATGTTCGCAGGCATCGTGGCATCGGATGTCGCCGCCGCAAGCGCCTGCGGTTCCAAGGGCGCGATCTGCAGACTCTCGGGGCTCTCCACCGGCGCCTGTCCTGCCGGCGTTATCCGCAGGCCCACCGATTGTGGCTCGCCGGAGGGCACCACATCGAACTGGGTGGCAAAGGCTCCATCGGCATCGCTCCGGGCTTCGGCCATGACCTCGCCATCGACCAGAATCTCGACCCTCGCATCGGGGGCGGCCCGACCGGCCAGCGTCACTGCCCCGTCAGAGGCGACATGGAGATTGTCGAACCGGCCCATATCGGGGTCCTCCGACATTTCGGGGGTCTGCGGTGCGGGCATATCCTGCGAAGAGGCCGCCTGTGTCACCCCATCCACCGCCCGGACCTCTTTGGCGGGCTCGGGGCTCGCTCCGCTCTCCTGCACCGGATCGACGGAACGCTGCGTCCCCAGCAGCACCAGAAGAACGGCCACAGCGGCAACGCCTGCGCCGATAACGGTCCGTGTCGTGGAAATGTTACTCATGGCATGCGAACTCCTCGGGACCCGCACCCCGCGCTCTTCCCTTGCGAGAGCCTAGCGGCGCGCGTATGACCATACAACACGTTATTACGGGCAATTTACGCTCAAAGACGCTGATATTCCGTGAAAAAAGGAAAGAGACCCCATGACCCAGCCCCAAATCTCCGTCTGCGTCTTCTGTGGATCGCGTCTTGGCGCGAAGGAAAGCTATGCGGAGGCGGCCACCAAGACAGGCGAGATGCTGGCCAAGCGCGGCTGGCGACTGGTCTATGGCGCGGGTGATGTGGGGTTGATGGTCACGGTGGCGCGCGCGGCCCAAGAGGTAGGCGGTGCCACCTTCGGCGTGATCCCCGAGCATCTCTTCTCGCGCGAGGTCGGAAAGCGCGATCTGACCACCTATATCGTCACCGAGACCATGCACGAGCGCAAAAAGGTCATGTTCATGAACTCGGATGCGATCGTGCTCCTGCCGGGGGGGGCTGGGTCGCTCGACGAGATCTTCGAGGTGCTCACATGGCGCCAGATCGGGCTGCATGGTAAGCCGATCCTGATCCTCAATACCGACGGCTACTGGGAGCCCCTGCGCGCCCTGATTGATCAGTTCATCAACGAGGGGTTTGCCGATCCGAGCATCGGCGAGTTCCTGATCTGGGCCGATACCGTGCCCGAGCTGGAAGCGGCATTGGCCGGAACATTCGACGCCTGATCGCGGATCTCAGGGCGCGGGCGCGGATTTGCGCGCCCCTGCCCTGAACCCCGCCACCGAATAGAGCGCCAGCGCCACCCAGATTAGAGGCAGCACCACCATCTGCACCTGCGAGAGCGGGTCCTGTAGCACCAGCACCGCAACGAAAAGCTGCAGACTGGGGTTGAGATATTGCATCAGCCCGACCGTCGCCAGCCGCAGGCGTTGGGCGGCGTAGGAAAACAGCATCAGCGGCACGGCGGTCATGCCCGCAGACAGGAGCAAAAACGCCGTCTCGGTCGCATCGCGCCCGAAATGGCCCGAATGGGCGGGACCGAACCAGCCCAGTTCCAGCCCCAGCAGATAGACTGCTGAAATGGGTGCCAGCACCAGCACCTCGACCGTCACGGTAACCAGAGGCTCGGTGCGAAGTTGCTTCTTTATCAGCCCGTAAAGCCCGAACGTCACCGCGATCACCAGCGGGATCACCGGCGCATGACCCTCGGCAATGCCCATATAGAGCACCGCCAGCGTGACCAGCGCGATCGCGGCCAGCTGCAACCGCCCTAGCCTCTCGCGCAACACGAGCACCCCCAGAAGCACGGACAGGAGCGGAAAGATATAATAGCCGAAGCTGGCCTCTACCGCGTGATTATGCTGGATCGCCCAGACATAGGTGAACCAGTTGCCGCTGATAAAGATCGCGGCCAGGGCGATAATCATCAAAGAGCGCGGACGCAGCGCCTCGCGCAGCGCCGCCAGCCGTCCCGTCAGGGCGAGGATAATTAGGAACAGGATCGCCGACCAGAGCGTGCGATGCGCCAGAACCTCGATCACCGGCACCTCGCGCAGCACGGCAAAAAAGAGCCCCGACAGGCCCCACATCGTGCAGCAGACGACCATCGCGATCACACCTTTTCCTGCCTCGCTCATCATTTCCCGCTCCACTATCACTCGCGTTCCTAGGACCGGCTCTTGCGCTTTTCGCCCGTCATTGACAACCCATGATGATAAGCCTGCTTGATACCGGACGCCAATAAACAACGCCGCCCCTCAAGGGACGGCGTCAGGTCAACCAGTGGATAGGCCGCGCTCAGGCCGCAAGATCGGCGCAAAGCCAGCGTTCGATCTGGTCGCGCGGAGCGTTGGTATAGGTTTTGGGGATCTCGGCCACCAGCTTGTCGGCGACCTCCTTGTGCAGCGCAGGCCTCAATACACCCAGCACCTTGGGGCTGGCGGCGATCACGAGGCGCTTGAAGGCGCCTTTATGGGCGAGCTTGTAGAGTTGCTCGGCCAGATCCTCGGCGAAACGGTCCTTGGCGAGCTGGTGCCAGTCGGTCTCGTCAAAGGCGGATTTCTGGCCCGGCCCGTTATCGGCCATCCGCCCCGGTCGGTCGGTGCCTTGTGCACTGTCGGGCGGGTTGTCCTGCGTCTTTACCTCTCGGACCTCGAGATTGGGGTCTTTGGAATCGGTGATGTTCTCCAGAAACAGCGCCTTCTCGCCATCGGCGATCACCACCCATGTTCCGGTCTCGAGTTTCTTGGTGTCAAACTTGGCCATGAGGGGCCTCCTTCTCTCCATATTCGGTGAGAGGAAAACGCGCGCAGTGGCGGGCCGTTCCGACACGCGCGTTCACGGCTGAGTGGGAACCCGTGCCGCAAAAGAAAAGGCGCCCCGAAGGACGCCTTTCCCGAAAACCTGCCGCTCGCGATTACAGGCGCGAGGCAACGTTTTCCCAGTTGACCAGCTTGTCGAGGAAGTTCGACAGATAGGCCGGACGCTTGTTGCGGAAATCGATGTAGTAGGAATGTTCCCACACGTCGCAGCCCAGAAGTGCGGTCTGGCCGAAGCAGAGCGGGTTCACGCCATTCTCGGTCTTGGTCACCTTCAGCGCGCCATCGGTGTCTTTCACGAGCCACGCCCAGCCCGAACCGAACTGGCCTGCGCCAGCGGCTGCGAACTCTTCCTTGAACTTGTCGACCGACCCGAAGGACTCGGTGATCGCTTTTTCCAGCTCGGAAGGCATGGATTTGCCGGTCGGGCCCATCATTTCCCAGAACTGGGTGTGGTTCCAGTGCTGCGAGGCGTTGTTGAAGATACCGTTCTGCGCGACAGCCGACGCGTTATAGGTGCCCTTGATGATCTCTTCGACCGATTTGCCTTCCCATTCGGTGCCAGCGATCAGCTTGTTGCCGTTATCGACATAAGCTTTGTGGTGGATATCATGGTGATATTCCATCGTCTCCTTCGACATGCCCAGATCGGCAAGTGCGTCATGAGCATAGGGAAGTGCGGGAAGTTCGAAAGCCATGGGTAAACCCCTTCTTGACAGATAGTGAATGTCTTCGCGCTCAATAGAAGCCCGCTAACCGAGGAGGTCAAGGGGGGTCATCCGGCGATCAGGGGCTTATTGCAGTGTTTCCCTCAACTATTTCAGGGCATTGCGCATCAGTTTGAAAGGTTTGCCTGCCGTGGTGCAACCCTGCACAGTTTCTGTCCCGAAATGGAAGATTGCCGGAAGATGGGCACAGGCCTAGCTTTGGATCAAACGGGCCTGATGCCCGACAACTGGAGATCGAGATGTCTAAGAAAATTGCTATTCTTGTCGGGTCTTTGCGCAAAGGCTCTTTCAACCGGATGATCGCGCAGACGCTGGTGGAGCAGGCCCCCGAAGGCTACGAGTTCGCCTTTGTCGAACTCGGCGATCTGCCGCTCTACAACCCCGATCTGGACGAGGGCGATGTGCCCGCAGCCTGGACACGCCTGCGCGGCGACATCAAATCCGCCGATGCCGTGATGTTCGTGACGCCCGAATATAACCGCTCGGTCCCGGCCTCGATCAAGAACGCGCTCGATGTGGGCTCGCGCCCCTATGGCGAGAGCGTCTGGGCCGGCAAACCGGCGCTTGTGGTCTCGGGCTCGATGGGCGGCATCGCGGGATTCGGCGCCAACCACCATCTGCGCCAGTCGCTCGTCTTCCTCGATATGCCGGTGCTGCAACAGCCCGAAGCCTATATCGGCGGCATCCATACGCTGTTCGACGAGGCGGGGAACATGACCAATGACGGTACGAAAGACTTCATGGGGACGATCATGAAAGCCTTCGATGCCTGGATCAAGAAGCTGGCCTGATCGCGCTGGCCCGATCGCGTTGGCAAGACAGAAAAAGGGCGCCCCGCGGGGCGCCCTTCCTGTTTGCGTGTGGTGGCTCAGCTCTCGGGCCGCATCATCCGCGCCATGAGACCGTCCTTCAGGACATAGTGGTGGAAAAGTCCCATCGCGGCATGCGCCCCCGCAAGGATCAGCAGAGCGTCGGCGCAGAGCTTGTGGATATCGCCCGCCGCATCGATCCCCGCAAACCACATGGCCATCCCCAGAAGCGGCACGGCAAAGAGCAGGACATACAGAAGGCGATGCCCCCAGACGCCTGCCACATGCAAAAGCCCCTGACCCGGAACGTCAGGACCCCCGCGGGCCTTGCGCAGACCAAAACGCACCACGACCAGCACAAGAACGGCGACGCCCACCCAGACATGGATCTGCGGGTTGAGCTCGAGCGGGCCCGTGCTGCCGTCAAGGCGGTTATCGACCGCACGTCCCATGCCCTCGCTATAGAACCAGTTGAATACCACCAACACCGCCACAGCCCAATGCAGCAGGATCTGGATCCCTGAATATCCCGTTCTTCGTGCCATCACAGCCTTTTCCCTTCGACAGACGCGGAGCGATCTTCCGCAACCACCGCAGACTGCAACCCGAGGCTTACAGGAGGCTTACGGTAGAACCGGAAACGCAAAACGCGCCGGGAAGGCCCCCCGGCGCGTTTTCTTCCGTCATCGGAACGGATTTCAGAAGAGTTCGCCACCCTTGCGCGCGCTGACTTCCAGCAAGCCCATCAGATAGGTGGCGTAGGAGCGGAAGCAGACGAGCGAGAGCTGCTCCTCGCCCGACCACCAGACCGCCGCCGCCGTCTGGGCGGTGCGGGTGCGGCGCACCTCGTCCTTTGCCATCATCGCGAAATCGATGGGCGAGATCTTCATCACTACCTCGGCGGCACGCGCCCCCGTCACGGTGAAGATCGAACGCGCCTCGGAGACATTGGCCACAAGGAAATGCTCGCCCTTGAGCGCGGTCTCCATCGCCTGCGCCACAGAGACGGCATCGGCGTAGGGCACGAGGATCAGAAGCTCGTCGGGGCTCATCCACAGCACCGATTTCGCGCCCTTCGAGATCACCTTGCGCGGCTCGGGCAGCGACAGCCCCAGCCATTCCAGCGCATCGGCAAGTGCTTTTGACCCGAAATCGGCGCGCAGGGTGATCATCCCCTGCAGGCCCCCTTCCGCCACGGTGCAGAAACCGGACACCGTCTTGCCATTCAGCGCACTTACAGCGGTCATTGCCTCAGACATCCTGTTTTGCTCCTTCTTTGTCGAAGAATACCGGATCGACGATCCGACATTTCACGAGACCGGTTTCGTTCTGGAACTCGATCTCCTCGCCCATCCGCTCGGGACCACGATGGACAAGCGCCATCGCGATGCCCTTCTTGAGGGTCGGCGAGTAATAGGTCGAGGTCACGCGGCCTTGGGTATTGCGCTGGCCCATATCGTTATTGCCGGGCGCGGGTGCATAGACGCCATCAGGCAGTACCGAGCCGTCCAGCGTCTCGAGCCCCACCAGACGCCAGCGATCGGGGCTGGCCATGGCCTTACGGGCATGGGCGCGTTTGCCGAGGAAGTCGTCCTTCTTCTTGGAGATCGCCCAATGCAGACCCAGATCCTGCGGGATCACGGTGCCATCGGTCTCGTCGCCGATCATGATGAAGCCCTTCTCGGCGCGCATGACGTGCAGCGCCTCGGTGCCATAGGGCATCACGCCGAATTCCTGACCGGCTTCATAGAGCTTCTCCCAAAGCGCCAGACCCATATTGGCAGGGGCCGCGATCTCGTAGGACAACTCGCCCGAGAAGGAGATACGGAAGATGCGCACCGGAATACCGCCCAGCTCGCCCTCTTTCCATTCCATGAAGGGCAGCGTCTCTTTGGACACATCCATGCCGCCGAGTTTCTCCAGAAGCTTGCGGGCTTTGGGCCCGACCACGGCGATCTGGGCGTAGTTCTCGGTCACGTTGGCGGTATAGACCTTCCAGTCCCACCACTCGCATTGCAGCCAGTCTTCCATCCAGTCGTGGATATGCGCCACACCGCCCGAGGTAGTGTGCACGAGGAAGGTGTCCTCCGACAGGCGCGCCACCACACCGTCATCCATCAGGAAGCCGTTCTCGTTACACATCAGGCCATAGCGGCATTTGCCGACCTTCAGCGTGGACATCATGTTGGTATAGAGCATATCGAGGAATTTCCCCGCATCCGGCCCTTTGACCAAGATCTTGCCCAGCGTCGAGGCATCGAGCATCCCCACATTCTCGCGGGTATTCAGGATCTCGCGATTGACCGACTGGCGATGCGTCTCGCCCGCTTTGGCATAGGTATAGGGGCGGCGCCACTGGCCGACCGGTTCCCAATGGGCGCCCATCTTCTCGTGCCAGTCCTGGATCGGTGTGCGGCGCAGCGGCTGGAACAGATCGCCGCGGGCCTCTGCCGTAACCACACCGAAGGAGATCGGCGTATAGGGCGGACGGAAGGTGGTGGTGCCGGTGGCGGGGATCGCCTGACCCAGCGCATCCGACAGAACCGCCAGACCGTTGATATTGGAGAGTTTGCCCTGATCAGTGGCCATGCCGAGCGTGGTATAGCGCTTGGTATGTTCGACCGATTCATAGCCCTCACGCGCGGCCAGCTGCACGTCCGAGACCTTCACATCGTTCTGGAAATCGAGGAAGGACTTGAACTTGAGTGCCTCGGGCGCGCCCGCAGGCATCTGCCAGACCGCCATCATCGGTGCCTCGGGTTCGCATTGCATATCAACGCCCGCCTCGGTGCCGATATCCGCGAGCGACAGCTTGCCATTGGCCGCACCGACCGGCTCGCAGAGCGCCGCGCCATCATGGCTGAGCGGCGGCGCCGCGAGGTTCGGCACGAACATCGCCTGCGCCTCGTCCCAGTTCAGCTTGCCCCCCACATGCGACCACAGGTGCACGACCGGCGACCAGCCGCCCGACATGGCGACACAGTCACAGGCGATGGTCTCGATAACGCCACCCTCGCCGTTCTGGGCGCAGATCTCGACGCCGGTCACGGCTTTCGAGCCGAGCACCTTGGTGATGCCACGGCCCTCGAGGATCCGCACGCCGCGCGCCTTCAGCTCCGCCGCCAATGCGCCGGTTGCCGCAGGGCGGGCATCCACGATCGCAGGCACCGAAAGGCCCGCATCCAGAAGCACCTTGGCGGTGCGGTAGGCATCGTCGTTATTGGTGACCACAACGGTGCGGTCGCCCGGGCTTACGGCCCAGTTCACGACATAGTCGCGCACCGCCGAGGCCAACATCACGCCCGGCACATCGTTGCAGGCAAAGGACAGCGGACGCTCGATCGCGCCGGTCGCGGTCACGACCTTGCCCACGCGCATCCGCCACAACCGGTGACGCGGCTTGCCGGAGCCCGGCTCGCTATCGCCCGCGGTATCATAGCCCAGAGCGTAACCGTGGTTATAGAGCCCCGAAATCATGAAGCGGGTGCGCAGGGTGACATTGTCCATCGCTTCCAGTTTGGCGATGGAGGCATCGATCCAGGCCTGCGGCTCCATGCCCTCGATCAGGCCGCCATCGACCGGCGCACGACCGCCCCAGGCGGCGGTCTGTTCGACCAGCCAGACGCGCTTGCCCTCGCCCGCAGCCTTCAGCGCCGCCGCGATACCGGCCACGCCGCCGCCCGCAACCAGCACGTCGCAATAGGCATAGATCTGTTCGTAGCGGTCGACATCGGCCTCTTTGGGCGCATCGCCCAGACCCGCCGCACGGCGGATGATCGGCTCGTAGAGATGCTTCCATGCGGCTTTCGGACCCATGAAGGTCTTGTAGTAGAAGCCTGCGGGGAAGAATTTGTAGAGCTTGTCGTTGATGATGCCCACATCCGTCTCGAGGCTCGGCCAGTGGTTCTGGGTCTTCACCTCGGCCTGATCGAAGAGGAGCGTCGTGGTGGTGCGCTGGTCGGGCTCGAAACGGGCATTGCGGCCCAGACCCACGAGTGCGTTGGGCTCCTCGGCACCGGAGCCCACGAGGCCGCGGGGACGGTGATATTTGAACGAGCGGCCGAGCAGCGTCTGGCCATTACCGAGAATGGCCGAGGCCAGCGTATCGCCCGCATAGCCGCGCATCGGACGGCCGTTGAAGGTGAAGGTCAGGGATTTCGCGCGGTCGATCAGGCGACCGCCTTTGGACAGACGGGTGCTCATTTGCTGTAACCTTCGAAGTCGGGGCGTTTGGCGCGGATGGCGTCGATGACGTCTTGCGGCGGCTCTTTGGTCTGGGCCGAATAGGTCGCAAAGACTTCCAGCGTCACGGTGCAGCGCGCCGCCAAAAACCACTTGCCGCAGCCTGCGGAATGGCGCCAGCGTTCGAAATGGACGCCCTTGGGGTTCTTGCGCGTGAAGAGATAGTTCTCGAACTCGGCATCGCTGGAGCCCGGCCCGAAGCGCGTCAGATGCGCCTCGCCGCCATAATGCAGTTCGGTTTCCTCGGCTTTGATGCCACAGCAGGGGCATTGAAGGATCAGCATATGCGCGCTCCCTGAAGACGGGGGCGCGCCTGGGTGCTGCGCCCGTTAGTTGTTGTTGTCACCCGGCAGATCGATCTGGATCTCGGGCTCATCCTTTTGCGGGACATCGCCGCCCGACCAGATATACCAGCCAAGGCCCGCGACGATGACGATGAGCGCCCCGATGAGGAAGCTCTTGGTGTTGCCGCTACCGTTACCTTCGGACATGTGTCGTATTCCTTCTGAAGCATGTTCAGAGGCGTAACAGAGCCGTGAGCGGAATGGTTCCGCCCGCAAATATCTTTTTCTGCCGTGGCAGGCAGATGCCCTGCCCAGACCGACACCGTGCCCATCAGTGTGCCACCCCTGCGGCCACGGATTCGTCCACGAAACGGCCTTCGGTGAAGCGGTCGAGGCCAAAGCCCTTGGCCAGCGGTCCCGGCTCACCCTTGGCGATCAGCTCGGCCATCGCCCAGCCCGACCCCGGAATGGCCTTGAAGCCACCCGTGCCCCAGCCGCAATTGACGAAGATGTTCTTGACCGGCGTTTTCGACAGGATCGGCGAGTGGTCACCCGTAATATCCACGATCCCGCCCCATTGGCGCAGCATTTTTAGCCGCGAGACAATCGGATAGGTCTCGACGAGCGAGCGCACGGTTTCCTCGATGGTATACCACGAGCCGCGCTGCGAATAGTTGTTGGGGTGATCGATGCCACCGCCCAGAACCAACTCGCCCTTGTCGGATTGGCTGATATAGCAATGCACGAGGTTCGCCATCACGACAACGTCGATACAGGGTTTGATCGGTTCAGACACCCAAGCCTGCAGCGCCACCGATTCGAGCGGCAGACGGAAGCCCGCCATATTGGCCACGGTGCCCGCATGCCCTGCGGTCACAATCGACAGCTTCTCGCAGTCAATCGCGCCCTTGGTGGTGTCGACGCCGCGCACCTCGCCATTTTCGGTGCGGATGCCGGTGACTTCGCATTTCTGGATGATATCCATGCCCATATTCGAGCAGGCCCGTGCCAGACCCCATGCGACCGCATCGTGGCGCGCGGTGCCGCCGCGCTCCTGATAGAGCGCGCCCAGCACCGGATAGCGCGGCCCGTCGATATTGAGAATCGGCACGAGGCTCTTGACCTCTTCGCGCCCGATCCACTTGGTCTCGATGCCCTGCAGCTGGTTGGCATAGACGGTGCGCTTGTAGCCGCGCATCTCATGCTCGGATTGCGCCAGCATCAGAAGGCCGCGCGGCGAGAACATGATATTGTAGTTGAGGTCCTGGCTCAGGCCCTCGTAGAGCTGGAGCGCCTTGTCGAAGATGCCGGCCGAAGGGTCCTGCAGGTAGTTCGAGCGGATGATCGTGGTGTTACGGCCCGTATTGCCGCCGCCGAGCCAGCCTTTCTCGATGATCGCGACATCCTTGATGCCATGGACCTTGCCCAGGTAATAGGCGGTCGCCAGACCATGTCCGCCCGCGCCGATCACGATGACCTTGTATTTGCGCTTGGGCTCTGGGCTGCGCCAGGCTTTTTCCCATCCGGCGTGATAGCGCATCGCCTCGCGCGCAACGGCAAAGATGGAATATTTCCGCATGCCCCGGCTCTCCTGTCCTGAAATCATCCAACACGGGTCACCGCCCGTCTTCTCCTTTTTGATGGACCCGAGCGCCCGAGGAAACCCCGCCAGTCGCGGCATTTTTCGTCTAAATGCGACACGCGTTTAAAATGACGCGATTTCGCGACACATAACAGGCATTCGCCATGCGAATACCGGTGCCGCAGACCCGCTCCGGAAGGGCCGCGGATCACGGTCTCGTTCCCGCCACGCGCTCTATAAGGCTTCCGTCCCTCCACGAATTTCCCTAAGGGAGACAGGAATGAAGGGGATTGGGTTATGCTGTTCTGGATTGTAGTCGCGATTGTCTTGCTGCTCGTGGCGTTGGTCTTTCTGTCGGCGCTCTGGCGCCTGCGCATGGAAGGGGATGAAAACGACATCACCGAGAGCGCGGATATGCGCGTCTATCGCGATCAGCTGAGCGAGGTCGATCGCGACCGCGCCCGTGGCACCCTCTCCGAAGATGATGCCGGGCGCGCGCGGATCGAAATCTCGCGCAAGCTCCTCGAGGCCGATCGCGCAGCCCGCGCTGCCGCCCGTCCGCCGCGCTCCCCGAAAACGGCGCGGATCGCGGCGAGCGTGGTGATTCTGGCCTGTCTGGGCGGGGCCGTCGCGCTTTATGCCTATCTGGGCGATGACGGTTATGCCGACCAGCCCATCGGCACCCGCCTGGCTCTGGCCGATGAGAGCTATCTGGGCCGCCCCCATCAGGATCAGGCCGAGGCCGATTTTGCCAAAACCTTCCAAAAGCCCAAGGTCGATGCACAATTCGCAGCCCTCATGGACAAGCTGCGTCAGGCCGTGAAGGACCGCCCCGATGATCCGCAGGGCCTGCGTCTTCTGGCGCGCAACGAGATCACGATGGGCAATTTCGCCGATGGTGTCGCGGCGCAACAACAGCTGATCAAGGTGCTGGGCGACAAGGCCACAGCCGATGATCAGGCCGACCTCGGAGAGTATATGGTGATCGCGGCGGGTGGTCTGGTGACCCCCGAGGCCGAGGCCGCCTTCGGTCAGGCCGTGCAGCTAGATAAGACCAACGGGCGGGCGCGGTATTATATCGGGCTGATGATGGCCCAGAACGGCCGCCCCGACCGGACCTTCCGCATCTGGGATGCGCTTCTGACCGATAGCAAGGCCTCGGATGACTGGGTGAAACCGATGCTCGCCAATATGCCTACCATCGCGTGGCTCGCAGGCCAGCCCGATTACCAGCCGCCCGAATTAGGCCGCGACGGCCCGAGCCTGAGCGATCTGGTCGCCGCCCAGAAACTGCCGCAGGCACAACGCGCGGGCGCGATTGGCGACAAGGTGGATGCGCTTCAGGCCCGCATGGCCAATCAGGGCGGTAGCGCCGAGGATTGGGCGACGCTGCTGGCGGGGCTGCGGCTTCTGGGGCGCGATGATCAGGTCACCGCGATCCTCTCGGAGGCGCGTGGCACCTTCGCCAAGGCCCCCGAGGCGCTAAAGCTCCTGGATCAGGCGGCCAAGGGCACATGGCCTGCCGATGTCACCGCCGATCTGCCCGGTCCATCAGCAGAGGATGTGAAAAATGCCGAGAGCCTGTCGGCGCAGGATCGCCAGCAGATGATTCAGGGCATGGTCGACGGGCTGGTCTCGCGGCTGGAAACCGATGGCGGCTCGGCCGCCGAATGGACCCGCGCCCTGCGCGCCCTGATGACCCTCAACCAGAAAGACCGTGCGCACGATCTTCTGGCCAAGGCACAAACCGCTTTGGCCGCGGATCAATCCGCGCTAGAGGAGGTGATCGCCACCGCCAAGGAGCTCGGGCTCGACCAATGATCCACGAAGATATCGCCGAATTCGCAGCAGCCCTCCCCCGTATGGGGTCGATCCTCGGGCTCGATCTGGGCACCAAGACCATCGGGGTTGCGGGCTCCGATATGCTGCGCTCGGTCGCAAGCCCGATCCTGACGATCAAGCGCACCAAGTTCACCGCCGATGCCGAGGCGCTGTTCAAGATCGTGGCCGAGCGCGAGACCTGCGCCATCATCCTCGGCCTGCCGCGCAATATGGACGGCTCCGAAGGCCCGCGCGCGCAATCGACGCGCGCCTTTGCCCGCAATATCGCCCGCATGTGCGAACTGCCCATCGGCTATTGGGACGAACGCCTGTCTACCGTGGCCGCCGAACGCGCCATGCTGGAGGCAGATCTCTCGCGCGCCAAACGCGCCGAGCGGATCGACAATGTGGCGGCGAGTTTCATCCTGCAGGGCGCGCTCGACCGGCTGGCCAATCTGCGAGGCTGATATGGCGCGCATCAAGAGCCCCTGCCGCAATATCTGCAGCTTCGACCAGCCGAGCCAGACCTGCCTCGACTGTCACCGCAAGATCGACGAGATTGCGCGCTGGGGAACCATGTCGCATATGGAACGCCAGAAGATCCTCAAGGACCTGCCGCGCCGCCGCAAGGAAGCGGCCCGTAACTAGGGCTCCGCGATCAACCGACCGGATAGACGAAACAGCGGTCGCGGCGGATCATCAGCCACATCGGCGTGCCCGCTTTGGGCAGGAAGACATTGGGCACGGTGGCCTTGAGCACCGAGCCGTCATAGTCCATCCGGAATTCCACAAGGCTCTCGCGCCCCATGAAACGGGCGCGCTCCACCACGCCGCGCGCGGCGGTGCCGTCCTGCGGCGTGGGCAGTGGCCCCTGACCGGCACGGTCGAAATCGATCTTCAGATGCTGCGGGCGGATCACGATGTCCACCTCGGACCCGTCGGCCCGACCGGGGGCCAGAAACTCGCCAAAGGCGGTGCGGGTCAGCGCGCCCTGCACACGGGCGCGGATCACATTGATATCCGAGAAGAACGCCGCCGCCGCCCGATCCACCGGCGCATTATAAAGGTTATAGGGCGCCCCGCCCTGCACGATCCGCCCGCCGCGCATCAGAAGGATCTCGTCGGCCATGCGCATGGCCTCCTGCGGCTCGTGGGTGACCAGCAGAACGGCGGTGCCTTCCTCCTTCAGAAGCGAGAGCGTCTCGTCGCGGATATCGTCGCGCAGCCGTTCGTCGAGCCCCGAGAAAGGCTCGTCCATCAACAGGATACGCGGACGCGGCGCCAGCGCACGGGCCAGTGCCACACGCTGCTGCTCGCCCCCCGACAGCTCGTGCGGGAAATGGTCGATATGATGGGCCAGATGGACGCGCGCCAAAAGATCCTCGACCCGTGCCCGTTTCTCGCGCGCAGGGTCGGAGAGCCCGAAGGCCACGTTATCGGCCACCGACAGATGCGGGAACAGCGCGAAATCCTGAAACATCAACCCGATGGCGCGGCGCTCCGGCGGCACGCGGAACACGGTATCGCAGATCAGCTGGCCATCGACAAAGATCTTGCCGCGATCTTGCATATCAACGCCCGCGATCATCCGCAGCGTCGTGGATTTGCCACAGCCTGACGGACCCAGCAGGCAGGTCACCTGCCCCGCCTGAATGGAGAAAGACACATCGCGCACCACCTCCCGCCCTTCGAACGAACGGAAAAGCCCCTGCACTTCGAGGCGCGGGGTCACGTCGAGGCGCGGGGTCGGGGCGGTTGCAGTCATCTCGGTCCTGTCGCGTGGCACATCGTGAGGCAATCCATAGAGAAAAGCTCAAGCTTTGCCAATATTGCGATCGGGGCAAGGCGACCGCCCCGCCCCGACGCGATCACACCGAGATATTGGCCGCCCCGCCATCGAGCGAGATATTCTGGCCCACGATGAAGCCCGCATGCTGCGAGCACAGGAACGCGCACATCGAACCGAACTCGGTCGAAGTGCCGTAGCGCCCTGCCGGAATGGTCTTGGCACGGCGCGCCTGTGCCTCCTCCATGCTGATGCCCTCGGCCTTCATCACGCCGCTATCGAGCGAGATCGCGCGGTCGGTCGCGTGGATACCGGGCAGCATGTTGTTGATCGTGACGCCATAGCCTGCCACCTGCCGCGAGGTTCCCGCCACAAAACCCGTCAGCCCCGAACGCGCCGAATTCGACAGGCCCAGCTGCGCGATGGGCGCCTTGACCGATTGCGAGGTGATGTTCACGATCCGGCCCCAGCCGCGATCGATCATGGTCGGCAGAACCGCCTGCATCATCGCGATCGGCGCCAGCATATTGGCATCGAGCGCCTTGATGAAATCGTCGCGGTTCCAGTCCGACCAGAGGCCGGGGGGCGGGCCGCCCGCGTTATTGACAAGGATATCGGCCCCCTCGCCGGCCGCCAGAACCGCCTTGCGGCCATCTTCGGTCGTGATATCGGCCGCAACCGGCGTGACCTTCACGCCATATTTTCCGGCGATCTCCCGCGCCGTCGCCTCGAGCACATCCGCTGATCGCGCATTCAGCACGATCTCGACGCCCGCCTCCGCCAGCGCCTCGGCACAGCCGCGCCCAAGCCCCTTGGAGCCTGCACATACGATTGCCTTTTTATCCCAAATTCCCAGATCCATCGGCCCCTCCTGTCATCAAATCCTCCAACAGCTATCACCTGCAGTCCCCGCCGCAAGCCCAGGATTGACACAGTCACGCCTTTCTTAAGTCATCGTCAGGGAATATAGGTTAACATCAAGGCCCAAAGCCAAGATACTGCCATTCCATGAGCCACGCGACATTGCAAACGACCCAAACCGTTCACGTCTTCGATGCCAGCCTTTTCTGGGTGACAGCCGGTGCCAATCAGGGCGACGGGCTGGATCTGGCCGAATATTGTGTGCCGGGCGATATCTACCAACTCGACCGCGAGGCCGTGCCGATGAAACTGATGGTCGAGATCGAGGGTGACGCGCAACTGATCGCCTCGGGCTCCGAGGTCGGGCAAGAAGGCGACGCGCTCGAACTGGTCTCGCGCCATGTGCTGATGGCCCCCGAAGGCGATAGCGTCGATATCCTGCTTCTGATCAATCGCGCGGATGATACGCTTTACGCGCTGCCCATGTCGCCGATTGCCGCGCGGGTCGATTATACGCTGCTGGAGGCACATGAGGATGCCGGCTCGGCGCGGCTGACCGATCTGATCTGCGTGGCCTTTACCGCAGGCACCATGATTACCATCGCGGGCGGCGCGCAGCGTCCGATCGAGGCGCTGAAAACCGGTGATCGCATCCTGACCCGCGACAACGGCCCGCAGCCCCTGCGCCTTGTGACCAAATCCACCATGCGTGCCTTTGGCAGCTTCGCCCCCGTCGTGATCTCGCGCGGGACGCTGGGCAACGAAGGCGATCTGGTGGTCAGTCCGCATCATCGGCTGTTTCTCTATCGCCGTGGCCAAGCCCGCATCGGCACGACCGCCGAACTACTGGTGCAGGCCAAACACCTCGTCGATGACGAGCATGTCTGGCGGCGCGAGGGCGGTTATGTCGATTACTACGCGCTGATTTTCGACCGGCACGAGATCATCTATGCCGAAGGAATTCCGATCGAGAGCCTGATGGTGACCAAGGCAAGCCTCTCGCAGATGCCCGACCAGCTGACCGCCGATATCCGCGCGCGC
Source organism: Thioclava kandeliae (assembly GCF_040297545.1). Lineage (NCBI taxonomy): Bacteria > Pseudomonadati > Pseudomonadota > Alphaproteobacteria > Rhodobacterales > Paracoccaceae > Thioclava > Thioclava kandeliae. The sequence continues at coordinate 47,714 of NZ_JAYWLC010000007.1, forward strand.
CTGCCCGATCTGGCGCATAAGCCGCATTTCGGCACGGAGGCGGGGCGCGATCTCCTTGAGAAGGTCGGGCGCGACAAGCTGTTCAGCCGCAAGAAGAGCTGAGATGTGGCGCCCCTAATGGGTGCGCAGCGCGTCGATCAGCTCCGGTTTCGACATTTTCGAGCGGCCATCGATGCCGATCTCCTGCGCACGGGCGTAGAGGTCGGCTTTGGTCCAGTCCTCATAGGGCGGGGCTTTGCCACCTTTTTGCGACGGGTGCATGTTCGGGTTGGCCTTCGCATTCGAGATACGCGCCGCCTTTTCCTTCGACATTCCCTCCTCGCGCAGGGTCTGGTAGAGATCTTCGTCCTTCAGACTGGGATTGGCCATGATGTCCTCCTTTGGGGACAAAACCGTCATCGGGCCCCTCCGGTTCCCGCTGCGGATGAGGGCCCTCATACCCTGCCCCGACCCTGCGCTTCACAATTGCCATAGGTGCCGCGCCATTGTATGAGGCGCATCATGAGCAACCGTCCCGCACTCCCGCCCGAAATCGCCCGCCGCCGGACCTTCGCGATCATCTCGCACCCCGACGCTGGTAAGACCACACTCACCGAAAAGTTCCTGCTTTTCGGCGGCGCCATCCAGATGGCCGGACAGGTCCGCGCCAAGGGCGAGGCACGCCGGACGCGCTCGGACTTCATGCAGATGGAAAAAGATCGCGGCATCTCGGTCTCGGCATCGGCAATGTCCTTCGATTACAAGAACTTCCGTTATAATCTGGTCGATACTCCCGGCCACTCGGATTTCTCGGAAGACACCTACCGGACCCTGACGGCGGTGGATGCGGCGATCATGGTGATCGACGGGGCCAAAGGCGTGGAGAGCCAGACCCAGAAGCTCTTCGAGGTCTGCCGGTTGCGCGACCTGCCGATCCTGACCTTCTGTAACAAGATGGACCGCGAATCCCGCGAGGTCTTCGAGATCATCGACGAGATCCAGGAAAACCTCGCCATCGATGTGGCACCGGCCTCCTGGCCGATCGGTGTTGGCCGCGATTTCCTTGGCGCCTACGATATGCTCAATGACCGTCTCGAGCTGATGGACCGAGCGGACCGGAACAAGGTGGCGGAATCCATCAAGCTGGACGGGCTCGACGACCCGAAACTGGCCGACCATATTCCCACAGATCTGCTGGCCAAGCTGCGTGAGGAGATCGAGATGGCGCGCGAGCTGCTGCCGGCCTTCGACCGCCAGTCCTTCCTCGAGGGCCATATGACCCCGATCTGGTTCGGCTCGGCCATCAACAGCTTCGGCGTGAAGGAACTGATGGACGGGATCGGCAATTACGGCCCCGAGCCGCAATTCGCCAATGCCGCCGAACGCCAGATCGCGCCCGACGAGAAGAAGGTGCAGGGCTTCGTGTTCAAGGTGCAGGCTAATATGGACCCCAAGCACCGCGACCGCGTGGCCTTCGTGCGGCTGATCTCGGGGCATTTCGAACGCGGCATGAAACTGACCCATGTACGCTCGAAAAAGCCGATGGCGATCTCGAACCCCGTGCTCTTCCTCGCCGCCGACCGCGAACTGGCCGAGGAGGCCTGGGGTGGCGATATCATCGGCATCCCCAACCACGGCCAGCTGCGCATCGGCGATGCGCTGACCGAGGGCGAGATGCTGCATATCACCGGCATCCCCTCCTTTGCGCCGGAACTCCTGCAATCGGTGCGGGCGACCGACCCGATGAAGGGCAAGCATCTGGAAAAAGCACTGATGCAGTTTGCCGAGGAAGGCGCCGCCAAGGTCTTCAAGCCGATGATCGGCTCGGGCTTCATCGTGGGCGTCGTGGGCGCGCTGCAATTCGAGGTTCTGGCAAGCCGGATCGAGCTGGAATACGGCATTCCGGTGCGGTTCGAGCCCTCGCAATTCACCTCGGCCCGCTGGGTCTTGGGCAAGGAAGAGGCGACAGAGAAGCTGGTCAATGCCAACAAGCAGCATATGGCCACCGATAATGACGGCGATCCGGTCTTCCTGACCCGCCTGCAATGGGACATCGACCGCGTTGTGCGCGACTATCCCGATGTCACGCTTTCGGCGACCAAAGAGCTGATGCAATAACGCGCCCGCCCCCGTTCAGCGGGGGCGTTTGCGTTATCTTGCCCCTCCCCCGACGGTCGGCCCGAATATGGCGCTCCACCGCGCCAATGGCCGTTCCCGAAAGAAAGAACCGCGAATGACGACGCCTCTCCCCCCCGATCTGGTCACTCGCCTCTGCGATGCCGCAACCGCGCCGGACGATATCGTGACACTCGAGGCGCTGCTGGCCTGCTGGCTCGAGGATCTGCGCAAGCCTCTGGCGGAGACCGAGGAGGCCAGCTGGGCCGAACTGTGTGTCTTCGAGCTGACCGATTACCCCGAGCATATCCTGCAGTTCATCGAGCTGGCCCTGCCCCGCCTGTCGGCCCCTGCCGAGGCAGTGATGCTGGCTGCAGGGCCGTTGGAGGATGTGATCAACGCCCATGGCCTTTTGGTGATCGAGCGGCTCGAGGCACTGGCCGCGCAGTCCCCGCGCTTGCGTTTCGTGCTGACGGGAGTCGAGTTTGCCGAGACAGCGGATGCCGCCCAGAGCCATGTGATCGAGCGGATCGCCAGCCTGCGGGCCGAGGCGATGGCGCAGGGTCTGACCAGAGGCGGGCCGTTGCCACCGCCGGATCCGCGCCCCGCCTGATCCCCCATCTGATCCACACATAGAAAAACGCCCGCCAATCCGGCGGGCGTTCTGCATCTCTCGGGCGGGACGGATCAGTTGACCGTCAGATCCAGAGAGATCTCGCAATTGAGAAGTTTCGAAATCGGGCAACCGGCCTTTGCCGCCTCTGCCGCCGCGCGGATCTTTTCGGCATCGCCCGCCGAGGTGACCTTGCAGGTCAGCTCCGAGGATTTCACGGCAAAGCCGTCACCTTCCTTATCCATCGAGATTTTCGAGGTGGTCTCGATCACCGCATCGGTAATCTCCGCACCGGTCAGCTGGCCAGAAAGCGCCATCGAGAAACAGGCCGCATGGGCCGCACCGATCAGCTCTTCGGGATTGGTGCCGGGCTTGTCCTCGAAACGGGTGTTGAAGCCGTAGGGCTGGGCATCGAGGGCTTTCGACTGCGTCGAAACGGTGCCTTTGCCCTCTTTGATGGTGCCTTCCCAATGGGCGGAGCCGCGTTTGACGATCATATCTGTCTCCTTCAGAACTTGTGTAACTTGCATGGATAACGCCGCCGCCTGCCCTCCTGTTCCATCCCCGGCTAAAGGATAAGGATTGCCCTGAAGTCATTTACATTGGTCAGCGTTGGGCCCGGCACGACCTGCTGCCCAAGAGCGGCGAAGAACCCGTGGCTGTCATGCACGGCCATCGCCTCCGGGGCGCTCACACCCAGCCTATGGGCAAGGGTCAGCGTGCCGGGGCCCACCCATGCGCCCGCCACCTCCGCCGAGCCATCCACCCCATCGGTATCGCAGGCCATCGCCCAGATCCGCGGTGCGCCCGCAAGCGTCAGCGCCAGCCCCAGCATATATTCGGCATTCGGCCCGCCACTGGCCGTGGCCGATTTGCCTCTCTGGGTCACGGTGCATTCGCCGCCCGACAGCAACAGAAGCGGCTTGGTGCCCTTGGCCGAGAGATCCATCGCCAGACGGGCCTGTTTCGCGGCCAGATCGCGGGCCTCGCCTTCGAGCGCATCGCCCAGGATCTCGACACCGATCCCTTCGGTCTGCGCAAGCTCGGCCGCGGCCTCGAGCGAAACGCTAGGCGCGGCGATAATCTCGGTCGTGGCACGCGAAAGGCGCGGATCGCCCGGAGCCACCACACCGGTGGGCCCGTCCAGCACCGCCCGCACAGATGCGGGCAGATCCAGCTTGAACATATCGGCAATCGCGCGTGCATCGGCGGAGGTCGTGGCATCGCCCACGGTCGGCCCCGAGGCGATGAAGGCCGGATCATCTCCGGGCACATCCGAGATCATCAGCGTGCGCATCCGGGCCGGATAGGCCGCAGCCGCCAGCTGCCCGCCCTTCACGCGGCTCAGATGTTTGCGCAGCACATTCATCCGGTCGATCGTGGCACCCGATTCCAGCAAGGCCCGGTTCACGGCCTGTTTCTCGGCCAGAGTAATCTCCCCCGCAGGCGCACATAAAAGCGCCGACCCACCGCCCGAGATGAGCGCGATGACCGTATCATCCTCGCCCAGCCCCTCCAGCAGATCCAGCATCCGGCGCGTGGCCTCGACGCCCGCCTGATCGGGAACCGGATGCGCAGCCTCGACGATCTCGATCCCCTTGGTCGGGCGGCCATAGCCGTAACGGGTGATCACCAGCCCCTCACAGGGCCCCCAGACCGATTCCACCGCTTCGGCCATCCGCGCCGAGGCCTTCCCCGCCCCCACGATCACCACGCGGCCGTCGGGTTTGGGGCCCAGCGCTTCGGGCACGCAGATCATCGGATCGGCGGCGGCGACGGCGGCGTTGAACAGTCTGTGCAACAGGGCGACGGGTTCGGGCATCGGTATTTTCGGGACCAAGGAAACCTCCTGCAATAGAAAAGGGGGCAGTCACCTGCCCCCCGTCATGTCACTCGGCAACCGTGATACGGCCATCGGTATAGGGTTTCACCGGCCCGTTTGCAGCCATGTATTCGGCCAGCACATCTGCCAGATCGGGGCCATAGTCGTAGACATTGGTAGCATCGGTCCCGAACATGGCATAGCCATCACCGCCCGCGCGGACATAGTTGTTGGTCACTACACCATAGGTGGCCTCGGGGTCGATCGGCGCCCAGTCTCCATCCTTCATGACCATCACATCCGAGATGCGCGATCCGGCCTCGGCCGACGGCGTCACGGTATATTTCAGCCCGCCCACCTGCGAGAAGCGCCCTGCGACCTCCTCCATCTGGCTCGCGCCATTTTCCAGCGCGGCCACGATGACCGAGCCTTTCGCGTCGAATGTGGCAAGCGTATTCTGGAACGGCAATACCGTCAGCACATCGCCCATCGTTACATCCCCCGCCGGCAACGAGGCCCGGAGCCCCCCCCCATTGGTGATCGCGATGGTGATGCCCTGATCCTTCACACGTTCAATCATCGCATCGGTCATCAGATCGCCCATCGGGCATTCCTTCAGGCGGCAGACATCGCGCGAGCCGTCAATGGCATCGGTGGATTGCGCCACCACCTTCTGGCGGATCTCCTCGAGCGGTTTGGCAAGCTCGGTCAGACGCGCCTTGGCCTCGGGGTCTTCGGCGACCGAGGCATCGAGCAGGATCGGCTGACCTTCGGTCGATTTGACCACACCGGCATCATCGAAGGTGACCGTAAGATCGCCCAGATATTTGCTATGCGCCGAGGCCGTGACAATCGCCGTCTTGCCAACCATGGTCGGATAGGACCCCTCTGCCCCCTCCATATCGCCCAGAAGCGTATGGGTATGGCCGCCCACGATCACATCCAGATCCGGCACCGCCTTGGCGGTTTCCTGATCCACATAATAGCCCGAATGCGACAGCAGGATGATCTTGTCCACGCCTTCGGCCTTGAGCTTTTCTACCTCTTCCTTGATGACAGGCACCGGCTCCGAGAAGGTGATGTTCTTGCCCGGGCTCGACAGGATCGCGTTATCCTGCGCGGTAGTCCCGATCAGGCCGATCTTCTGCCCGCCCACCTCAAGCACCACCGATTTCTTGATCTTGCCATCGAGCGCGGGCTCTTTCGACACATCGCCATTGGCCATCAGCATCGGGAAATCGAGCGCGTCAATATATTTACCCAGCACCTCCGGCCCGTCATCGAACTCGTGATTGCCCACGACCATCGCCTGATAGCCCATCATATCCATGAACTCGGCCGACGCCTTGCCCTTGTAATAGGTATAGAACAGCGTGCCCTGGAACTGGTCGCCCGCATCCACGAGGATCGAGTTCTCGGCCTTGGCACGCGCCTCCCTGATCGCCGTCACCTGACGCGCGGTGCCGCCAAAGCACTCCCCCGCGTCATTATCCTCGGTGGAACAGGTCGAATCATATTTGTTGATCGGTTCGAAGCGTGCATGGAAATCATTCGTGTGCAGAATGGTCAGCGTATAATCGGCATGGGCAGCACCTGCGGCCGTAAGCCCCGCCATCAGCGCAATTCCCGCCACGCGCGTTTTCAGAAATCCTGTAGACATCAAAATCCTCCACTCAGGTCATCGCCAGTCTCGCAAATTTGACCGGACTGTCAAAACTCTGTGTGACATTGCCCCGAGGTGAGGCCGATTTTCGCCGCTTTCGTGAAAGAGATTGATTATTTCCGCGCCATTGGGCATGTGAAACCCATGCTTATATACAAGATCTTCCGCCCCGCCGAATGGCAGGCTCTCCAATCGCAGGGATCGACCTCGGGCGCGCCCATCGATCTCGCCGACGGCTATATCCATATCTCGACCGCAGAGCAGGTGCGCGAGACCGCTGCCAAGCATTTCGCCCAAGCCGGTGATCTGGTGCTGGTCAGCCTTGAGGCCGACACTCTCGGTAACGCCCTCCGATGGGAGGTCTCGCGTGGCGGGGCGCTCTTCCCGCATCTTTACCGCGATATGACCATGGCGGATGTGATCGCCCATATGCCCCTGCCCCAAGGCCCCGAGGGCCATATCTTTCCGGAGACCCTGTAAATGCCCTTGATCGAGAGCCTCGGCCTGCGCTCGCTGCACCAGTTGAACCCCGAAACCGCCCATGGCCTCTCGATCAAGGCCCTCGCCGCCGGCCTCGTGCCGATGAAAGGCGTCTGGACCAGTCCGCGCGTTGCCACGCAGGTGGCGGGTCTCGATCTTCCCAATCCGGTGGGGCTTGCCGCAGGTTTCGACAAGAATGCCGAGGCCGTGGCCCCCCTCATGCGGGCGGGCTTCGGCTTCATCGAGGTGGGCGCTGCCACGCCCCGCGCCCAGCCCGGAAACCCCAAGCCCCGCCTCTTCCGCCTGACCGAGGACCGCGCGGTCATCAACCGTTTCGGCTTCAACAACGAAGGCATGGAACCCATCTCGCACCGCCTTGCCGCCCGCCCCACGGGCATTCCGGTGGGCCTCAATCTGGGCGCCAACAAGGATAGCGAGGACCGCGCCGCCGATTTCGCCAAGGTGCTGGCCCATGCAGGCCCCTGGCTCGATTTCGCCACCGTCAATGTCTCCTCGCCCAATACCGAGAAGCTGCGCGACCTGCAGGGCGCCGAGGCCCTGACGGCGCTCCTTTCGGGGGTGATCGCGACCCGCAACACGCTGACCCGCCCGATCCCCGTCTTCCTCAAGATCGCCCCCGATCTGACGGATGCCGAGATTGACGATATCGCACAGGTCGCCAGAACCACCGGTATCGACGCGATCATCGCCACCAACACCACCCTCTCGCGTGAGGGGCTGCAAAGCCCCTATGCACCGGAAAAGGGCGGCATGTCCGGTGCGCCTCTCTTCGAGACATCCACCCGCGTGCTGGCGAAACTCTCGCAGGCGACCGATGGGCAGATCCCGCTGATCGGCGTGGGCGGCATTTCCTCCGCCGAGGACGCCTATCAGAAGATCCTCGCAGGTGCCTCCGCGGTGCAGCTCTACTCGGCGCTCGTCTATCACGGGCTCTCGCTCGCGGACCGGATCGCCCGCGGTCTCGACACACTTCTCGAACGCGACGGCTATGCCAATATCGCGGACGCCACCGGCAAGGGGCGCGACGCATGGCTCTGACACTCTGGCACAATCCGCGCTGCTCCAAATCCCGCGAGACCCTCGCGCTGCTGCAGGCGCGGGGCCATAGCCCCGAGATCCGTCTCTACCTGACAGATGCTCCCAGCCGCACCGAATTGGAGGCCGTCATCTCCAAGCTCGGCCAGAGCGCAGACACCCTTGTCCGCTGGAAAGACGCGAAGGGCCTGATCGAACGCGACGCGGATCACGACACGATCCTCGCCACGCTTGCCGAAAACCCGAAACTCATCGAGCGCCCGATCCTGATCACCGGTCAATCCGCGCGCCTCGGCCGCCCGCCCGAACAGGTGCTGGAAATCCTCTGATCTTCCAGCGTCCCTAAATATCCCGGGGTGAATGGCCCGGAACGGGCCAGAGGGGCAGCGCCCCTGTTCGACCCGATCGAACAAAACATCCGGATCATTCAATTGGACCGATAAGCCAGTCTCCCCCATGATCAGGGCATCCCAGACGGAGGATGCCCCATGATCGCGCAGAACCGCCCCACCCTTATACCGGGCCTTGCCCTCTGTGTCGCTGTTGCCGCAGTGGCGTTCGGGCTCCACACGCTGCCCGCCCTCTCGGCCTTCTCGCCCCTGATCCTTGCCATCATGCTGGGCATGGCCTTCAATACGCTGTGCCCGCTCTCTCCCTCCTGCGCGGAAGGCATCGCGTTCAGCCTACGCTATATCCTGCGCGCGGGCATCGTGCTTCTGGGCCTGCAGCTGACCTTCGGACAGGTGGCCGAGATAGGGGCCGGCGGGCTCGCAACCATCCTCCTCACATTGCTTGCGACCTTTTTCTTCACACGCTGGCTCGGGCGAGTGATGGGTGTCCCGCGCGGGCTCACCGATCTTATCGCAGCCGGCACGTCGATCTGCGGGGCTTCGGCGGTGATTGCCGTCAATACTGTCACCCGCGCGCGCGAGGAGGATGTGGCCTATGCCATCGCCTGCGTGACGGTCTTCGGCTCGGCCTCGATGCTGCTCATGCCGCTGCTCGCCCCGCTTACACCCCTCGGACCCAAAGCCTTCGGCATGTGGACAGGCGCCTCCATCCATGAGGTCGCGCAGGTCGTGGCGGCAAGCTTTCAGGGGGGCGATACAGCAGGGCATTTCGGGACTATTTCCAAGCTGACCCGCGTCATGATGCTGGCGCCGATGGTGCTTCTCCTCGGGATCGGCACGAGAAACAGAAATACCGGGCAGACAACCACCCCCGCAGGCGCTCCGGTGCCGTGGTTCGTTATGGGCTTTGTAGCGATGGTCGCCATTTCTTCCACTGGCTGGCTGCCCCCGCCCGTTGTCGAAGCCAGCAAAACGATCGACCAGATTCTGCTGACCATCGCCCTGGCAGGAATGGGACTTTCGACCGATCTGCGTAAACTGGCGGCAGCCGGTCCCCGCCCCGCGCTGCTGGGGGGCGCCGCATGGCTCTTCATCTCGGGCGTCAGCCTGTTATTGATAACGCTCATCCAGTGACAGAAAGGCATGCGCCATGACCCTCGACCAGCTTCGGATCTTTCTGGCGGTGGCCGAACGCGAGCATATCACCCGTGCGGCAGAGGCGCTCAACTTGACCCCGAGCGCCACCAGTTCGGCGATCTCGGCGCTCGAAACCCGCCATGCGGTGAGGCTCTTCGACAGGATTGGGCGGCGCATTGTGCTCAGCGATGCCGGACGCCATTTCCTGCCCGAGGCCCGCAGGCTACTGGCTCATGCCGCCCGGACCGAGCGGGTGCTGGAGGATCTGGCGGGGCTTGCGCAAGGCCATCTGCGGCTCATCGCCAGCCAGACAGCGGGCACATACTGGCTGCCGCCGCTGCTGGCACGCTACCGGCAGGCCTATCCGGGGATCACGCTCGATATCCGGCTCAGCAATTCCGAGACCGCGGCGCGGGCCGTGCGCGATCTCGAGGCGGATCTGGCGGTGATCGAGGACGCGTGCCATGACGATCTGCTTCTCGTCGAGCCGCTGGTGCGCGACCGGATGATGCTTGTGCGCGCCAAGGCGCAAGCGGGCCAACCTCTGGACCCGCGGACGCAGGACTGGGTGCTGCGCGAGCACGGCTCCGGCACACGCGCCATTTTCGACCGCTGGCTCGAGAGCCAGAACATCGCCCCCGCCGATCTGAGCCCCTTGCTGGAGCTGCCCTCCAACGAGGCCGTGCGGGCAGCGGTCGAGGCGGATGCTGGCGCGAGTATCCTCTCCGAGATGGTGGTAGCCTCTTCGGTGGCGGCAGGACGGCTTGACTGCGTGGCGCTCGATCTGGCCCCACGCCCCTTTTCGCTCCTGCGTCACCGCGAACGTCCCTTTACCCGCGCCGAGGCCGCCCTTGCTGCCATTCTGCGCGGCAAAACAGGTGGTGGAACAGCAACGCGGAGCTAGAATCCCCGTGAAATCCAGCATGTTCCTGCCCATTCACAGGATCTTCTGTTGCGCTTTGCCGAAATCGCCGCACTTATCGGGCTGAGCACGATATCCGGAGCATTTGATGACAGATTCTCACCCCTCCCGCCGTCAGGTCCTCGCCTCCGCCCTCGGGACCGGCGCCTTTTTCCTTCTGCCCGAGCTGGCGCGCGCCCAGAGTGACGAAATTGCCCACGGCATGGCGCTCGGTCAAGCCGAGCCCTTCTCCTATGACATGCTGCGCGACATGGCCCGCGACCTCTCCAAAGGGCCCTATAACGCGATGAAGGTGGCCGACCCCGAGATCATCCAAGCCATCGATTATGACGCGCATGGCAAGATCAAGTTCCGCAAGGATCATGCGCTCTGGGGCAATGGCGATGATTACCCCGTGCATTTCTTCTTCCCCGGCAAGTATTTCCCCGATCCGGTCCACATCTATTCGGTGAGCGGCAACATGGCACGCGAGGTGCCGTTCTCCAAAGACTACTTCACCATTCCCCAAGACAGCCCTGCGCAGAACCTGCATAACACCGAAGGCTTTGCGGGCTTCTCGGTGCAGGACCGCAAACATAATGCCGACTGGATGGCGTTCCTTGGGGCCTCCTACTGGCGCACGGCGGGCTACTCGGGACAGTTCGGCCTGTCCGTGCGGGGCCTTGCGCTCGATACGGCGGTGGCCCAGGGCCCCGAGGAATTCCCCCGTTTCACCCGGTTCTGGCTCGAAGAGCCGGAAGATGGCAGCTTTGTCACCTATGCGCTTCTCGAAAGCCCGCGTGCGACCGGTGCCTACCGGATCGTCTCGCGTCTGGGCGGCGGGGTCGTGCAGGATGTCTCGGCCGATATCTTCCTGCGCGGCGATGTGAACCGGCTCGGGATCGCGCCGCTGACCTCGATGTACTGGTTTGGCAAACATGACCGTCAGGTTTCGCCCGACTGGCGCCCCGAGGTGCATGACAGCGACGGGCTGGAAATCCATACCGGCAGCGGCGAGAAGATCTGGCGACCGCTGAACAACCCGCCGCGCGTGATGGCCAACAGCTTCCATTCGCCCAATGTCAAAGGCTTCGGCCTTGCACAGCGCGAACGCGATTTTGCGCAATATCAGGATGATGGTGTTTTCTACGAGAAACGGGCCACCGCATGGATCGAGCCGAAAGAGGGTTGGGGCGAAGGGGCTGTGACCCTCATCGAGATCCCGACCGATGACGAGACCATGGATAATATCGTGGCCTTCTGGACCCCCTCGGACGCAGCCACCACCGGCACCGAGTTCAACGTGAATTACACGCTGAGCTGGGTGAAGGATGTGCCGGTGCCGCGCGAGAAGGCGCAGTTCACTGCGATCCGGATCGGCACTGGTGGTGTGCCCGGACAGGACCGCCCCGCCAACACGGTGAAGATCGTCTGCGATCTGGACAGCACCGGCCTGCAGGGGCTGAGCCGCGCCGACGGGCTGGAACCCAATGTCACCACCTCGGTGGGCGTGATCTCGATGCAGACCGCCTTCCCCGTGGTGGGCGCCGACTATTGGCGTGCGATCTTCGATCTCGATTTCTCGGCCATCGCGGCGGATAATAACGACCCGATCGACCTGCGCGTCTATGTGGATAACAAGGGCGAGGCGATGACCGAGACGTTGATCCTGCAACTCTTCCCCTCGCAGCTGCGCGAATTGCTGGCCAGCCACGGCTGAGCCTCGCCGATCAGGACACACCACCACATAAAGGGAGGCGAAGGCCTTCCTTTTTCTATGCCCGACATGTCAGACGGGGCGGGCCTGCGCCGCAAAACACCCCGCCTTGGCATAATGCAAATGGACATAGGCGACAGCCTCATTACCCGCGAAGATCCCTGCAAGCGCCGTATGAAGATCCGCACCTGAAACGAGATCGGGCTCCAGCATCATGTCACCATGATCGAAGGGCCGGACGGAAATGAGCCGGTGGCGCAGCGCCTGTGGCACCTCCCCCGGCTGCGGCTGGGCACGCTCCACGCCCTCGCGCACGAAGATCGCGTGAGAGGCGCGATAGGGGGTCTGGGCCGGTTGATGTTCGTAATTGAGCAAAAGGACCGTCTCGCCTGCCCGTGCATCCTCAAGGCTGACACGGCACGGCAGGGCATCGCGTTCGGTGACCCGCATCCGGCAGATCCGGCGCGTGGCAAGCGCCTCGTCAGTCATCTGGAACAGTTCGACAAAGGGTTCGACGGGAAGGGCATGGATCTGGAAAGGCATCGGGGTCTCCGTGGATATGACACGAAAACCTTAGCCCCTATGCCCGCAGCTGGCCGACCCGAAACCTGTGCAAAGACCTCATCTATCAAGAGGTCTCGTAAAGTTCCAATGGCAGCCCGTCGGGGTCCTGGAAGAAGGTGAAGCGCGCATTGGTGAACTCGTCTACACGGACGGGTTCGACCTCGACCCCGTGCTCCTGAAGGCGGGCACACCACGCATCCAGATCATCGACGGCAAAGGCCAGATGGCGCAGACCCTGCGCCTCGGGGCGCGTGGGACGCGCAGGAGCATTCGGGAAGGTAAACAGCTCGATCTGCACGCCCCCCTCCATACCGAGATCCAGCTTCCAGCTTTGGCGCGCCTCGCGATAGGTCTCGGCGATGACGGACATTCCAAGCACTTCCGTATAGAAGTGCTTGGAACGCGGATAGTCCGAGGCGATCACCGCCACATGGTGCGGACGCAGCCGGTCGCTCATGCGGCGCCTTTCTTCGAGAAGAGGCCAAAGACCGGCTTGATGACGAAGGTCGCCAGCGGGATCATCAGCACCAGCCCGAAGACCAGACCGAAGATACCGTCGAAGAAGGCGGTCACCGCCCAGGACACCAGGCCCTTCAGGCTCTCGCCCACATGTTCAGACACCGTCTCGGCCTGATGGTGGATCCAGTCATAGGGGGCCGGGAAGCCCAACTCGGCGATCCCGTGCAACAGGATATTGCCGCCGACCCAGATCATCGCCGCCGTGCCCACGATCAGCAATGCCTTCATGAACACCGGCATAAAATGCAGGATACCGCGGCCAAAGGCACGGGTGCCCGAGAGTTTCGCGTTTTCGGCAAGCCAGAGCCCCACATCATCGGCCTTCACGATGATCGCGACGCCGCCATAGACAAGCGCCGTGATCCCCACCGCCACAAGCGCCAGCGTGATCGCCTCCATCCAGATCGGATCGCCCTCAGGCAGCGCCGAAAGCGCGATGGTCATAATCTCGGCGGAAAGGATGAAATCGGTTTTCACCGCGCCTTTCACCTTTTTCTCCTCGAGATGGGCGCTGTTCTGTTTGCCGCCTGCTGTCTCATCGGAGCCGTGATCCTCGGAGGGGTGGAACAGATGCCAGATCTTTTCCGCACCCTCGAAGCACAGATAGGCCCCCCCCAGCATCAGAAGCGGCGTGATCGCCCAGGGCGCGAAGCTCGACAGGATCAGCGCCAGAGGCAGCAGGATCAGAAGCTTGTTGCGGATCGACCCGAGCGCGATTTTGCCCACGATCGGTAATTCCCGCGCGGGCGCGAAGCCATGGACATATTTCGGCGTCACCGCCGCATCATCGATCAGCGCGCCTGCGGCTTTCGCACCCGCCTTGGTTGCCTGAGCGGCCACGTCATCGACGGAGGCCGCCGCCACCTTGGCGATACCCGCCACATCATCCAGAAGCGCCAGAAGGCCGCTCATATGTCTCTCCACTCTCATTATCCGCCATGCGGGCCTCAAACCATCAGAGTATGGTCTCACCCGCGCAGGCGCAACGCGCTAAACCCGTATGCGGGTCCACAATTCATCCTTGCCCTTGCAGCGCCCCGCGATATGTTCCACAACTCGATCTGACATGCTGTGCGCCGCAAAGCAGCAAGACAGCGGCGACCAAAAGAAAGGTGCCCGAAATGCTCGATATGAATGCAAAACCCACCGAAGAGATCGATGTCCGCGAGGTCTTCGGAATTGACAGCGATATGAAGGTCAAGGGATTTGCCGAGCGCACCGACCGCGTGCCGGAAATCGACCCGACCTACAAATTCGACCGCGATACCACGCTGGCCGTGTTGGCAGGCTTTGCCTATAACCGCCGCGTCATGATTCAAGGCTATCACGGCACGGGAAAATCCACCCATATCGAGCAGATCGCCGCGCGGCTGAACTGGCCCTGTGTACGGGTCAACCTCGACAGCCATGTCAGCCGGATCGACCTGATCGGGAAAGATGCGATCAAGCTGGTGGATGGCAAGCAGGTTACCGTGTTCCACGAGGGCATCCTGCCGTGGTCGCTGCGCAATCCGACCGCGATCATTTTCGACGAATATGATGCAGGCCGCGCCGATGTGATGTTCGTGATCCAGCGTATCTTGGAGGCCGAGGGCAAGCTGACTCTGCTGGACCAGAACGAGGTAATCACGCCGAATCCCTATTTCCGCCTCTTCGCCACCGCGAATACCGTGGGTCTGGGCGACACGACCGGCCTCTATCACGGCACCCAGCAGATCAACCAGGGCCAGATGGACCGCTGGTCGCTGGTGGCCACGCTGAACTATCTCAGCCACGATGCCGAGGCCGCGATCGTCCTGTCGAAGAACCCCAATTACAACAACGAGGCAGGCCGCAAGACCATCAGCCAGATGGTGCATGTGGCCGACCTCACCCGCACGGCCTTCATGAATGGCGACCTGTCCACCGTCATGAGCCCGCGGACCGTCATCGCATGGGCGCAGAATGCGCGCATCTTCAACGACGTGGGCTATGCGTTCCGCCTGACCTTCCTCAATAAATGCGACGAACTCGAGCGCCAGACCGTGGCCGAGTTCTACCAGCGCCTGTTCGATGAGGAACTGCCCGAGAGCGCGGCCTCGATCGCGATCTGATCGCCTTGAGCGCGGCCCTCACAGGGCCTGAAAATCTGGAAAGCCGGAGCCTCTGCTCCGGCTTTTTTTACGGTTTGGAAAGCAAAACCGGCGAAGCTCTGCGCATGATGATTTACATGCGCCTTGCCCTCAGTCTCTCTATCGCCGGTCTTCTGGCCGCCTGCGAGCCACAATATGCGGCCCGCGATGTTCTGCGCGAATGCCAGACACTCTATCTCGAAAACGATCGGTTTACCGATGCCAATCTGGCCTCCGAAGCCATGAATGGCTATCGCGGTCCGCATGTGCCCTCGATGCATGCGATGCTGATCCCGCAGAAAAGCTACAAGCCCCGCAAGGTCGAGCAATGTGACGAGATCCTTGTGCTGGAACGTCGCCTGCCCGGACGCTAACGCGCATTGAAAAAGGGTCCGGAAGCACCGGACCCTTTCCCGTTGACTGCGGCGCTCGGCCTCAGCCCTGAAGCGCGGGCTTCGTCAGGTTGCCCCAGAACTCCATATCGCCCAGCAGCTCGTCCAGCGTGGGGTCGATATGATCGGGGAAGGCTTTGGCGTCCCGCTCGGTCATATTGGCAAAGAAATCCGCCCCCGCGATATGGACCGCGCCGCGCACCGGCACCATGCCGAAATTGATCGCGATCACACGCAGATGCTCGGCGGCGCGCATCGCCCCCGACGGACCGTAGCCCACGATCCCCAGCGGCTTGCGACGCCAGCCAGTATAGGCGTAATCGAAGGCGTTTTTCAGAACACCCGGGATCGAGTGGTTATATTCGGGCGTGACCACGATGAACCCGTCATAGCCCTTCAGCAGATCGTTCCACTTGCCCTTCGCGCCCCCTTCGGGCTCGGAATAGGCCGGTGCCATCGATTCCTCGAAATGCGGCAGCAGATGGTCACGCAGGTCGATCAGATCGAACTGGAACGCCTGACGGTTGGCGGTTTTTTCCATGAACCATTCGGTCACGACATCGGCAAAGCGGCCTTCGCGGGTGGTGCCGACGATAACGCCGATTTTCAACGGATCTGCCATGGGTATCTCCTATATATGCCGGGGCATATCCGCCCCCGTTGCTGGCCAAGTTAACGTGCAGAAATGTGGCGGCAACCCCCAGTTCGGTGCAGAGCCGCACGAAGCTTGCGCAGGCCTGGCCCCTGCCCATCCGATCTGCGGCACACAGGCCGCGCTTCTCCTCTTGCGAAGGGCCAGACGTGGTGCTTTATCTTGGGCATGAGCAAGCCCATCGACAACCCCGCCGATCCGTTCAAGAAAGCCCTCGCCGAGGCGACCAAAACCATGGCCGACCGCCCTGAGTTGACGGTCAGCTACACGGTCGACCCTTCCGGCTCGACGGGCGATACGATGCGCCTGCCGCAGGTCTCGCGCAGGATGACGCGCGACGAGGTCCTGCTGGCCCGCGGCACCGCCGACCAGCTGGCGCTGCGTCTGCGCCATCACGATGCGGGCACCCACGGGCGCTACCGCCCCTCGGGCGATATGGCCGCGGCGCTGTATGAAGAGATGGAATTTGCCCGCTGCGAGGCCTTGGGCGCGCGCGACATGCCGGGCACGCTCTCCAATATCGACGTCAAGATCTCGCATGAGGCGCTGCGCAAGGGCTATAACCAGATTCGCAACCAGTCCGAAGCGCCCTTGCATGTGGCCGCGGGCTATATGATCCGCGAGATGGCCACGGGACGCCCCCTTCCCCCGGGCGCCTCGAATATCCTCGACCTGTGGAAACCCTTCATGGAGCAACAGGGGATCAATCTCGACAAGCTGCAGGATGTGCTGGCCGACCAGACGGCATTCGCCAAATTCTCGCGTCAACTGATCTCGGATCTGGGCTATGGCGACCAGCTGGGCGATGACCCGGATGACGAGATGGGCGATGACGGGGATGATGCCGAGGAGGCCGCCCCCGAGAATGATCGCGGCGAGATGGAAGAACAGGAGCAGCAGGATCAGGAAGATGCTGACGCCTCTCCCGAGCGTGCGCAGGAAGAAACGCAGGACCAGCAGCAGGCCGCAACCTCGACCGAGGAACTGGCCGACCCTGCCGATGGCGAAGAGGTCGAGATGCCCGACCCCGACGCCGCCCTTGAGCCTCCACCACCACCTGCCGCCTCTGATGCTGACCCGAATTATACGGTCTTCCGCACCGAGTTCGACGAAGAGATCATGGCCGAGGATCTGGCAGAAGTGGCCGAACTGGAACGCCTGCGTGCTTATCTGGACCAGCAGCTGGAGCCGCTCAAAGGTGCCGTCTCGCGGCTGGCCAACAAGCTGCAGCGCCGTCTGCAGGCCCAGCAGAACCGCTCGTGGGAATTCGACCGCGAGGAAGGCATGCTCGATGCGGGCCGTCTTGCGCGCGTCGTGGCCAACCCGACCACGCCTTTGTCCTTCAAGATCGAGCATGACACCGAATTCCGCGACACGGTGGTGACGCTCCTGCTGGATAATTCGGGCTCCATGCGCGGGCGCCCGATCTCGATTGCCGCGATCTGTGCCGATGTTCTGGCGCGCACGCTGGAGCGCTGCAATGTGAAGGTGGAGATCTTAGGCTTTACCACGAGGGCGTGGAAAGGCGGCCAGAGCCGCGAGGAGTGGCTCAATGCGGGCCGTCCGCAGCAACCGGGCCGTCTGAACGACCTGCGCCATATCATCTACAAACGCGCTGACACGCCGTGGCGCCGTGCGCGGCCCAATCTGGGTCTGATGATGAAAGAGGGTCTGCTGAAGGAGAATATCGATGGCGAGGCGCTCGAATGGGCGCATAAGCGCATCGCCAAGCGCTCCGAGGCGCGCAAGATCCTGATGGTGATTTCGGATGGGGCGCCAGTGGATGATTCCACGCTCTCGGTGAACCCTGCCAATTTCCTCGACAAGCATCTGCATGATGTGATCGCCATGATCGAGAAGCGCCGCGCGGTCGAGCTGCTGGCCATCGGGATCGGCCATGACGTGACCAAATATTACAACCGCGCCGTCAAGATCTCGGATGCCGAGGAACTGGCCGGCGCCATGACCGAACAGCTGGCGGGCCTCTTTGACGCCGATCCGCGCAAGCGCGCGCGTGTTCTGGGCATGCGGAAGGTCGGCTGATGTTTCAGGATTTCACGGTCAAGACGAACCCCGAAACAGGGGCACCCCGTCTGGCGGCCCTGCGCGATGTGCTGGCCTCACGCGGACTTGCGGGCTTCATCGTGCCGCGCGCCGATATCCATCAGGGCGAATATGTGGCTGATCGCGATGCACGGCTTGGCTGGCTGACAGGCTTTACCGGCTCGGCGGGCTTCTGTGTGGTGCTGCCCGAGATTGCGGGCGTGTTTATCGACGGGCGCTACCGTGTCCAGGTGCGTTCCGAGGTGGATCTGGCCGTTTATACGCCGGTCAACTGGCCACAGACACAGGCAGGCGCGTGGATTGCCGAGCATCTGGCCGAGGGCCAGATCGGCTTTGATCCGTGGCTGCATACCCATAGCGAGATCGAGGCGATCCGTAAGGCGCTGGCCAAGACGCGCGTGACGCTGGTGCCTGTGGATAACCCTATCGACGAGATCTGGACGGACCGCCCTGCCCCGCCGCAGGCCCCTGCCCGCCAGCATCCGCCGGAATTTGCGGGCGAATCTTCGGCCGACAAGCGCGCGCGCTTGGGTGCGGCTCTGGAGGATGCCGGCGACACGGCGGCCGTTCTGACTCAACCCGATTCCATCTGCTGGCTCCTCAATATCCGCGGTGATGACATTGCCCGCAATCCGCTGGTGCAATGCCTTGCAATCCTGCAAGCGGATGGCAGGGTAGATCTGTTTGCCGAGCCCGCCAAATTCTCGCCCGAGCTGCTGGCCGGACTGGGCCCCGATATCACGCTCTGCCCGCCCGATCAGTTCGGCGCGGCGCTTTGCGCGCAATCGGGATCGGTGCTGGTTGATCCGGCCACCGCGCCCTATGCGGTCGGACCGATCCTGTCGGAAGCCGGCGCCACGCCGCATTATGCTTCCGATCCCTGCGTTCTGCCCAAAGCGCGCAAGAATGCCGCCGAGATCGCGGGCATGAAAGCCGCCCATCACCGCGATGCCTGCGCGATGGCCGAGTTTCTGGCATGGCTCGATGCGGAGGCCCCCAAAGGCAATCTGACCGAGATCGACGTGGTGACCGCGCTGGAAAACTGCCGCCGCGCCACCAATGCCCTGACCGAGATCAGTTTCGATACGATCTGTGGCGCGGGGCCTGACGGGGCCATCGTCCATTACCGTGTGACCGAAAAGACCGACCGCGCCGTGAATGCGGGCGAGTTGCTGCTGGTGGATTCGGGCGGGCAATATGTGGATGGCACCACCGATATCACACGCACCATTGCCGTGGGTCCGGTCCCCGAGGAGGCCCGCGCACCCTATACACGCGTGCTCAAAGGCATGATTGCGCTCTCGATGGCGCAATGGCCCGAGGGCGTGGCCGGCAGCCATCTGGATGCGCTGGCGCGGATGCCGCTCTGGCAGGCCGGTCAGGATTATGACCACGGCACCGGCCATGGTGTGGGCGCGGCGCTGTGTGTGCATGAGGGGCCGGTGCGGATTTCGCGCGCCTCGACCCTGCCCATTGAAACGGGCATGATTCTTTCAAACGAGCCGGGCTATTACCGCGATGGCGCGTTCGGCATCCGGATCGAGAATCTGGTTCTGGCCACTCAGGCCGCAAAATCCCCCGAGGCCGACGAGAGCCGCCGGATGCTGGCCTTCGAGACCCTCACATGGGTGCCGATCGACACCCGTCCCGTGCTGGTCGATCTGCTGGACCCGCCCGAGCGCGACTGGCTCAACGCCTATCACGCGGACTGTCTGGAGAGGATCGGGCCGCATGTCTCGCCCGCGACGCGGGATTGGATGGAGAAGGCCTGCGCGCCGATCTGACCCTATATCACGCGGCCTTCGGGCCGCGTTTTTCTTGGCCGCCTCACAGCCTGTCCGGACAGGAAAACAGGACACCAGAAAAGCAAAAAGCCCCACGAAGGGGCTTTTGCTTCTCCATCCGGAGAATGGTGCGGTCGAGACGCCTTGCTATGAGCGTAAGATTATATTATTTTCCAAATTATACAATGTGTTGAATATCACCTCCTCATGTCTTGTGTCCTAATTGGCCTTCTGATTGTGTCTCAAAACAGACAAAAACAGGCAAGCGCGACAATCTGACATTTCAGACCAATAGGTGACTCCAAGACAACCAATCGAGCGACTTTCCATGAAAAAAACAGTTCACTTGCAATCAATCGTACAAGCACATACCGCACTTGATGAAACAGCCTTCAATAAATTTCTTAACCTTTCTCAACAAAATGCGGAGGCAAAGAAAATAAAGCGACGCGAAATAGAAAGCTTGCGCTTACTAGTGGACGCTATCCAAGCAGGATCTAATGAGGGTAATATTTTAGATTATTTCTATTTTGGATATGAGATTCCACAGATCAGTAAAGAATTTGATCTTCTTAGGTTTGGTGCCGATTATATAGTGAACATTGAATTAAAATCGTCCACGAATGTGGAAGCAATATTTAAACAACTAAAAAGAAACAAATACTATTTAGCAGCCTTGGGAAAACCTATCTTTAATTTCGCATACGGCAGCGACTCCAACCAGCTGTATCAATTGGGTTCAGAGGATAGCCTAATAGAAACAAGCGTAAGCGAATTAATTAATGTATTATCCGAGCAAAACATTGAAAATATAGGAAATATAGACAACCTCTTTGATCCAACGGTGTACCTTGTCTCCCCCTTTAACACCGTTAAGAAGTTTCTTAATGGCGAATACTTTTTAACAAGCGAACAAGAGGAAATACAAAAGAACATCCTTCAACTCTCTATGAATTCAGGCAAAGAGCGACTCGTTACGTTACAGGGAGCGGCAGGCACTGGAAAAACCCTTTTAAGCTACGACATTATTAAATCACTGATGAATGCTGGCCTCAAAGCGCTCGTAGTTCATGTCGGAATGCTAAACCCAGGTCACGGAGAGCTTATCAAAGAGGGTTGGAGGATCAAAGCAATTAGAGACTTAAGAGCAGAACATCTAAAAAGCTACGATGTGATACTATTTGACGAAGCACAAAGATTTAGAAACGGTCAGCTTGAGGCCTTTGAAGCGAAAATCCGAGAACTGAAATCTATGTGTATCTTTTCCTATGATGCACAACAAACACTGTCTACCGCTGAGACTAGGCTCGAAGTCGGCGAAAAACTAAGTTCAATTTCCGACGCCAATCACTACAAGCTCCGTGGCAAGAAAATTCGCACAAACAAAGAGATCGCGACTTTCATAAAAGGTTTGTTCGATCAAAGTGAAAATGCCTTCACAACCCAAACTGATAAAATTGACATCCTATATTTTAGCGATGCCAATAGTGCCCGTGCATATCAAACTAGCTCGAACGAAGAACATTGGACTACTCTACGACTGACACCTTCACATTATAACAGGAATGAATACCACAATCAGTATTCCTCTCATACCGACAAAACTTCTCACGAAGTTATCGGACAGGAATTTGATAATATAACCATTATATTAGATGAATTGTTTGACTACGATTCTAATGGGTTACTCACCTATAATGGAAGAACATATTACGACGCCACCAAGATGCTCTTCCAAAACATTACGAGATGCAGAAAACGCATTAGGATATTAATCATTGGAAACAAGAAACTCTTGTCTCGGTGCATGACCCTATTGCGCCCTTCCTGCACGCTTCTCGAAAACCAACGGGGTTAATTTTTATATCATACGGTTTATGTAAAATAACACTCTACGACTGATTTTCAGAGTAACAAAAGAAATCTGGGGCTACTGGCTTTGATCGCTCGGAGCCCACCTTTTCTTATAGTTCCTCTAAGTCTCTAATACTGAGGCTTTGATTAGATATCGATAAATTAATACCATGCGCCCTGATAGATGACGGAATATTTAGCCGTAGATTTGCAATTGAAGGGAATTGTCATGCTGAAAGCCGATTTACCCCCCATGGAGTATCCTGCGGTATGCAGTCAACAGCGCGACCTTAATTTCAAGAAGAAACACTCCACGAAAACTCCGACTGATAGTAGGATGGCAATTTATTCTTAGAAGACTCCGTCCCATTGAGCCCTGCCCATATGAGACGTCTCGCCGAGCAACGATAACTGTCTCACTGAAGTTGTGTATTGACATTTTGAGACATATGATGTCTTCGGTCTAAGACTCCAAAGAGACATAAGGAGACGGGACATGGGCCTAATCGGATATGCAAGAACCTCCGCGACCGACCAGAAGGCAGGCTTAGAGGCGCAGCTTCGGGAGCTCGAACAAGCGGGATGCGCGAGGGTCTATCAAGAGCAAGTCTCTTCGGTGGACCTCCGGAACCGTGAGCAATTCGCAGCGGCGCTCGACTACATCCGAGAAGGTGACACACTGGTGGTCACGAAGCTGGACCGTCTGGCCCGCTCTATGGCCCACCTAATGACCATTCTTGAAGAGCTGGACAAGAAGGGGGCGCACCTCCGCATCCTCGCGATGAACCTCGACACAAAGTCATCTACGGGGAAGCTGATGTTGAATGTCCTTGGGAGCGTAGCGCAGTTCGAGCGGGAAATCATGATTGAGCGGCAGATGGAGGGCATCGCCAAGGCCAAGGCTCAGGGAAAGTACAAAGGCCGGAAGCCCACCGCCGAGACCAAGCGACAAGAAGTGAAGGCCTTACACGCTGAGGGCATTGGTCCGACCGAAATTGCCCGAAGGCTGAACCTCGGCAGGGCTACCGTCTACCGCATCCTCGGAGCAGACAAGGTGGAATAGCGGGGCCGGAGCGGAACCGCAAAGGCAAGAGAGCATATCCCCTCGGCTAGGCACCCCAAGAGACTCCGGCGAAATTAACCCCGACCTTTGAACCACAAACATCGCAACTCAACTTCCGGCTCCCTGCGTCCGCGCACGGGGGCCTTCTCCATATCGATTAACGCATCATGTCATCGCAACAGGAAACACACATGCCCAAATCAAGCTTCACCCGCAGCCGTCGCCCCATCGCCTTCTTAAACGACCTTGAGGCCGCTCGAAGAATTCATCTGCCAACAGCGCCTGTTATTCAGCGCGGCACATACTGGAAGTCTATTTCACTCCGACCCGAGGTCTTTACCTTCGTCGACACTCTCAGGACCCATCTGCAAGCAAGAACGGGTTACTACCTGACCCCAACGGAAATCATAGCCGCTGCCCTTTCAGTAGCTGCCCAGCGCATGACGTCTGCTGACTTCTCGCCTTATAAACTCGATGGACAATATGAGGAGTAAGATCGTGTGCCCCAAATGCGGTGCCGTCTTTTTCCTCAAGCGCACCAATCAACGTTATTGCAATCCTCAGTGCACAAAGAAGGCAAGCCGCAATCTGTCACGAGGCTCTCGCACGATATCGACAAGCCCAGAAGCGGTCGCGCGATGTCGGAAACACTACGGGCGGGCGAACGACTTGGCCGAGTGGATTTACTCCTCTCCGCCCCAAAAGCGACTAGGCATGATGGCCGAATTACTTGAAGCCGCCATCCATCACGACGCCCATCTGCGCAATATTCTAACCGACCCTACGCTACTCAGGGCAACCCCTCTTGATCGACACCTCTTCTATCGGCGGTCGCCAGCCAGTTATCGCACAATCGCGCAAGCCGCAAATGCCTACTGCAAGAAGTTCTGGGGTGTCGGCGTGAGGACTTTCCTGAACGCACGCCCACAAGACTTATCGGCGGAGCCTTTCCTCTAAATACGCCGCCGACAACACGGCTAATCCTCCCTCCACACATATAATGGTAACCACGCGCCCCCCGCTGGGTCTGCGCTGTTCCGCAACTTCCGTCCATCTCACACCAGAAAACTGTCCACGCTCGCCCTGAGCGCTGGGCCGATACCACATATCCAATCCAGAAAGCACCCAAATGAACACAAACTACCTTCAGTGCCCGACCGAATGCATTGACCCGCCCAGAATAGACGTCTTTACAGCAGCATCCTGCAACAGCAACAACTTCTATAAGACCGGAGCGTATGGGGTCTACGTACACGTTTTTGACGAAAACGAAGTTCTTCAATCAATGCGAACTCTCTCTGAAAGTGCATCACAGACGACAAACATGCGTATGGAGATGACTGCTGTATGCGAAGCACTAGAAAGCATACCGGAGGCAACATTCGCTGCAATCAACATATACGTTAATGCAAGTGCGATAGCCGATGGCATGAACTCGT
Source organism: Thioclava kandeliae (assembly GCF_040297545.1). Lineage (NCBI taxonomy): Bacteria > Pseudomonadati > Pseudomonadota > Alphaproteobacteria > Rhodobacterales > Paracoccaceae > Thioclava > Thioclava kandeliae. The sequence goes on from NZ_JAYWLC010000007.1 coordinate 71,989, forward strand.
GGCTGAAAAGATGGAAACAAAGCGGCTGGACAACAGAAGATGGAGAACTTGTAGTAAACCGCGACCTCTGGATGAGAATGGAGAAAGCGACCGTGAATAGGCTGGTCTACTTCAATACGGTGAAAGATAACCCCTCCACGACCCTCACCAGCAAAAAGGCCGGGGCACTGGCGAAGAGGACCCGCTGTAACTCGGAAAGAAGCCTATAAAGGCTCTTTGTAGTTGAGTGGGGCTAGCCATGCTTATCCTGAAGGCAGATACTCCGAGGGGGTATTTCTCTTGGGTCTATAAGCATGGCAGTCTTCTCGCATCCTGACGACGATATTACACTCTACGAAACCGGCTTTGAAGAAGACCTTTTTGGTCGGCGCGTTGTCGGTGAGAGGCTATCAGAGGTCGTACGACGTTTTAACGACCCGTTGGTCATCGCACTTGACGGAAGGTGGGGGACCGGAAAATCGGTATTCCTAAAGAAGTGGGTGGGCGAACATAAAAAAGCCCCTCATGACGAAACCATCACAGTCTATTTCGACGCGTTTGCAAATGACTATCTAGCAGACCCTTTAGTGGCCCTCACAAGCGCGCTTTTAGAGCGTTACGCCGTTCAGAGCTCTCAGCTACAACCCAGTAAAGTTGAGAAGCTCAAAGCAGCTGGCGAAAAGATATTCAGATACTCGAAGCCCTTGGCTAAAATTGCCCTAAGCGTGGCCTCGGCGGGTGTTACAACCCAAATCGAAGGCCTCACCAAGGTTGCCGTTGAAGCTGCGGAAGGTGAAGTATCTGGTGCAATAGATTCCATTTGGACACGGGAGGAAAATCGCAAGACAGCAATGAGCGAATTCAGGCAAGCGCTAGAAGACTGCACGAAAGACCGCGAACCGAGCGATCCAAGCGCAGAAGATATTACGAAGCGCCGCCTTGTGTTCGTCGTAGATGAGTTGGACAGATGCCGTCCTGACTTTGCCCTAGAGGTACTAGAAGTCATTAAACACTTCTTCTCTGTTTCAAATGTCCATTTCGTTCTAGGAGTGAACCTGACCGCGCTCGAAAATAGCGTCAAAGCCCGTTACGGCGAAGGTATAGATGCCACAGCCTACCTCCAGAAATTCTTGAGCTTCAAGATGTCGCTCCCTAGCAAGGGGGAAGGACAGGATTTCCCGACTACCCTAGTATACTTGATGACCATTGGTCAAAAGATGGGTCTTCACAGAAACATACTCGAAGAACTCCGGACGCAATTGCGCATCGTGTCGCAAAACAACCATGTCTCCATAAGGGACGTCAGCAAAATTCTATCACTTTCGGCTTTGCTGCCCATTGAGGCACAAGAAAACACTCGCGTTGATGGATATCGAAAAACAGCTATTTCATTGCTTATCAGCAAAGTCGTAGCGCCTGAGATTTATCAAAAACTAGTCAGCGTATCTCTGACGCAAGCTGAACTGGAGAGGTACCTTGGCGTCACGTCCCAACTCATTGATCGAGACCCAACGAAAGATAACCCTCTTTATAATAACGAATTACATTCTCTCTTTAACATGTGGCTTTTCCTTCTAAGTGACGGCGAAACCCCGTGGCAACCTCAATCTGAAGGCGAAGCGGGCCAGTTCGGCAACCATCCGTCGAGAGCACAATTCGATTTCCGCGCACGACAATTCAAAGAAATTCCCGCGACGTTGGACCAAACATGGCTGGGTGTCTTCGAATACACCACATAGGTGACCGATCACGGCAAGCCCTGATGAGCCAACCGCATTGCGTCAGTAGCCGCCTTTAACTTCGCTTCGTCGCCGCCATAGAACCTGTCACCGACGCCCCCAAGGGAATGTCCGAGGATACGATTTTCATCCCTCTGGGGCACACCCGCAGCGACCAACAGGTCTTTCATGTTATGACGCAGCGAGTAGACCACATGGCGACGATTGGAGGTTTCCTTCCGTAGATGCTTCATGAGCGCCTGCGAAACGGCATCAGGGCCTGCCTCGTAGCCATAACGGGCAAACAGTAGTGTTTCACCTTGCGCCCTCTCAAGGGCCTCTTTGGCGGCTTCTAGAGCGTCCCCAACCAGAGGCACCAGACGGTTCGACACCTTGGTTTTCAGTCGGCGGTCCTCATGCCAAGTTACTTTGATATGGGGATATTCGACATTCACCTTGACATCTTCAACCCGAAGGCCGACCACTTCAGCACCTCGACATCCAGTCCCTTCCAGAAGCCGCCAGATCAAGCCCAGCGCAGGCTCACGAAGTTTCCCCTTCATGCGTTTGCGCATGGCGAGGAGAACATCTTTCGGTAAGGGGTCTCGCTTCTCCCACTCGCTTTCTGGCGCACCATCCTTCTTGCCGAGATCGAGTTCATCAAACGGGTTTCGCGCCCTGCCCTGCAAATCAAACTCACGAATAGCGGTGGCGACAATGGCCCTGACCATATCGAGTTCACGGCGAACCGAGGACGCGGCCAATTTTTCGCCGTTCTGCTTCGTTGCGTTCAACATATCATCCCGCAGTTTCCGCGCGTGCTCTCGCTTTAAGCCAACCAAAGTGAGGCCCTCGAGCGAACCTAGCGCATCCTCAACACGCCGACAGACCCTATCCAGGCGGTTCTTTTGATTTCGCCCTTGCGCGTCATTCATCCGTTCTTTGCGGTAAATCTCAACGGCATCCCTGAAAGTGACCTCAGGAGGCACAGCATCAGGCGTCGCAACGGCGCGGTACAACATGCTATCCGAGCCATTACGTTGCAACTCGTCTGCAACTAAGTCACGAGCGTCCATTTCATCGGCAGCACCAACTACGCCAGCAATAAGGGTCTCCGCCTGTTTAAGTGCATCTTTCCACTTCTCCCGAGGGGACAGACCACCAATTGTGGACAGCTTACGCTTCTCTTTGGCGACGAGAAATTCGAAACGCTTGAGAAGCAGGGCGTGTTCGGTGACCAATGCGCCACCCTCACGGGCGACCATTGGGACCTGAAAGAACTCCGCCCCTAGGGCTTCCGCAACAGCTTTCGGGAAGCGACGACGAAACCGCTTGCGACCGCCGGATAGCTCATCAACATATTTCAACTTAAGCAAAACCACCAATTAGAGTGTCCTTGTTTGTGTCCCAAATGTGTCTCGGGCAAGGCTCTAACTGGATGATTTCCAATAACATCATCCCTTTAGAAGGGAGTGTTGGTGCGGTCGAGAAGACTCGAACTTCCACGGGAGTTACCCCACAGCGACCTCAACGCTGCGCGTCTACCAATTCCGCCACGACCGCACTGTCTCTGGCTTGGTGAGGGCTATCTAGCGGGTGGCGCGGGCGTTGAAAAGAGGAAAAATGCACTTTGGCGATTTTTTCTTTGATCTCCGCCCGTTCCCCCTTTTTTATAAGGGTTTGCGGGCTTGCATCCTTGCCCCGAAAGCGCGACATCAGGGGAAATTCCGGAGGATGCCATGGTAGAGTGGATACATTCAGACAGGCCCGTCGCTTATGAGGAGGCCTTGGCCTTCATGGAAGCCCGTGTGGCCGCGATTCATGCCGGCGAGGCCGAGGAAGCCATCTGGCTTCTCGAACATCCGCCCCTCTATACGGCGGGCACCTCGGCACAGCGCGAGGATCTGGTCGATCCCGACCGCTTCCCCGTCTATGAGGCCGGTCGGGGCGGGCAATATACCTATCACGGGCCGGGCCAGCGCATCGCCTATGTGATGCTCGATCTCAACCGCCGTGGCCGCGATGTGCGCGGCTTCGTGCAGAAGCTCGAGAACTGGGTCATCGCGGCGCTTGCCGATTTCAACGTGAAGGGCGAGATCCGCGACGGTCGTGTGGGGGTCTGGGTCGAGCGCCCCGACCGTCCACGCGGTATCGACGGATCACTGGCCGAGGACAAGATCGCGGCGATCGGGGTAAAGCTGCGCAAATGGGTCAGCTTCCACGGCATCTCGATCAATGTCGAACCGGATCTGGAGCATTTCACGGGAATCGTGCCCTGCGGGATCAAGGATCACGGGGTCACCAGCCTTGTCGATCTGGGCCTGCCGGTGGAACTTGGCGATATCGACGCCGCCCTTATGGCGCATTTCCCCGAGATCTTCGACCCTAGCGAAATTGATGCCCGCTAAGTGAATACCTATATCGGGACTGATTGTGTTATCATACCGACCATGTCCGGTGGCCCGCCTACCGGCCAGAGGACTGACCTAAGGACCCTTGCGATGAAGATCAGCCGTTATGCCACACTCGCCGCCATCGGTACAACTCTGGCCTGCGCCACCCCCGTTTTCGCGCAGGATGCTGCGAAGGGCGAGAGTGATTTCCGCACCTGCCGCTCCTGCCATGCGATCACCGCCCCCGACGGATCGGCGATCGTCAAAGGCGGAAAGGTCGGCCCCAACCTCTATGGCGTGATCGGGCGCAAGGTCGGCAGCCTCGCAGGGTTCCGCTACAAGGACGGGCTGAAATCTCTGGGTGATCAGGGTCTGGTCTGGACCAAGGCCGAGCTTGAAGCCTATATCACCGACCCGACCGGCTGGCTGCGCGAGAAAACCGGCGACAGCTCGGCGCGCTCGGGAATGACCTACAAAGCCAAAAGCGGTCAGGCCGATATCGCCGCCTATCTGGAATCGGTCGCGAAATAGGCGCGACCCGAACCCGCCTTCCGATGCCCGCCCCGTCCGGCGGGCATTTCCTTTCGAGCGGTTTGACTGTATTGCGGGCTCGATTCCGCCCTTCAGGAGACCCGACATGCCGCAAGAGACCGCCAGCCCACAGCCCGCGACCATCGGCTCGGCGCGGTTTTCCGACCACAAGACGCTCGGCATCCTGTATCTCCTGACGGCGCTGGTGGTCGGGCTGATCTCGGTGCTGTTCACGGTCTATATGCGGCTCGAGCTGATGGAACCGGGGGTGCAGTATCTGTGCTCGGAAGGCACACGGCTCTGGCCCGGCACGGCGCCCTGTTCGCCCAATACCGCCTTGTGGGAAATGCTGGCCGCCTCGCACGGGGTGCTGATGATGTTTTTCGTGGCGATCCCCGGACTTTTTGCGGGCTTCAGCTCCTATATCCTGCCACTTCATCTGCGCGCACCCGAGCTGGCCTTCCCGCGGATGAACCGCAGCGCCTACCAGCTCTATGTGCTGGCCTGCCTGATGGGCGTGGGCGCGCTCTTCTCGGCCCATACTGCTCCTATCGCCATTGCGGCCCTCTTCGTCATGGGACTTTCGACGATTCTGACCGCGATCAATATGGTCACGAGCGTGCTGAACATGCGCGGCGCGGGCATCACCTTGCACAACGCCTCGCCCTTCGCATGGTCGATCCTTGTGACGGGGGCAATGGTGCTCTGCGCGCTACCGGTGCTGGCGGGTGCGATCACCATGATGCTCGACCCAGCCTACCGCCGGATCATCCATAGTGACGACCCCGAACTTTACCGCCAGATCCTGTGGTTCTTCAGCCATCCGCAAATCTATATCATCATCCTGCCGGGCTTCGGGATCATCTCGCAGATCGTCACCACCTGCGCAGGGCGCCCCCTGTTTGCCCAGAAAGCGGTGATCTATGCGATGCTGGCGATCGGCCTTCTGGGCTTTGCCACATGGGCGCATTACATGTTCACCCGCGGGCTGATGGCGGGATCCGAAAGCGGCTTCACGCTGGCGGCCACGATCGTGGGGCTTCCCACGCTGGTGATCCTGTTCTCCTGGGTGATGACACTGGTGCAGGCGCGGCCCCTGTGGCGCACGCCGTTGCTATGGGCTCTCGGTTTCATCTTCCTCTTTGTCGTGGGCGGGCTGAGCGGGTTGCTGCTAAGCGGCGCGCCGCTCGATATCGACCATGCCAGCACCTATTTCGTGGTGGCACATTCGCATTATGTCATGAGCCTCGGTGCGATCTTCGCCCTCTTTGCGGGGATCTATTTCTGGATCGGCAAGATGACGGGGCGCGCCTATCCCGAATGGATGGGACAGCTGCATTTCTGGCTGATGTTCATTGGTACCAACCTGACCTTCTTCCCGCAGCAGATTCTCGGGCAGGAAGGCATGCCGCGCCGGATACTGGACTATCCGCAGCAATTCGCCCTGCTCAACCAGCTTTCCTCTCTGGGCACCTTCCTGTCCTTCGCGTCTTTCCTGCTGTTCATCGCAACGATCCTCTGGACCCTTCTGGCAGGCCGCAGGGAGGCGATGCCCGTCTGGGTTCACGCGCAGATGAGCCCCGAATGGACGCTGCCCTCACCGCCGCCTGCGGACTGTTTCGAGACGCGGATCTAGCCTCCATTCAGGCAGGGCCAATAGGCAGACAGCGGTATTGGCGCTCGACTGTCAGCGCCGCGGAGCGTGCCCATTCGTCGGATTTTCGGTTCACGCTGGCTTCGAGCGATCCACCGCTCGATACACCTGCCTTGAGCACCGAGATCAGCGTCTTGGCAAAGACCGGACCGTAGGAAGCGATCTCGTGTTCATAGGCCTGATGGGCCTTTTGTGCACGGGCACGTGTCTCCCGCTCGTCCGCTCCCTTGCTGCAGGCATAGGCAAGCTTGCCACCGCTCTGGCTCGAGAAGGACAGGATCTCGCGATCTGGCATGGCCGACTGCACCTGCCCCGTCGGATTGGTACAGGCTGCCACTGCGCCAAGCATCATAACCCCCACAATCGGCTTCCACTGTATCATGCCAGACATACGACCCCTTCCGCTGAGTTAACGGGGGAGGGGTGTGAAGATCATGGGCTTCAAATGCAAGTCACGGCTTCGCAAGGTGGCGGGGATCGGCCTGCCGCTCAGTGTCCGCCGAGCATATGCGGGAGCACGGAATGCGCGAGCTCTTCCAGTTCGCCAATCGTCAACTGGTCAAACATATCGCGCGACATGCCCCGCAGGTCGCGTTCTTTACGCAGGCCCTTGCGGGCCGCCAGAGCCACCTGCGCTGCGCGGGCATTTGAAACCGAAATCATATCCATCCTTCAACCCTTTCTTACACGTCACTAAAGAATGCCAATGAAGGGATTAAAGATGGGTTCCGACACAACCTGAAGATTAGGCAGATTTGTGCCGGATACGGCGTGATACGCATAAAAAATGGCGGCAAAAGCCGCCATCTCCATCCGCCCCATGCGCCTGTCAGGCCGAGAGCCGGTCCTTCACGCGCGGACCGACAGACGCGAAATCCATCTGGCCGGTATATTTGCCCTTCAGCACGCCCATGACACGGCCCATATCACGGATCGAGCTGGCCTCGATCTCGGCGATTGCCGCATCGATGGCCGCCTTGACCTCGTCATCATTGAGCTGGCGCGGCAGGAAGGTCTCGAGGATCTTGATCTCGGAAAGCTCTTGCTCCGCCAGCTCCAGCCGCCCGCCCTCTTCATAGGCCCGCGCGCTTTCATGGCGCTGCTTCACCATCTTGCCCAGAATCTGCATCACGTCGGCATCGGTGATCTCGTGTTCCTCACTGGTGCCGCGCATCGCGATCTCGCGATCCTTGATGGCCGCATTCACCAGACGGAGCGTCGACAGACGCGCCTGATCCTTGTCGCGCATCGCCTCTTTCAAGGCGGCGTTAATTTTTGCGCGCATGTCCACGGCAAAACCCCTCTTCATGTTCAAGAGGGCAGGATACTCCGATCGTCACAAAGGCACAATACAGCTAAGCTATTGTATTTAATGTATATCATGTTTTCTCTTTGAGGTCTTGACCATTGGGGCTTACGCTCGTAGGTTCCGGCAGATTTTGCCCCGGGGAGTCGCGCCATGTCTGCAAACCACCAGTCATCCGAAAAACCCACCGCGCTGATCGCGCTGGCGGACGGACAATTGTTCTACGGGAAAGGCTTCGGTGCCACCGGTGAAACCGTCGCGGAACTCGTGTTCAACACCGCCATGACGGGTTATCAGGAGATCATGACCGATCCGTCCTATGCAGGTCAGGTCGTTACCTTCACCTTCCCGCATATCGGCAATGTCGGTGTGAACGCGGAAGATGACGAGACCCAGGATCCGGTTGCCGCCGGCATGGTCGTCAAATGGGACCCGACGGAGCCGTCAAGCTGGCGTGCAACCTCGAACCTCGTCGACTGGCTCGAGAAGCGTAACCGGATCGGTGTGGGTGGCATCGATACCCGCCGCCTGACCCGCGCGATTCGCCAGCTGGGCGCCCCGAATGTGGCCATTGCCCATAATCCCGACGGTGTTTTCGACATCGAGGCGCTGGTCAAGAAGGCCCGTGACTGGTCCGGTCTGGTCGGCCTCGACCTCGCCAAGGACGTGACTTGTGCACAATCCTACCGCTGGAACGAAATGCGTTGGGCATGGCCGGATGGCTACGCGCCGCGCACCGAGGAAGGCAAGAAGGTCGTCGCTATCGATTTCGGTGCCAAGCGCAATATCCTGCGCTGCCTGGCCTCCGCCGGCGCCGATGTGACCGTGCTTCCCGCGACCGCGACCGCCGAGGAGATCCTCGCGCTCAACCCCGATGGGGTGTTCCTGTCGAACGGCCCGGGCGACCCTGCCGCGACCGGTGAATATGCCGTGCCGATGATCAAGGACATCCTTAAGACTGACCTACCGGTCTTCGGGATTTGCCTTGGACACCAGATGCTTGCGCTGGCTCTGGGTGCCAAGACCATCAAGATGAACCACGGCCATCACGGCGCGAACCACCCCGTGAAGGATCTCACCACCAACAAGGTGGAGATCACCTCGATGAACCACGGTTTCGCCGTGGACAGCCAGACGCTGCCTGAAGGTGTGACCGAAACCCATGTGTCGCTGTTTGATGGCTCGAACTGCGGGATCGCTATGGAAGGCCGGCCGGTCTTCTCCGTGCAATACCACCCCGAAGCCAGCCCGGGCCCGATGGACAGCTACTATCTGTTCGACCGTTTCATCGCCGCGATGAAATAATCCCCACAGAGTTATCCACAGCTTGGAGGGCGTTTTCCCGTGATGGAAAACGCCCTTTTCATTTGTAGTTAACGTTTGATTCAACTTTTAGGCGAAATCTTGTCCTCAGTTTTAGCCTGGGGGCGAACGCATGAAAACGACTCTCTACGGTCAGAAGGCCGTATCCTCGGACAATCTGTCCGACCTGACCGCGCGGCTGGCCAAGCCCAAGCGGCGCGTGCCACCGCCGAGGCGGGCACAGATCGGCCGCACGCCACTTGGCCAGATCCTTGTCGATATGGGCTATCTCAGCCCGGGGGATCTACTGAAAGCGGTATCGCTGCGCGGGCGCGAGGAGGCACGGCTCGGCGATATCCTGATCGCCCATGGCTGGATCACCGAGACCCAGCTGATGGACGCCTTGGCCCAGCAGTGGAACGCCAGCCCCTATGATCTGGCGCAGGATCCGCCCGATCCACGGCTGATCGACGCAATCGGGGCCGAGCTGTGCTGCACCAAGGTCATCGCGCCGGTCAAACGGGTGGGTGGCGCGACGCTCGTGGCCTCCGCCCATCCCGATCTCTTCGACGAGATCCGCAAGGAACTGCCCGAAGCCTATGGCCCCTACCGGATGGTGATCTCGACCGAGCGCGCCATCACCGACAGTCTTCTGGCGCGCAGACAGACCCATATGATCCGCCGCGCCGAATCGCGCGTCGCCTCGGAAATGAGCTGCCGCCTGCGCGACGAGCGCCGCGCCGCGGTTTTCCTCTTCGGCCTCCTGTTCAGCACGGCATTGGGGCTGATCGCGATGCCGCTGGTGGTGTTTTCCATCATCACCGCCTGGGCGATCCTTACCCTTCTCCTGACCACGGGGCTCAAACTCTGGGCCGGCATCACCCAGATCCGCCACAAGGACAGCCTGCCCACGACGGGAGCGGCAGCCCCCGACCGCTTACCGGTGATCTCCATCATGGTGCCGATGTTCCGCGAGCCCGATATCGCGCCGCGGCTGGTGGCACGGATGTCGCGCCTGCATTATCCGCGCGAGCTCCTTGATCTGGTGCTGGTCGTCGAGGAGGATGACCATATGACACGCGATGCGCTGGCCCGCGCCGATCTACCGCGCTGGATGCGCGTCCTTCCGGTGCCCGACGGGCCGATCAGGACCAAACCGCGTGCGCTGAACTATGCACTCAATTTCTGCCGCGGGAGCATCATCGGCGTCTATGATGCCGAGGACGCCCCCCATCCCGACCAGCTGCACACCATCGCGCGGCGCTTTGCCCATGCACCCGCCGATGTCGCCTGCCTGCAGGGCGTGCTCGATTATTACAATCCCTCGACGAACTGGCTCTCGCGCTGTTTCACTATCGAATATGCGACATGGTTCCGGATGATCCTGCCCGGTGTGGCAAAAGCCGGATTCGTGGTGCCGCTGGGCGGCACGACACTGTTTTTCCGCCGTAAGGTGCTGGAGGATCTGGGCTGCTGGGATGCGCATAACGTGACCGAGGATGCCGATCTGGGAGTCCGGCTGGCCCGCAAGGGCTATCGCACCGAACTGGTGTCAACGGTTACACAGGAAGAGGCCAATTGCCGGATGCTGCCATGGATCAAGCAGCGCTCACGCTGGCTCAAAGGCTATGCCATCACATGGGCCGTGCATATGCGCGACCCCAAGCGCCTGATGCGCGATCTCGGGCCCCGTCGGTTCTGGGCGTTTCAGGTGATGTTTCTGGGATCACTCTCGCAATATGTGCTGGCGCCGCTTCTGTGGAGTTTCTGGCTGATGGTCTTCGGGCTGCCGCATCCGATCGAGATGTTGCTGAGCCCGTTCCAGATCAAACTACTGGTGGCGGGGTTCATCACCGCCGAGCTGGTCAATATATGCCTCGCGGTCTGGGCGGTCCGCGGCGAAAGCCACCGGTTTCTGATCCCATGGGTGCCTACGATGCAGCTCTATTTTCCGCTCGGCGCGCTTGCGGCATGGAAGGCGATCTACGAACTCATCGAGAAGCCGTTCTACTGGGACAAGACGACCCACGGGATTTTCGATCTCCATATCACGCTTCCGGGCACCACCAACGAGCAGGCTCCGGCCATGCAGGCCAGCCCTCCGCGTCCGAAACGCGCGCCGTGGATCAACTGAGTGCGATCAGGAGGGTTGACCACCGTGAGCGCGGGCATCGCTCTGGAGCCGGGTGACGAAAGCCTCCGAGATATGGGCCCGCAATGCGGCCCCCGCCTCGTCCTCGTCGCCTGCCGCTATCGCATCGACGATTCGCTGATGCTCGGCCAGAGCGACCTCGCCACGGCCCTCCGCCGCCAGCGACGTGGTCGCCAGAAGCGCCATGGACCGGTGCACGAGATCGAGCTGCTGCACCAGATAGCGGTTATGCGAGGCCAGATGGATCTGCCGGTGGAACCGCTTGTTGGCACGGCTCAGCGCGATCGGATCGCCCAGCTTCTGATGATCTTCCTCGATCATCGACTGCATCACCCGCACTTCTTCGGGCGCGGCATGGCGGGCGGCCAGACGGGCGGCCAGTGCCTCCAGCTCGGCGCGCACGGTATAGAGCTCGGCCAGCTGGTTGTGATCGAGCGAGGCCACGATCAGCGAGCGCCCGTCGCGCGCCAGCATGGATTGCGTCTCGAGCCGTTGCAGCGCCTCGCGCACCGGCGTACGCGATACGCCCAGCCGCTCGGCGAGCTCCGATTCCACCAGCCGGTCGCCCGGCTTATAGGTTCCGGCGTCGATCGCTTCGAGGATCAGCGTGTAGGCGTCTTTTTGCATTATCTGGCTCGCATATCTGGTCGGGAGACCTTAGGAGCCAGCGCCCGCTGTGACAAGCACAAGAAGTGCGACATTTACACTCCGTCCCGAACCGCGCTAAGCATCGGCTATGAGCCACGCATCCCCCCTCCCCGCCGCCATCGACACCAGTGCCTTCGGCCATGTCACCGACTGGGTCTTCGATCTCGACAACACGCTTTACCCGCCCGAAGCTGCGCTCTTCGCGCAGATCGAGGTGAAGATGGCGGATTATGTGATGCGCACCCTGAAGGTCGATGCGGCCCGCGCCAATCATCTGCGCAGCCATTACTGGGCCCTTTACGGAACCACGCTGGCGGGGCTGATGCATGAACACGGTATCGATCCGGTGCCCTTCCTGCACGAGGTCCACGACATCTCTTTCGATGCGCTCCTACCCGATCCCGCGCTTGCCGCGGGCATCCGCGCGCTGCCCGGTCGCAAGATCATCTATACCAACGGCTCGGCACCCTATGCCGAACAGGTGCTGGCCGCACGCGGATTGAGTGGATTGTTCGACGGGATCTATGGTGTCGAACATGCTGATTTCCATCCCAAACCCCGCGCCGAGGCCTTCGAGATGGTCTTTGCCAAGGCCGGCATCACCCCCGCGAAAGGCGCGATGTTCGAGGATGATGCCCGCAATCTCGAGGTGCCGCATGGTCTGGGAATGCAGACGGTCCATGTCGCTCCCGAGGCGCTTGAGGCAGATCATATCGGCCATCACACAAATGACCTAAGCGGCTTCCTGACGGCGCTTGCAAAGGCCGGCGGATCTGGCCTTTGACGACCGCCGCGCTATAATTGCGCCAAGACCGCTTCACAGAAAGATCCTTGCCATGACCGCAGAACCGACCCAGACCGACATCCTGATTTCGGGTGGTGGCGTGGCGGGCCTGACCGCCGCCTGCGCGTTCGGTTCGGCGGGCTTGCATGTCATCTGCGTCGATCCTGCGCCGCCCGTGACCGATGGTGCGGCGGCAGGGGCCGATATGCGTTCAACCGCCTTCCTCCAGCCCGCCGTCGAGGTGCTCGAGGAGGCGGGGCTCTGGGCGCGGCTTGCCCCCCATGCCGCCGCATTGCAGATCATGCGCATTGTCGATGCCGGTGGCGACACCCCCGTGGCGCGGCTTACGCGTGATTTCGATGCCGCCGACATCTCGGATCAGCCCTTCGGCTGGAACCTGCCCAACTGGCTCTTGCGCCGCGAGATGGTCGCCCGTCTCGACGAGCTGCCCAATGTCGATTTCCGCGCGGGCGTGGCCACCACCGGCCTCGTGACCCGCCGCAACGAGGCGCGCGTCACCCTGTCGGATGGCACCCATGTTCAGGCGAAGCTGGTGATCGGCGCTGACGGGCGTGACAGCTTCATCCGGCAGGCGGCGGGCATTCCGGCCAAGATCCACCGCTATGGTCAGAAGGCACTGGCCTTTGCCGTAACCCATCCCATCCCGCATGAGAATGTCTCGACCGAAGTCCACCGCTCGGGCGGGCCGTTCACGCTGGTGCCGCTCCCCGACCGCGACGGGCAGCACTGCTCGGCAATCGTCTGGATGGAACGTGGTGCGGAGGCCGACCGCCTAGCCACGCTCGAGAAAGACGCGTTCGAGGCGGAGATGTTCGAGCGTTCGACCGGTATCCTCGGCCCGCTGACGCTGGTCACCCGCCGTGCGGTCTGGCCGATGCGGATGCAGCATGCCGAGCGGCTGGCTGGCGAGCGCGTGGCGCTGATTGCCGAAGCCGCCCATGTTATGCCGCCCATCGGTGCGCAGGGGCTGAATATGAGCCTCGCCGATATCCGCTGCCTGCTGGATCTGTGCCGCAAATACGAGGCCGATCTGGGCAGCACCGAGATGCTGACCGCCTATCACCGCGCCCGCTGGCCCGAAATCCGGGCGCGGATTGCGGGGATCGACCTGCTGAACCGCGCCTCCATGCTGGCCCCGCGCCCGCTGCGCGATCTGCGGGCGGGCGCGCTCGGCGCGATTTACGGGCTCAAACCCGTGCGCCGTCTGATGATGCGCGCGGGTCTGGGCCTGAAATGATCAGGCGGGTTCGCTGAGCGCGAGCCCCCCTTCCTCTTCGAGAAACGCCACGATCTCGGGCACGCCCTTACCCGCCTTCAGCTGCGCCATCACATAGGGCCGCGCGCCGCGGGCCTTTTGCGTGTCGCTTTCCAGAAGCACCGGATCGACACTCACATAGGGCGCGAGGTCGGTCTTGTTGACCACCAGCATATCCGAACGCGTCACCCCCGGCCCCCGCTTGCGCGGAATATCCTGCCCCGCCGCCGTGTCGATCACATAGATCGTCAGATCGGCCAGCTCGGGGCTGAAGGTCGCGGCCAGATTGTCCCCGCCCGATTCGATCAGCACCAGATCCAGATCGGGGAAGGCCTTGTTGAGATCGGCGATCGCGGCCAGATTGATCGAGGCATCCTCACGGATCGCCGTGTGCGGGCAGCCCCCCGTCTCGACGCCGCGGATACGCTCGGCGGGCAGAACCTGCGCCCGCATCAGCGCCTCGGCATCCTCGCGGGTATAGATGTCATTGGTCACCACCGCCATCGAGCAGCGCCCCGCCAGCGCGCGGCAGAGCTGTTCGGTCAGGGTCGTCTTGCCCACGCCCACTGGGCCGCCAATGCCGACGCGCAAAGGTCCGTTTGCCATGGTTCTCTCCTTTTTCAGGTCTTGAAGATGCGCACATCCAGCGTTTCGTGCAGCATCGATCCCAGATCGGCGCGGAACGCGGCTCCTGCCAGATCATCCAGACCGGCATGGGCCGCGCGGGCACTGATCCGTGAAATATCGTCATGCAGGGCCGCAAGCACCCGCTGCCCCTGCGCCTGCCCGAGCGGCACGAAGCGAACCGCGCAGGACACAAGATTCGAGGCGAAGCCATGCAGGAAAACCGCGATAATCTCCTCGCGCGGCAGATCCAATGCGCGCGCCGCCTGCGCCACCGCAACCGGCAGCGCGATCTCCTCCGGATCCTCCCCACCCATCATCTGCGCCTGCGCACGGGCAAAGGCCGTGCCCTGATCGAGCGTCTCGCGCAGGCGTTCGGCACTGGCCGCAAGCGCGCGCGCCGTGGCATCCAGATCGTCCGCGTCCTGCCCCGCCAGCCCGCGGGCCAGCAGGACGGCATCATTCCACCCCGCCCCATGTGAGAGGATATCGGAAAGCCACAGGCGCAGCCCCACCTCGTCACGGACCTCACCTGCAGAAATCGCCTGCTCGAGCCCGTGGCTATAGGCGAAGGCACCGGTCGGAAAGGCCGGAGACATCCACTGGACGAGCGACAGAAGAGCGGAGGCGGTCATACAGGCCTACCCGTGGCTGTGGTCGTGATGGTGGTGACCATGACTATGCCCGTGATCGTGGCCGTGATCGTGGTCATGGGAATGCCCATGGTCGTGGCTATGGCCATGCTCGTGCCCCATCGTCCGGCCCATACCATAGGCACCACTTTCGGGGGCAAAGGGAGCAACGGCCTGCACGACATCCGCCCCGAGTTGTTTCAGCATCGCCTCGAGCACATGATCCTGCCGGATCACCAGACGGTCTGCCTCGATCTGGCAGGGCGTGTGACGGTTACCGATATGCCATGCCAGCCGCGCGAGATCGCCGGTGACCACCAGCACCGGCTCCTCGGCGCAGGTCACCTCGATCCGGCGACCATCCGAGAGGACAAATGCCTCGCCACCGCGCAGATTGGTGACCTCGGGCAGATCGACCAGAAAGCCCTCGCCCGTCACCGTCACCAGTTTCTTGCGGCGCAGGAAGCGGCCCTCGTAATCGAGCGCCACCTGTCCATCGGCTTTGTCCCAGTGGCCTGCGGGCTCGATGGTGGAAGAGATGATTTTTTCGCTCATATTCGCCTCGTTATTAGATAGGTCTTTACCATTATCGGGAGATGCTCGCCTTAAGGATGAAACAGAGAGAGCCATCATGCCCGACCCCCGCGCCCCGATGTCGCCTGCAGACGAGCTTGCACAGATCCGGATCCAGATCCAGCGGCTGCGCCAGCGCGAGGCCGAGCTGCGCGAGGCATGGCTGGCGCAGGCCGATATGCCGCGCATCGGCCAATGGCACAAGGTCGAGCTGTTTACCTGCCGCGAGCGGATCTTCGATCCGCGGCTTCTGCCCGACGAGATCCGCAAGAACCCGTCCTATACCCGCGAGAAGATTACCCGCTCGATCCGCCTGCGCCGCAAATCCAAGGTGGATGCGCTCAGCCATCTGCCCGAACTCGCCAAGATAGAACCGCCCGCACCCCAGAAGATCCTGTTCCGGCGTCATAACGCCAGTTGAGTGCCGCGGGCGGATCATCTCAATACAGGAAGTAGCGCTGTGCCAGCGGCAGCTCGGAGGCCGGTTCGCAGGTCAGCAACTCGCCATCCGCCCGCACCTCGTAGGTTTCAGGATGCACCTCGATCTTGGGACGTGCGGCATTGTGGATCATATCCGCCTTGCCGATCCCACGCGTGCCTTTTACCGCCAGAACCTGCTTCTGCAGCCCCAGCTTGGCCGCCACACCATTGGCCTCGGCCGCCTGAGAGACAAACGTCACAGCCGACGCCCCGAGCGCGCCGCCATAGGAGCCGAACATGTTGCGGGTGTAGAAGGGCTGCGCGGGGATAGACCCGTTCGGATCGCCCATCTGCGCCGAAACGATCATCCCGCCCATCAGCACCATCTCGGGTTTCGCCCCGAAGAAGGCGGGGTTCCACAGCACAAGATCGGCGCGTTTGCCGACCTCGACCGAGCCGATATGTTGCGAGATCCCGTGGCAGATCGCAGGGTTGATCGTGTATTTCGCAATGAAGCGTTTGACGCGGGCATTGTCGTTATCGCCGGTTTCCTCGGCCAGACGGCCGCGCTGTTTCTTCATCTTGTCGGCGGTCTGCCAGCAACGGATGATCACCTCGCCCACGCGGCCCATCGCCTGACTGTCGGAGGAGATGATCGACATCGCGCCCATGTCATGCAGGATATCCTCGGCGGCGATGGTCTCCTTGCGGATGCGGCTCTCGGCAAAGGCCACATCCTCGGGCACCTTGTTATCGAGGTGGTGGCAGACCATCAGCATATCCAGATGCTCTTCCACCGTATTGCCGGTATAGGGCCGCGTCGGGTTGGTGGAGGACGGGATCACGTTCTCCTCGCCCACCACGCGCAAAATATCGGGCGCGTGGCCACCACCCGCGCCCTCGGTATGGAACGCGTGGATCGTGCGGCCATTGATCGCGGCCAAGGTGTTCTCGACAAAGCCGCTCTCGTTGAGCGTATCGGTATGGATCATCACCTGCACATCCATATCCTCGGCCACCGAAAGGCAGCAATCGATGGCGGCGGGGGTGGTGCCCCAATCCTCGTGCAGTTTCATGGCGCAGGCGCCGGCATTGACCATCTCGACGAGCGCCTCGGGGCGCGAGGCATTGCCCTTACCCGAGAGCGCGAGATTCATCGGGAAGGCGTCAAAGGACTGCAGCATCCGCGAGATATGCCACGGACCGGGCGTACAGGTGGTAGCCAGCGTGCCATGCGCGGGGCCGGTGCCGCCGCCCAGCATCGTGGTGATGCCCGAGGCCAGCGCATCTTCGATCTGCTGGGGACAGATGAAATGGATATGCGCATCCATGCCGCCTGCGGTCAGGATACGCCCCTCGCCCGCGATCACCTCGGTGCCCGGACCGATGATGATATCCACGCCCGGCTGGGTGTCGGGGTTCCCGGCCTTGCCAATCGCATGGATACGGCCATCGCGCAGCGCGACATCGGCCTTGTAGATGCCGGAATGGTCAACGATCAGCGCATTGGTGATCACGGTATCGACCGCTCCGCCTGCGCGGGTGATCTGGCTCTGGCCCATACCGTCGCGGATCACCTTGCCGCCGCCGAATTTGACCTCCTCGCCATAGGTGGTCAGGTCGCGTTCGACCTCGATGATCAGATCGGTATCGGCAAGGCGCACGCGGTCGCCGGTGGTCGGGCCGAACATATCGGCATAGGTCGCGCGGGAAATCTTGGCGGGCATCTCGGGCCTCCCCTCACATAGCGTTGTAAAGGCGGCGCAGGTCCTCGCTGCGACGCTTGGTCAGTTCTGTCTTGCACATGGCCACGGCCATCGGCTGCATCGAGCCACCGTCATATTCCAGCCCCTCGGCCATGCAGGCGGCATCGCGATAAGCGATCCATGCCCGCTGCGCCTCCAGAAGCGCCTCGGCCTGTGCCGCGCCGCGCGATTTCGCGCGGGTGCGGGTCTCGGCATAGGCGGCGTTCAGATCCGCATCGGCGGCCTCGTAGTCCTGCCCTGCACAGGCCGTCATGTCGGCCTGCGTTTGGGGCGCCTGGCAATCGAGCGCCCAGACAGGGCCCGCTCCGGCCCCCATGAGGCAAAGGCCGAGAACGGCTGCGGTGACGCGTTTCATCTTTTCTTCCCCGGTATGGCCGGGCCACGCTTGGCCAGACGTTTCACATTGGCCCGTGTGCGCCGCGCCACAGGGCGCAAGGCGGCATGGACGACGGTCTCGGGCGGCTTGCCAGATGCCGCGGCCTGCGTGGCCTTGGTCAGGCTTTCCACGGCAGCCTTCTGTTTCTCGGCCACCATGCGGGTCATCTCGGAGGGCGCCATCGACCAGAAACCGGCCATTCCGGCCACGCGCATGGCGATCACCATCTGCGCCTCGCCCATCATGCGGGCATATTCAAACCACAAACGATAGGCAGTAACTGGCGACATGGCATCCTCCTTGGGGGTTACAGTTTGCCCATGACCTTCTGGTTGAAGCCCCAGACCTCGCGCGCACCGCGATAGGGCACCAGCGTGACCTCGCGCGACTGGCCCGGCTCGAAGCGCACGGCGGTGCCCGCCGCGATATCCAGCCGGTAGCCGCGCGCTGCCTCGCGGTCGAATTGCAGACCCGGATTGGTCTCGGCAAAATGGTAATGGCTACCGACCTGGATCGGACGGTCGCCGGTATTGGCCACCAGGAGGGTGACAGGGGTCAGCCCCTCATTCAGCGTGATCTCGCCAGCGGCGGGAAGGATTTCACCGGGGATCATGTGCTTACCCCGCGAAAGCCAGCGCGAGACCGGCCGCAGCCGTCGCCACTCCCAGACCGCGCAGCGCGAAGCGGTGGATCACACGGCCAAAGACCATCCCCGCCACATGCAGACCGGCAGTGGCGAGCGTAAAGCCCGCGAAATAGGCCGCCATCCCATGCGCCGGACCTTCCGCTCCATGTGCCCAGCCATGCGCCATGCCAAAGAGCGCCACCATCGGCACCAGTGCCGCCACCGGCAGACGTGCCGAGAGCGCCACGATTGCGCCCAGAACGATGATCGAGGCAAGGATCAGCGGCTCGACCGAGAAGAACGGCACGCCATGCGCGCCCATGGTGGCACCGACCAGCATGGAGCCCACAAAGCCCGCAGGCACAGCCCAGAGCGCACGGCCACCCAGTTGCACGGCCATCAGACCAATGGCCACCATCGCCAGAATATGGTCAGCCCCGCTCAGCGGGTGCGCGATACCTGCCATAACGGTGCCGGCCTCATGGCCCGGATGCGCCATGGCAACGCTCGGCAGAAGGGCGGCGGCGGCGATGGTTTTCTTGAGATGTTTCATGGGAGTTCCTCGGTATCAGCGAATAGGGTGGTGGACGGTCACGAGTTTCGTGCCATCGGGGAATGTTGCCTCGACCTGAATGGAATGGATCATCTCGGGGATGCCCTCCATACATTGTTCACGGGTGATCACCTCGGCGCCGGTTTCCATCAGCTCGGCCACCGACTGGCCCGCGCGCGCGCCCTCGACCACGAAATCCGAAATGATCGCGATCGCCTCGGGATGGTTGAGTTTCACACCACGCTCCAGCCGCCCGCGCGCCACCATGGCGGCAAGGCTGACCATCAGCTTTTCCTTTTCCCTCGGGGTCAGGTTCATCTTATCCCTCTTCCTAAATCTGCCAGACGCGCGGTGCGGGCACATTGCCCCGCAAGACCGCCATCACCCGCAGCAATTGTTTGCGTAGCGGCCAGCCATCTCTGGCGATACACCGCATGATCACCTTGCCATCAAAACCGGAGGCTGCCGCCTCGACGCCCTCCTCGTCAAGCACATCCCGCACACGACCAACCGCATCCTCGGCGCCCTGACAGCACATCACCATCGTGGCAAAAGCACGGGCATCGCCCAGTAACGCGCCACGGTGCCCGAGCTCGGCGGTGCCCATCACAAAGGGCTCGATCATCACAGGCCTTCCCGCACGGCGGATCTCGCGCCGGTCGCGCAGGCCCAACGTGCCGACGGTCTCGCCCATCGCATGGCGCCCCAGCACCACGGACTCCAGCATCAGGCAGCCCGCATCAGGCGCCAGATCGATCACCGTGTGCCGGTCGATATGGGAGCGGTCGAACAGGATCGTCTCCTGCGGCACCCAGTCAAGCCAGCTGCCCGCCCCCACCCTGTGCGTTACCCGCACGGTGGCCGCACCGTCATCGGCACGGTAAGCGCGCTCGGCCGCCTGGGTGGTGGCCACCACGCGGCCTCCTTCGATATCAAGCGCATAGGACAAGGTATCGCCCGAGGTCAGACCACCCGAGGTATTGAGAAACACCACCTCCGGCACCGCGCCCACACGCGGCAGCTGCGCCTTGGCCGAGCCGCGCTGGCGCAGCCCTTTCAGCCGACCGGCCTCAAAGCGCACGGCGGCATCGCCATGGCTGCGCTGCATCTGCGGGGAACTCTTGTGATCAAACATCATGCGTCCTTTTCCCGCCTCTTCTCGGTATTTATGCCCGAGGTCCATGCTGCCCCCAAGCCAAGAGCCTGATTTTCCCTATCATTGAGGCGGAATGTTCATAAAGTAACCAAACGGCGTATTTTTGAGCACTACCCGAGCGGTCCGAGACGGCGCTCCTCGGAGAGCATCACATTCGCTTCGACATGACCAACCGCCGGAAGCGTCATGATCCGCCGCCGGAGCACCCGCTCGAAATCGGGAATGTCACGGGCGGTCACCTGCAACCGGTAATCGAACTGGCCCAGAACGTGCTGGATCACCTGCACCTCCGGAATCGCCCCTGCCGCGCGCTCGAAATCCTCGAGGCTAACGCGGCCTCGCGTGGCGAGCTTGATCCCCAGAAACACCGTCACGCCAAAGCCCACCGCCGCACGGTCGATCACCGCCCGCGTGCCCGCCAGCACGCCGGCATCCTGCAACCGCTTCACCCGCCGCCATGCGGAGGGCTGCGACATCCCGAGCCGCCGCCCCAAAGCACCTGCATTCAACGTTCCATCCTCGGCCAGCGCGCGCAGGATCTGACGATCGATATCGTCGAGCGCGATCATAGCGGCAACTCCGTGCTATCCTTCACCTTGGAAATCAGCATCAGCGCGTCGGTCTCCTGGATATGCGGCAGGGACAGGATCTGGCTACGGTAGATCTGCTGGTAATGCGCCATGTCACGGGCAATCACATTGAGCCGCACATCGGTCTGGCCAAGAAAGGTCTGGATCTCGATCACCTCCGGCACCTTACGGGCGGCCTCCAGAAACTGGTCGAAAGCCCGCGGATTTGTCTTGTCGAGCGTGAAGCGCAAGGACACTTCGACCTCCCACCCCAAGGCCCGCCAGTTGATGATCGCCTGCCGCCCCTGCAAGACCCCCTCGGCCTGCATCTTCTCGATCCGGCGCCAACAGGTGGCCGTGGTCAGCCCCGCCCGCTCGGCCAGATCGGCATTGCTCTGCGCCGGATCGGCCATCAGATGGCGCAAGATCCGCCGATCCACATCATCAAGTTGCATGAATATTTCATCCAGATCGAAAATTACGAATTACAATTTCGATATTACGCATATTTTATTCCGATCGTCATGGGAATTTTTGTCTGAACCTGTATTGTGGCCCCAACCGCAAGTGGAGGAAAGAACATGCGTGTATTCTATGATCGCGACTGCGATGTGAACCTGATCAAGGATCTCAAAGTTGCTATTCTCGGCTATGGCAGCCAGGGCCACGCCCATGCGCTGAACCTGCGCGACTCGGGCGCAAAAAAACTTGCCATCGCGCTGCGCGAAGGCTCGCCCTCGGCCAAGAAAGCCGAAGCAGAAGGTCTGGCCGTCATGGGCATCGCCGAAGCCGCTGCTTGGGCCGATGTTATCATGTTCGCCATGCCCGACGAACTGCAGGCCGAAACCTACAAGAAATATGTGCATGACAACCTGCGCGAAGGTGCAGCGATTGCCTTTGCCCACGGCCTGAACGTGCATTTCGGCCTGATCGAGCCGAAAGCCGGCGTCGATGTCATCATGATGGCGCCCAAAGGTCCGGGCCACACCGTGCGTGGCGAATACGTCAAAGGCGGCGGCGTGCCCTGCCTCTTCGCAGTCGAAACCGACGCAACCGGCCGCGCGCAAGACATCGCGCTGTCCTATTGCTCGGCTATCGGTGGCGGCCGCTCGGGCATCATCGAGACCAATTTCCGTCAGGAATGCGAAACCGACCTCTTCGGCGAGCAAGCCGTTCTCTGTGGCGGTCTGGTCGAACTGATCCGTTGCGGCTTCGAGACCCTCGTCGAGGCCGGCTACGAGCCGGAAATGGCCTATTTCGAGTGCCTGCACGAAGTGAAACTGATCGTCGACCTGATCTATGAGGGCGGCATCGCCACCATGGATTACTCGATCTCGAACACCGCCGAATACGGCCAATATGTCTCGGGCCCGCGCATCCTCCCCTACGAGGAAACCAAAGCCCGCATGAAAGCCGTCCTCAAGGACATCCAGACCGGCAAATTCGTGCGTGACTTCATGCTCGAAAACTCGGTCGGCCAACCGACCCTCAAAGCGTCGCGCCGCGCCAATGACGAGCACCCGATCGAACAGACCGGTGCGAAACTGCGCGAGATGATGCCCTGGATCGGCAAAGGCAAGCTGGTCGACAAAGCGCGCAACTGATCGCGTCCGACCCGACCTGAAGGAAGGCACCCTCCGGGGTGCCTTTTTCCTTTCCGCCTTCCAGCGCCTCCAAATATCCCGGGGTGAATTGGCGCGAAGCGCCAAGAGGGGCAGCGCCCCTGCGACCGCGCCACAAATAAGCCCCCTATCGGGACGCGCTCCGCAAGCATTCGCTTGCCCAGCCCCTTCGGCCCGCCTATAAGGCCCCCATGACATTTTGTGACCACATCCTGCGAATTACCGGCCCGGCGCTCTGACGCGTCAGGGTAGCCGGGTGATGTGTGCCAGATGACGGGCAGGCACTGCGCCGCCCGACCGATCCCCTTCCAAGGATATGCTCCCTATGTGTGCCGACACGACCGACAAATCCGTCGATTACCACGATACCGTCTTCCTGCCCGAAACCGATTTCCCGATGCGCGCGGGCCTGCCCCTGCGCGAGCCCGAATGGCTCGAGCGTTGGGCGAAGATCGGCATCTATGACCGGCTGCGCGAAAAAGCCCAAGGCCGCACCCCCTTCACGCTGCATGACGGCCCTCCCTATGCCAACGGGCATCTCCATATCGGCCACGCGCTGAACAAGGTGATCAAGGACATCATCACCCGTTCGCACCAGATGATGGGCCATGACGCGCGCTATGTTCCGGGCTGGGATTGCCACGGCCTGCCGATCGAATGGAAGATCGAGGAGCAATACCGCAAGGCCGGCAAGGACAAGGACGAAGTTCCGGTCATCGACTTCCGTCAGGAATGCCGCAAGTTTGCCGAAGGCTGGGTCGATATCCAGCGCGAGGAATTCAAGCGCCTTGGCGTTTACGGGAATTGGGACGACCCCTACCTGACCATGAATTTCCACGCCGAGCGCGTGATCGCGGAAGAGTTCATGACCTTCCTGATGAATGGCACGCTCTATCAGGGCTCGAAACCCGTGATGTGGTCGCCGGTCGAGAAGACCGCGCTGGCCGAGGCGGAGGTCGAATATCACGACCACACGAGCCACATGATCTGGGTCCGCTTCAAGCCCAAGGCCGATGTGCTGGACGGCGCTTCGGTCGTGATCTGGACCACCACGCCCTGGACCATCCCGCAAAACCGCGCAGTGGCCTATGGCCCGTCCATGTCCTACGGCCTCTACCGTGTGGATATTCCCGCCGACAAATCCACGGCGGAAGCGGGCGAGCTGATCGTGCTGGCCGACAAGCTGGCCGATGATGTGATGAATTCCGCCAAGGTCGAGGGCTATTCGCGCATCCGCGATGTGGCGACTTCGGAATTCGAGGGCGTGATCCTCAACCACCCCTATGCGGGTGTCGAAGGCGCCAATGGCGAGTGGGATTACGATGTCCCCATGCTGCCGGGCGATCATGTGACCGATGATGCGGGCACGGGCTTTGTCCATACCGCGCCGTCGCATGGTGATGACGACTATCAGCTGGGCCTGAAATTCGGCCTCAAGATGACCTATAACATCGAGGCCGATGGCTCCTATCGCGCTGATCTGCCGCTCTTTGCCGGCATGAAGATCGTGGCCGATGATGGCAAGGACGGGCCCGCCAATGTGGAAAACATCAAGCAGCTGGCCTATGCTGGTGCGCTGCTGTCCAAGGGCAAGCTGAAGCACAGCTATCCGCATAGCTGGCGCTCGAAAGCGCCGCTGATCTATCGCAACACGCCGCAATGGTTTGCCGCCATCGATGCGAAAATGGAGGACGGCATGGGCACCTATGGTGACACCATCCGTCAGCGCGCGCTGAAATCCATCGAGGAACTGGTGACCTTCACCCCCGAGCGCGGCAAAAACCGCCTGCATTCGATGATCGAGACGCGCCCCGACTGGGTTCTGTCGCGCCAGCGCGCCTGGGGCGTGCCGCTGACCTGCTTCACCAAAGTCGGCGCCAAACCCGATGCCGAGGACTTCCTGCTGCGCAACGCGGAAGTGAATGCCCGCATCACCGCAGCTTTCGAGGAAAAAGGCGCCGATGTCTGGTATGAAGAGGGCTTCAAGGCCCGCGTGCTCGATGGCATCGTGAACCCCGAGGACTACAATCAGGTCTTCGACGTGCTGGATGTATGGTTCGACTCTGGGTCCACCCATGCCTTCGTGCTGCGCGACCGTGAAGACGGCACCCCCGATGGCATCGCGGATGTCTATCTGGAAGGCACCGACCAGCACCGTGGCTGGTTCCATTCCTCGCTCCTGCAGGCCTCGGCCACCAAGGGCCGTGCGCCATATCGCAATGTGGTCACCCATGGGTTCACGCTGGATGAGAAGGGCATGAAAATGTCCAAATCCATCGGCAACACCGTCGCGCCGCAAGAGGTAATCTCGGAATATGGCGCCGATATCCTGCGTCTGTGGGTGGCACAGGCCGATTACACCGCCGACCAGCGGATCGGTCCGAAAATCCTCAAGGGCGTGGCTGATAGCTATCGCCGCCTGCGCAACACGCTGCGCTATATGCTCGGCGCGCTGAAGGATTTCGACGAGAGCGAGCGTCTGGATGTTTCGGAGATGCCCGAGCTCGAGCGCTTCATCCTGCACCGTCTGGCGGAGCTCGACGCGGAAATCCAGGCAGATTACCGCGCCTTCAACTTCCAGTCCGTGTTCCAGAAGCTCTTCACCTTCTGCACGATCGAGCTGTCGGCCTTCCATTTCGACATCCGCAAGGACGCGCTCTATTGCGACCCGGCAGACAGCACCCGCCGCCGTGCCGCCCGCACGGTGATGGACATCCTGTTCCATCGCCTGACCACATGGCTCGCGCCGATCCTGCCATTTACGATGGAAGATGTCTGGCTGTCGCGCTTTGATGGTGCGGAGGCCTCGGTCCATCTCGAGGACTTCCCCGAGACGCCTGCCGAGTGGCGCAATGCCGCACTGGCCCAGAAATGGGAGGCGATCCGCCGTGCCCGCCGTGCCGTGACCGCAGCCCTCGAGGTGCAGCGCCGCGACAAGGTGATCGGTGCCTCGCTCGAGGCGGCACCCGTTGTGCATGTGGAGGATGCGGAGCTTTTGGACGTGCTGAAAACAGTGCCCTTCGAGGATCTGTGCATCACTTCCGGCATCACGCTGACGGCGGATGCCGCCCCTGCCGAAGCCTTCCGCCTGCCCGATGTGGCCGGTGTGGCCGTGGTCTTCGAGATGGCCGAGGGCGAGAAATGCGAACGTTGCTGGCGCATCCTGCCGGATGTCGGCACGCACCAGCACGCCCATACCTGCAAACGCTGCAACGATGCGCTCGGCTAAATCGGGCTGTATGGCAAAACAAAACGGCGCTCCGATCGGGGCGCCGTTTTTCGTTGCTGCCTTGGAACAGGCCCGATCAGCTCCGGCTCACGCCCGCCAGAATCGCGGCAGGAACAGCACCAGCACCGACAGAAGCTCCAGCCGACCGAGAAACATGCCAAAGGACATCAGCCATTTGGCAGTTTCGGGGAAGCTTACGATTGAACCGTTGGCCGACACCTCCGGCCCCCAACATGGCCCGACATTGGCGATCGCCGTCCATGCAGCGGTAACCGCCGTGCGTGTTTCGAGCCCGGTCAGTGCCAGTGCAACGATCAGCAGGCCGAAGCTGAGAATGAAGAAGGAGAAGAACGCCATCACCGAGTTGACCACATCTTCCGTCACGGGATGCCCGTCATAGCGGATCAGCGTCACCCGATGCGGACTATAGAGGCGGCGCACCTGTGCCTTGATCGACTCGATCAGGATCAGATAGCGGAAGACCTTGACCGAACAGCCCGTCGAGGCGGTGCAGCCCCCGATCAGCCCGACAACGATCAGGATGACAAAAGCCAGATGCCCCCATTGGGTAACATCGACCGAGGAATAGCCCGTGCCGGTGAAGGTCGAGACGACGTTGAAGATCGTCTCGCGCAGCGTCGGCCAGAACGGATCCTCGTGGCGGAACAGGCGGTAGATGACGATGATCAAGATCGCGTAGAGATGCCAGCGAAGGAAGGCGCGCACCTGAGGATCACGCCAGATCGGACCGGCATCACCTTTCACCAGCTGCACGAAACGGATGAACGGCATCGCCGCCAGTAGCATGAAGACCGAGGCCACATATTCGGGCGCCCCGAGGAACGCACCGAAGCTCTTGTCCTCGCTGGAAAAACCGCCTGTGGAGATGGTGGTCAGCGAATGCAGGATGGCATCATAGAAGCTCATCCCCGACAGCATGAACGCCCCGCAGCAGAGCACCGACAGCCCCAGATAGATACGGATCAGCGCGCGGGAAATCTCGCGGGCGCGCGGCAGCACCTTTCCCAGCGTATCGAAACCCTCGGAGCGGAAGAACTGCATGCCCCCGACCTTCATCACCGGCAGGAAGATCATCGCGACGATGATGATCCCGAGCCCCCCGAGCCATTGCAGGATCGCGCGCCAGAGATTGGCCGAATGGGGCAGATCGTCGAGCTTTGGGATAACCGTGGTGCCTGTCGTCGTCATCCCCGACATCGCCTCGAAATAGGCATCTGTGAACGAGAGATGCGGCGCCCCGATCATGAAAGGCAGCGCCCCCATTGCCGGCAGCGCCACCCAGACACCGCTGGTCAGCACGAAGCTCTGCCGCAGATCCAGCACCTGCCCCAGACTGTCATGGGCCGCCAGCGCCAGTAGCCCGCCGACGATCACACAGATCATCGCGCTCTCGGTGAAGGCCTGCCAGTTGGGGTCACCGCGATACAGATCCAGCGCAGCCGGAATCAGCATGAAGATGCCCAGCGCGGTAATCAGAAGACCAATGATATAGCCCACCGGGCGCAAATCCGTCATGGCCTCTGCTTTGCCCGAAGCGCGCGTGCTGTCAATAGGCTGGCCGCTCCCGCCATGAGACGCGGTGTTTTGGATGCAAATTTCGGCAGTTCACGCCAGGCCTGCAAAAACTGGTCGTTTTGGTAAATAAAACTCTCCGGTTTTGCATATTCTCAAAGCCTCCACACTTGCGCCGCAGCGCGGCACCGCTAGGCTAGCCATAAGGAAGAGTAGGAGGAGTAAGGCGCTATGTTCGAGAAGATCCTTGTCGCCAACCGTGGCGAGATTGCCATTCGTGTTATGCGTGCAGCCAATGAGCTCGGCAAGAAGACGGTCGCCGTCTATGCCGAGGAGGACAAGCTGGGCCTGCACCGGTTCAAAGCCGATGAGGCCTATCAGATCGGCCGCGGCCTCAGCCCTGTGGGTGCCTATCTCGCCATCGACGAGATCATCCGTGTGGCAAAGCTCTCGGGGGCGGATGCGATCCATCCGGGCTACGGCCTTCTCTCCGAGAATCCCGATTTCGTCGAGGCCTGTGCGAAGAACGGCATCACCTTCATCGGCCCCAAGGCCGAGACGATGCGTGCGCTGGGCGACAAGGCCTCCGCACGCCGCGTGGCGATCAAGGCCGGTGTGCCGGTCATCCCCGCGACCGAGGTGCTGGGCGATGATTTCGATGCGATCAAGGCAGAAGCCGCCGAAATCGGCTATCCGTTGATGCTCAAAGCCTCGTGGGGCGGTGGCGGGCGCGGCATGCGTCCGATCAATGGCCCCGAGGAACTGGTCGAGAAGGTCCGCGAGGGCCGTCGTGAGGCCGAGGCCGCCTTCGGTAATGGCGAGGGCTATCTCGAGAAGATGATCCTGCGCGCGCGCCATGTCGAGGTGCAGCTTCTGGGCGATACCCATGGCGGGCTCTATCACCTCTATGAACGCGACTGCACCGTGCAGCGCCGCAACCAGAAGGTCGTCGAGCGCGCCCCTGCCCCCTATCTCTCGGAGGCCCAGCGCGAGGAGGTCTGCCAGCTGGCCCTGAAGATCGGTCAGGCGGTGGGCTACCAGAATGCGGGCACGGTCGAGTTCCTGATGGATATGGACAGCCAGGAGTTCTACTTTATCGAGGTCAATCCGCGCGTGCAGGTGGAACATACCGTCACCGAGGAGGTGACCGGCATCGATATCGTGCAGAGCCAGATCCGCATTGCCGAAGGCGCGACGCTGGCGGAAGCGACCGGCGTGGCGGCGCAGGAGGGCGTGCACCTTCTGGGCCATGCGATGCAGTGCCGCGTGACCACCGAGGATCCGCAGAACAACTTCATCCCCGATTATGGCCGCATTCAGGCCTATCGTTCGGCCACCGGTAACGGCATCCGTCTAGATGGCGGCACGGCCTATGCGGGTGGCGTGATCACCCGATATTATGACAGCCTTCTGGTCAAGGTCACCGCACGCGCCGCGACGCCCGAACAGGCAATCGCGCGGATGGACCGTGCCCTGCGCGAATTCCGTGTGCGCGGTGTGTCCACCAATATCGATTTCGTCATCAACCTGCTCAAACATCCGACCTTCCTGGATATGAGCTACACGACGAAATTCATCGATACGACGCCGGACCTGTTCGATTTCAAATCCCGCGCCGACCGTGGCACCAAGATCCTGAACTATATTGCCGATATCACCGTCAACGGCCATCCCGAGACGGCAGGCCGCGCCAAGCCGCCAGCCGATGCCAAGCCCCCTGTCGTGCCGCAGCTTGACGGCACGGTAAAGCCCGGCACCCGTAATCTGCTGGAGGACCAAGGCCCGCAGGCCGTGGCGGACTGGATGAAGGCGCAGACGAAGCTTCTGCTGACCGACACCACCATGCGCGATGGCCACCAGTCGCTGCTGGCGACGCGCATGCGCTCGATCGATATGATCAAGGCGGCCCCCGTCTATGCGGCCAATCTGGGCGACCTCTTCTCGGTCGAATGCTGGGGCGGTGCGACGTTTGACGTGGCCTATCGGTTCTTGCAGGAATGCCCGTGGCAACGCCTGCGCGACATCCGTGCCGCCATGCCCAACGTGATGACGCAGATGCTGCTGCGCGCCTCTAACGGTGTGGGCTATACCAACTACCCCGATAATGTCGTGCAGTTCTTCGTGAAACAGGCCGCCACCTCGGGCGTGGATGTCTTCCGCGTCTTCGACAGCCTCAACTGGGTCGAGAATATGCGCGTCGCGATGGATGCGGTGATCGAGGCAAACAAGGTCTGCGAGGGCACGATCTGCTATACCGGCGATCTGCTGGATCCGGCGCGCTCGAAATATGACCTGAAATACTATGTCGGCATGGCCAAACAGCTTGAGGCCGCTGGCGCCCATGTTCTGGGGCTCAAGGACATGGCGGGGCTTCTCAAGCCCACACAGGCCGGAATGCTGGTGAAGGCACTGAAGGAAGAGGTCGGCCTGCCGATCCACTTCCACACCCATGACACCTCGGGCGTTGCCGGTGCGACCATTCTGGCGGCGGCAGAGGCCGGAGTGGATGCGGTCGATGCGGCGATGGACGCCTTCTCGGGCGGCACATCGCAGCCCTGTCTGGGCTCGATAGTGGAGGCTCTGCGCCATACCCCGCGCGACACGGGTTTGGATATCGAGACCATCCGCCGGATGTCGAACTATTGGGAAGCCGTGCGCACCCAGTATGCGGCTTTTGAATCAGGCATGCAGGCCCCCGCATCGGAGGTCTATCTGCACGAGATGCCCGGCGGCCAGTTCACCAACCTCAAGGCGCAGGCCCGTTCGCTCGGCCTCGAGGAACGCTGGCACGAGGTGGCGCAGGCCTATGCCGATGCCAACCAGATCTTCGGCGATATCGTGAAGGTGACTCCCTCCTCCAAGGTCGTGGGCGATATGGCGCTGATGATGGTGGCGCAGGGGCTGACCAAGTCCGATGTGCTCGATCCCAAGCGCGAGATGTCCTTCCCCGATTCGGTGGTGGACATGCTGCGCGGCAATCTGGGCCAGCCGCCCGGAGGCTGGCCGGAAGCGATCTCGAAAAAAGTGCTCAAGGACGAGCGCGCCTCGACGGAGCGTCCCGGTGCGCATCTGCCCGCGGTCGATCTCGAGGACACCCGCGCCAAGGTTTCCGAGGAACTGGATGGCAAGGAGATCGATGACGAGGATCTCGCCGCCTATCTGATGTATCCCAAGGTCTTCACCGATTATGCCCGCCGCCACGAGACCTATGGTCCCGTGCGCGCGCTTCCCACGCCCGTCTTCTTCTACGGGATGGAACCCGCCGACGAGATCTCGGTCGAGATCGGCGCCGGCAAGACGATGGAGATCCGCTATCAGACGGCCAGCGAAACCGACGAGAAAGGCGATGTGAAGGTCTTCTTCGAACTCAACGGCCAGCCGCGTGCGGTGCGCGTGCCCAACCGTGCCGTGAAAGCGGCCACCAAGGCCGCGCCCAAGGCCGATGCGGGTAATCCGAACCATATCGGCGCACCCATGCCGGGGGTTGTGGCCTCCATTGCGGTCAGCGCGGGCCAGAAGGTCAATCCGGGTGACCAGCTGCTGACCATCGAGGCGATGAAGATGGAGACAGGTCTATCGGCCGATCGTGCGGCCACGGTGAAGGCTGTGCATGTCACACCCGGCGCGCAGATCGACGCCAAGGACCTGCTGATCGAGCTGGAATAACGAAAAGGGCGCCGCGAGGCGCCCTTCTTCGTTTTCTCTCGCAAAATAGCGGGGAAGCGATACTCAGAGCTTGTCGAAGAACTTGTCGACTTCGGTTTTCGCTTCCTCTTTGGTCTTGCCGTATTTCTGCTGGATCAGCCCTTCGAGCTTCTCACGGTCGCCTTCGGCCTGCGTGATCTCGTCGTCGGTCAGCTTGCCCCACTGGGCCTTGACCGATCCGGAAAGCTCTTTCCATTTGCCTTGGATCATATCGGTATTCATAGCAGTACCTCCGTAATCTCGCGCATCTTGCGCGGTTCACTAGGATAACGTCGAAGCCGTGATACGGTTCCGCCGGCGCCTGCCCACTTCTGATGCGCCACCCTGATCAGGGCGCTGCGGGATCACCGCACGATTCGGCGTGCAAACACGAATTTCCCCGCCCGATCCGGCGGGCAGCGGTGGCTGCACGATGTAACCCCCCCGGCCTTCTGGTGTATTTCCCTGTCTGGCTTCACCCGAGCGATAGGCATCGGAAAGAAAAATCATAATTCCGGTTTTTTCCTCTTGCAGGGTCCAGCTCTATCCCTTAAATCGCCCCTCACCGAAACGGTGCGGGCGTAGCTCAGGGGTAGAGCATAACCTTGCCAAGGTTAGGGTCGGGCGTTCGAATCGCCTCGCCCGCTCCAATTCGGTGAATACCCAGCCTCGTAAGAGGTTTTGTCGTGAAGTGCGGGCGTAGCTCAGGGGTAGAGCATAACCTTGCCAAGGTTAGGGTCGGGCGTTCGAATCGCCTCGCCCGCTCCACGACAACAACATAGCTCGGTGCGGGCGTAGCTCAGGGGTAGAGCATAACCTTGCCAAGGTTAGGGTCGGGCGTTCGAATCGCCTCGCCCGCTCCAATCAAAAGACCTCCCTCGCGGGAGGTTTTTTGTTTTTGCGCCATTCCTATCCGCCATGGTTCCGCTCGCCCCTTGGCAAGGACCGATCCCCCGCCCTATAAGGCCCCCAAGACAACAAGGGACAGGCCCATGCGCAAGGCGACCATCACCCGCAAGACCCATGAGACCGCGATCGAGGTCACCGTCGATCTGGACGGCACCGGTGTCTATGACAACCAGACCGGCGTCGGCTTCTTCGACCATATGCTGGACCAGCTTTCGCGGCACTCGCTGATCGACATGACGATCCGCGCCAAGGGCGATTATCACATCGATGATCACCACACGGTCGAGGATGTGGGGATAGCATTGGGTCAGGCGCTGACGCAGGCTCTGGGCGACAAGAAGGGCATCAACCGCTACGGCCATTTCGCGCTGGCAATGGATGACACGCAGGTGCGTGCGGCGCTCGATCTCTCGGCACGCCCCTATCTGGTGTGGAACCTGCCCTTCCCGACCGCCAAGATCGGCACATTCGACACCGAGCTGGTGCGCGAGTTCTTCCAAGGGCTCTCGACCCATGGCGGGGTCACGCTGCATGTCGATCTGGTGCATGGTATCAACAGCCACCATATCGCCGAAGCCGCCTTCAAATCGGTCGCGCGCGCCCTGCGCATGGCGGTCGAAACCGACCCGCGCATGGCAAGCTCTCTGCCCTCGACCAAAGGGGCGCTGTGATGACCCTGACCGCACTTGTCGATTACGATAGCGGCAACCTGCATTCGGCGCAGAAAGCCTTCGAGCGGATGGCGCGCGAGACCGATGCGGGCACGATCGTCGTGACTTCGGACCCCGATGTGGTGGCCAAAGCCGACCGTATCGTGCTGCCGGGCGATGGGGCGTTTCCGTCCTGCCGCGCGGCGCTGAGCCATTTCACGGGGCTTTACGAGGCGATCTCGGAGGGCGTTACCGCTGGCAAACCCTTCATGGGGATCTGTATCGGCATGCAGATGCTGGCGACCCGCGGGCTGGAATTCAGCGAGACCCAAGGCTTTGGCTGGATCCCGGGCGAGGTGGTGAAGATCACCCCTGAAGATACCGCGCTGAAGGTGCCGCATATGGGCTGGAACGATCTGGTGATCGATCATGCGCATCCTGTCTTCGACGGCGTGAAGACCGGCGATCACGCCTATTTCGTCCATAGCTACCATTTCCGCGTCGAGGATCCGGCACACCGGCTGGCACATGTGGATTATGCGGGCGATGTGACGGCGATCGTTGGGCGCGACAATATCATCGGCACCCAGTTCCATCCCGAGAAAAGCCAGGCCACCGGCCTGCGTATCATTGCCAATTTCCTCGGCTGGAAGCCGTAACTACCGGAGACGACCATGATCCTCTATCCCGCCATCGACCTCAAAGACGGCCAATGCGTGCGCCTTCTTCATGGTGACATGGACAAGGCCACCGTCTTTGGCGATGACCCGGCCGCACAGGCCGCGAAATTCGAGGCCGCAGGCTGCGAATGGGTGCATCTGGTGGACCTCAACGGCGCCTTTGCCGGCGAGCCGGTGAATGCTGCAGCCGTCGAGGCGATCCTTGCGCGTATCAAGGTCCCCGCCCAGCTGGGTGGGGGTATCCGCGATATGGCCACCATCGAGCGCTGGCTGTCGAAGGGCCTCTCGCGCGTGATCCTCGGCACCGTGGCGGTGGAAAACCCCGATCTGGTGCGCGAGGCGGCAAAAGCCTTCCCCGGCCAGGTGGCTGTGGGGATCGATGCGCGCAATGGCCGCGTGGCGACAAAGGGCTGGGCCGAGGAGACCGATGTGATGGTCACCGATCTGGCGAAGAGCTTCGAGGATGCGGGTGTGGCCGCGATCATCTATACCGATATCATGCGCGATGGCGCGATGGGCGGCCCGAATATCGAGGCGACCGAGGCGCTGGCGCGCGCTGTGTCGATCCCCGTGATCGCATCCGGCGGCGTCTCGTCGCTGGCGGATCTTATCGCGCTGCGCGATACCGGCGTGATCTCGGGTGCGATCTCGGGGCGGGCGATCTATGATGGTGCACTGGATCTCTCGAGTGCGCTTTCGGCCCTGAAAGGCTAAGGGGCTCTGCCCCCTCTTGGGCCCCGGAAAGGGGCCCAATTCACCCCCGGGATATTTCCGGACGCTGGAAATCCGAGGGGCTGCAAGATGGCGCGAAAGGAGCGCGAGACATGCTGAAGACGCGGATTATTCCCTGTTTGGACGTGGCCGACGGGCGCGTGGTGAAGGGCGTCAATTTCGTCAATCTGGTGGATGCGGGCGACCCTGTGGAGGCGGCCAAAGCCTATGATGCGGCGGGCGCGGACGAGCTGTGTTTTCTGGATATCCATGCCACCCACGAGAACCGTGGCACGATGTATGATCTGGTGCGTCGCACCGCCGAGCAGTGTTTCATGCCGCTGACCGTGGGCGGCGGCGTGCGCAGCCATGAGGATGTGCGTAAGCTGCTGCTCGCAGGGGCCGATAAGGTCTCGTTCAACTCGGCCGCCGTCAATGATCCGGATGTTATCGCGGCCTCGGCCGACCGCTTCGGCAGCCAGTGCATCGTCTGCGCCATTGACGCCAAGACGGTAGAGCCCGGCCGCTGGGAAATTTTCACCCATGGGGGGCGCAAGCCCACCGGTATCGATGCGGTGGAATTTGCCCGCACGGTGGCGGCCAAGGGTGCGGGCGAGATTCTCCTGACCTCGATGGATCGGGACGGCACGCGGGCGGGGTTCAATCTACCGCTTACGAAGGCCATTTCCGATGCGGTGGATGTGCCGGTGATCGCCTCGGGCGGGGTGGGCACTCTGGACCATCTGGTGGAAGGGGTGACCAAGGGCGGCGCGAGTGCGGTGCTGGCGGCCTCGATCTTCCATTTTGGCGATTATACGATTGGCGAGGCCAAAGAGCATATGGCGCGCGCCGGTATTCCGATGAGGCTTGCATGAACACGCTCGAGAAACTTTACGACACCGTTGCCTCACGCAAGGGCGCCGATCCGGAAACCTCCTGGACGGCAAAACTGTTTGCCAAGGGTCCCGAGAAATGCGCCGAGAAATTCGGCGAGGAAGCCGTAGAGGCAATCATCGAGGCGGTAAAGGGCGACAAGGCGCGGCTGACCTCGGAGGCGGCCGATACGCTCTACCATCTGATGGTGATGCTGGCCGCGCGCGATGTAACGCTGGCCGATGTGTTTGCCGAGCTGGAACGCCGCGAAGGCACCTCTGGCATTGCCGAAAAGGCCGCGCGCCCCAAATGAGCCTGACGGGGGCGTGATTTGCCCCTTGGCGCAACCGGTATAGGATCAGACCCATGTTCAAATCGCTTCTCGCGGCCCTGTCCGCCCCCGAACCCGATCCGCTGAATACCGATGATTGCGAGCTGGCGCTGGCCGCGCTTCTGGTGCGGCTCGCCCGTGCAGATGAGGCCTATACCGAGGAAGAGCGCGAACGGATCGGGCGTGTGCTCGTCGGGCGCGGGTTCTCGGCGGAAGACGCCCGGGCTTTGCGCAGGGATGCCGAGGAGCTGGAGGCGCAGGCCCCCGATACCGTGCGCTTCACCCGCGCGCTCAAGGAAAAGGTTCCCTATGGCGACCGTGCTTCGATTCTCGAGGCACTGTGGGAGGTTGCGCTGGCTGATGGAGAACGCGACGCCGATGAGGATGCGCTGATCCGCCTGACGTCCAAGCTTCTGGGCATCACCGATGTTGATTCCGCCCTCGCCCGTCAGCGGGTGGAAGAGCGGCACGCGGCCCTGTCGGAGAACGCCTCCTCTACAGGCCAAACCAAAGGCCCCTGGGGCGCGTGATTGGCGCGTAAATCTTGAGCGCTTGGCTGACCGGCCGGTAAAATTCGACCAATCGGTCGATACGGGATTGCCTCATGGGGCCTCTTTGCTACATTTTAGGGCAAAGATGCTACCCAAAGAAGGTCTCCGTGACAGTTCCTACCCGTTCCTCCAGTGCCGAACCCGTGATCGAAATCCGTGATCTCTACAAGAGTTACGGCGAGCTGGAAGTTCTCAGGGGCGTTTCGATCAAGGCACGCCAGGGCGATGTCGTCTCCCTGATCGGATCCTCGGGCTCGGGCAAATCCACCCTCCTGCGGTGCTGCAATCTACTGGAAGACAGCCAGAAGGGCGAGATCCTGTTCAAGGGTGAAAGCGTAGGGTGGCGCGGCACGGGCCTTGCGCGGCGTCCATCGGACCGCGCCCAGGTCACGCGGCTGCGCACGAATCTCTCGATGGTGTTTCAGCAGTTTAATCTGTGGTCCCATATGAGCGTCCTGCAGAATGTCATGGAAGCGCCGGTCACCGTGCTCGGGCGCGACCCCAAGGAGGTCGAGCCGCTGGCGCGGGACTATCTGGCCAAGGTCGGCATTGGCGATAAATGCGACGCATGGCCCGCCCAGCTGTCGGGGGGCCAGCAGCAACGCGCGGCGATCGCGCGGGCGCTGTGCATGCAGCCCGAGGCGCTTCTGCTCGACGAGCCGACCTCCGCGCTCGACCCCGAATTGCAGCAGGAAGTGGTGAAGGTCATCAAGGAACTGGCCTCCGAGCACCGCACGATGATTCTGGTGACCCATGATATGCGGCTGGCCCGCGATGTGTCCGACCATGTCGTGTTCCTGCATCAGGGCAAATTGCTGGAGGAAGGACCGCCCGAGGAAATCTTCGGCGCGCCCAGATCCGAGCGGCTGCAACAGTTCCTGTCGGCCACCGCGCCGGCATAACCACCCAAAACAGATCAACAAACAGAACTCACAGGGGAATTCTCATGAAAAAACTGCTTATGGCTGCCAGCGCAATGACGCTTTGTGCTACGGCTGCTCTGGCACAGGATGTCGTGCGTATGGGGACCGAGGGCGCCTACCCTCCCTATAACTATATCGACGATAACGGTCAGGTTGCGGGCTACGAGCGCGAGCTGGGCGACGAACTGTGCGCACGCGCCGAGCTGACCTGCGAATGGGTCACCAATGACTGGGATTCGATCATCCCGAACCTTCTGTCGGGCAACTATGACACCATCATGGCCGGCATGAACATCACCAAAGAACGTGCCGAGACCATCGCTTTCACCGAGAACTACACCCCGCCGGCGGCCTCCAAATATATGGCGCTCGATGAGGGCGTGGATCTGAAAGGCGCGATCGTGGCTGCGCAGGTGAACACGCTGCAATCGGAATATGTGGCCGGTGCAGGCGAGACGCTGGCCGAATACGCCACCCTCGACGATGCGGTTGCTGCCGTGCGCAATGGCGAAGCCGATGCGGTGTTTGCCGATTATGATGCGCTCAAGCCCTTTGCCGAGGAAGGCGATCTGAAATGGGTCGGTGATGACGTGCAGCTGGGTGATGGCGTCGGCATGGGGCTGCGCCAGTCCGATACCGAGCTGAAAGACAAGTTCAACAAGGCCATTGAATCGATGAAAGCCGATGGCACGCTGAATGACCTGATCACCAAATATTTCGGCGAAGACGCCCAACACTACTAAGGAGCAGCGGGCGGGTCTATCCCGCCCCTCTTATTCCCGATGTTCGACAGCTGCACCGACCCTTCCGCACTTTCCGGCCTTGGCTGGCTTCTGTGCTATCTGACCACCGGCAAACACCTGATGTTCTATGCCTCGTTCGGCACGGTTCTGGCATTGCTGGTCATTACCGCTCCCCTCGCCCTTGCCTTCGGCTTCGGCGGTGCGCTGGCGGCGCGCTCGAACATCTTGCCGCTGAGGATCTTTGGCAAGGCCTATACCGCGATGGTGCGCGGTGTGC
Organism: Thioclava kandeliae; assembly: GCF_040297545.1. NCBI lineage: Bacteria > Pseudomonadati > Pseudomonadota > Alphaproteobacteria > Rhodobacterales > Paracoccaceae > Thioclava > Thioclava kandeliae. Next base: position 109,742 of record NZ_JAYWLC010000007.1, read on the forward strand.
CCGATATCATCTTCTTCCTCTTCGTTCCGATCGCCCTCGATCAGGGACTGGAATATATCCGCCACGTCACGCTCTGCCCCGACTGGACAGAGCCCGTGCGGCAGAACATGAACTTCCTCGTCTGTCCCGCCGCCAAACTGCCGCCCAATTCCGCGCCTCAGATCTGGCACGAGATCTACGGCTTCATCCTTGCCGTGGTGGCCTTCGCGGTGGTGTTCGGGGCCTTTGCCTCGAATGTGCTCTTTGGCGCGATGAAGGCCGTGCCGCGCGCGCAGCTTGAAACCGGTGAGGCCTATGGTATGAGCCCGCGCCAGATCACGCGGCGTATCCTGATCCCGCAGATGTGGGTCTATGCGATGCCGGGCCTGTCAAACCTGTGGATGATCCTGATCAAGGCGACGCCCCTCCTGTTCCTGCTGGGCGTCGAGGATATCGTCTATTGGGCGCGCGAGCTGGGCGCCACCAAATCCGGTATCTATGACTATCCCCATCCCGACTGGCGCATCTGGTATTTCCTCGCCCTTCTGGTCTTCTACCTGCTGATGACGAAAATCTCCGAATGGGCATTCGCCCGCATCAATGCGCGGCTTTCGCGCGGTCAGGCCACACTGGCAGGCGAAAAAATGCGAAAGGCCGCAGCATGAGCGACAGCTGCATTCAGATCATCCAGGATTACGGGCTGCGTTCCATCGGGCTGGGCGAGCGTGCCCTGCCCCGCACCGATTTCACCCTGTGCCACGAATTCACCCTGATCGGCTCCGGCATGATCTGGAACATCTATTTCGGGGTGTTGGCGCTGGCTTTCGGTTTCCTGTTTTCCACAGCCCTCGCGCTTGGCAAGAATTCGGAAACACTGTGGCTGCGCAAACCGGCAGACTGGTTCGTCTTCCTGTTTCGCGGCTCGCCCTTGTTCATCCAGTTCTTTCTGGCCTATGAGCTGCTCAGCGCCCTGCCCCGCAGCGGGTTCGACGTGCTGGGGATCACCATCGAGACCTCGTGGGTGACGCGCGCCTGGGCAGGGGCGACCTTGGTGCTATTTCTCAACACCTCCGCCTATGCCGCCGAGATCTTCTACGGCGCGCTCCGCTCGGTGCCCAAGGGCGATATGGAGGCGGCGGATGCCTATGGCTTCTCGGGCTGGAAGAAATTCCGCAAGATTACATGGCCTACGATGCTGCGGCTTGCATGGCCCTCCTATACCAACGAGGCGATCTTCCTGTTCCATTCGACGGCGCTGGTGTTCTTCTCGGGCTTCCCGGCCTTCCGTCAGGAGGGTGATGCGCTCTATTATGCAAGCTACATTGCCGACAAGACTTTCAATCCCTTCGTGGCCTATCCGATTGCGGCGTTCTATTTCGTCTGCCTGACCCTGATCGTGATCTCGGTCTTCGGACTGATCAATCGCCGGCTGAACCGCCATATGCCGGGCGCGGTGGGCAAATTGAAGATTCGTCCGAATCTCATCCGGTAATCACAATATATAAAACACAACCTGCGGCTTTTGCGCTGCATTAAACAGGACCGTAGCCCATGGCGGCTGCGGTTTCGAATTCGTGGCATCTGATTAAATAGCAACCAGGAAACGGTGGGATTCGATTAATATATACGCCAAAAGAAAACAAAATAATTTAAGCAGGCTCAAATAAGACAGAATATATGCGGATATATGCTGTGTAGTGTTTAATATATTTGTGTCACAAAAGCGTGCATGTTAGCCAATCCCTGTTCACGGCCCGAGGGCCCTCAACAGGGGAAAACAATATGTCGATCAAGACCATTCTTCGCGCAACCACTGCCGCCGCTTTCTGCGCTGTGGCAGGTTTCGCGCCCGCCCATGCCAAAGACAGCTTCATGCTCGCGCATGCGATGAACACCGAGCATGTCTTCCATTCGATCTCCGAGGAATTCATTGCCGATATGGGCGATGATGTGAGCATCGATTACCACCCCGCAGGCGATCTCGGCGACTGGACCTCGCTCTTCGAGCAGACCATGCAGGGCGTGGTGCCGATGACCCTGACTTGGGGCGCGTCCGAATTCGACCAGCGTCTTGATCTCAGCTGGCTGGGCTACGTCGTCGACAACTGGGACGATGCAAAGCGCGTCTATGGTCCGGGTTCGGAGATGCTGGAGGTCTATAACGACATCCTGCATGACATGGACCTGCACGCGATCGGCCTGATCCCGACCGATTTCGGCTCGGTCGTCATCCGCAAGGGCGTCAAAGCCCGTCCCGTCAACTTCCCCGCCGATGGTGCCGGCGTGAAGATCCGCGTGCCCGGGGTGGCGATTGCCGTCGACCGCTTCAGCAATCTGGGCTTCTCGGCCGTGCCGATCCCGCTGGCCGAAGTCTATACTGCACTGCAGCTGGGCACCGTCGATGCGCGCGCCTTCTCGACCGCCGTCGAGACCTATGACATGCGCGACGTGCTCGATGCCAATATCCTGACCAATGACTATTTCGAAACCGCCTTCTGGCTGGTGAACAAGGACTGGTGGGACAACCTCCCCGAGGACGAGCGCAACGAGATCCAGGCCAATGCCGACAAGGTCATCGATCACGCATGGGCCGATGCCCAGTCCAAGAGCGAGGACTTCCTCCAGAAATCCGCAGATGCGGGGGTCGAGATCGTCCACCTGAACGATGACCAGATGGCCGCGGCCAAGGAGATCGTCTACGCGACCGAATGGCCCGAGATGGAAAAGATCGTGGGTCCTGAAATCATGGGCAAACTGCGCAAAGCGGCGGGGATCGAGTAACCCCGCCCCTGCCCGGCACCGCAACCCCGGTGCCGGGCCTTTCCTTTCCTCTTTCCCCGCTAGGCTTTCATGACCCGATCATCCAAGCAGCATCCGCACGAACCGGTCGGTGCGGATAGCTATATCTATGTCGCAGAAGTCGACGCGACCGACATTCCCGACCAGCTGACCGCCATCCCCGAATGGCAGCCCACGGGCTTCTATGGCGCCGTGATGCGGGCCGAGACGTTGCTGTCGGGGCTGATCTTCACGCTCCTCTTTGTCTTCGGCCTCGCACTGGCCGGGCTGATGTTCGCGCAGGTGCTGCTGCGCTATGTCTTCCACTCGCCCTTCGTAGGCATCGAGGAGATCGCCCTTCTCTTCGGCGTCTGGATCTATTTCCTCGGCATGGCCTATGTGACGCGCAATGGCGAGCATATCCATGGCGGCATTCTCACACTGGTGGTCAAGACGCCGCGCACCATTCAGGCCGTCCGGATGTTGATGACCGTGCTCTCGCTGATCGCGGCGAGCGTCTTTGCCTATTACGCCATCCGCTATGCGATGTTCGAGATCGACAAGAACCGCATGAGTTCCTACATGCGCTGGCCGCGCTGGCTATGGTCCTCGTCGCTGATCGCGGGCTTTGGTGGCATGGTGCTGTATCTGGTGCTGCAATTCATCAATCAGTTCTGCGTGTTCCGCAACCCCGCCCTCGCGGCGAAAGGGGGTGACCAATGACGATCTTCTTCCTCTCCATGGCCCTGATCGTGGTGCTGCTGCTGGCCGAGATGCCGATTGCACTGGCCTTCGGCTCGGGGGCGCTGGTCTTCGGGCTGGCGAGCGGCTCGGATGTCTCGTTCCTTCTGCCCTATGCCTACCAGACCACCTCCAGCTTCGCGCTGCTGGCGCTGCCGCTCTTCGTTCTGGCAGGCACATTGATGGCCGAAGGCGGGATTTCCGAACGCCTTCTCAACTTCGTCAACTCGCTGGTTGGCCGCGTGAAGGGCGGTCTGGGGGCCGTGACCGTCATCACCTGTGCGCTGTTTGGCGCGATCTCGGGCTCGTCCTCGGCAGCGATTGCAGCCATCGGCCAGATCATGATCCCGCGCATGATCCGTGAGGGCTACCCCGCAGGACATGCGACGGCGCTTGTGGCCTGCTCGTCGGTTCTGGCGCTGATGATCCCGCCCTCGATCCCAATGATCGTCTTCGCCATCACCGGCGGCATCTCGGTGGGCGCGGCGTTCCTGTCGACCCTGATCCCCGGCATCCTGCTGGCCGTCATCTATGTCGTGCTGAACTTCATCTTCCTGCGCAATGTCGACACCATCAAGGTCGAGGAGAAGCTGACCTTCGACCAGTCGGTAAAGACTATCGGCCGCTCGGGGGTAAAGGCGTTCTGGGCGCTCCTGATGCCGGTCCTCATCCTCGGCGTGATCTATTCGGGCATCGCCACCCCTACCGAGGCCGCGGCCATCGCGCTGGTCTATGCGATCCCCGTGGGCTTCTTCATCTACAAGGGCCTGACACTGCGCAGCTTTGCGACCTCCTTCGTGCGTTCGGCCATCACCACCGGCTCGATCATCTCGGTGCTGTTCTTCCTCTTCATGATGAGCCGCGCGATGATCCTGCAGCAGATCCCCAAAGAGGTGGCCGAGGCGATGCTGTCGCTGTCGGACAACAAATATGTCATCCTGATCCTCATCAATATCGTGCTTCTTTTCATCGGCATGATCGTGGATGACATCTCGGGCTCGGTTCTGGCCGCGATCATCTTCCTACCGGTCATCAACGAACTGGGCATCCACCCGATCCATTTCGCGGCCATCGTTGGCACCAATCTGGGCCTTGGCAACGTCTCCCCACCCTGTGCACCGATGCTCTACATGGCTGGTGGCGTCTCCAAGCTGACGCTCGACAAATATCTCAAACCAACGCTGAAATTCCTGATCTTCGGGCATTTGCCGATGACGATGATCGTGACCTTCTGTCCCGATCTGTCGCTCTGGCTGCCGCGCCTGTTGATGGGCATCCAGTAAAAGAAAGGCCCGAGGGATCAACTCGGGCCTTTTTCTATCCGCTTGGGGACAACGTCTCAGAATGCGTAGGTCTCAGAAGGTTGGCGGTGTGCAGGCACTGATCACAACACAGCGCACAGCGCCGATATTGCGGAAACGGTGCGGTTTGGTGGACGCGAATTTATAACCATCCCCCACTTGCAGCACCTCGACCTCGCCATCGACCTCCAAAAGCAGCTCGCCCTCGATCACGAACCCCGCCTCCTCGCCCTCATGGGTATAGGGCTCGCCGGTATCAGCGCCCGGCTCGTAGGTTTCGTAGAGCATCAGAAGCGAGCTGCCTTGGGAATAGCCCAGACGCTGCAACTTGGCCGCAGGAGACAGCGGGTTGATGCCCGAGCCATCCACCTGTTCGGGGGTGATGCGCTCCAGTTCGTCATGTCGGAACACGAACTTATCCACAACCGCCGCATCGCTTTCGAAAAACTCGGACAGGGTTAGATCGAGCGCTTCGAGGATTTTCTTGAGCGACGAAATCGACGGGCTCGTTTTGTTGCCCTCGATCAGCGAGATCATCCCGTTGGTGATGCCTGATTTCGCGGCCATTTCCCGCTGTGACATCTTGCGCGCCTTGCGCACGGCCTTGAGCCGTGCACCCACATCAAATTCCATCGCCTGTCCCGTTTGTATCCTTACGTCCGGAACATTTTCTTAGCAGGGCAACGGATTAATGACGAGAAAATCACGCAAATCCGAGCATTTACCGTAATTTTATTCGGGATATGCAAAAATATTAAGCAACCCTGCACGATCACCCCGGTTTATAGCCCAAGGCGGGGCATCTCGATCTTCGGGCAGCGGTCCTGCACCACGGTCTTTCCTGCCTGCTCCGCAAGCTCCGCGGCCTCGGCATTCGCCACCCCGATCTGCATCCAGACCGTGCGCAGCGACGGCAGATGCTCCAGCGCCTCGCGAGTGATCTCGGGCACCGCGTCGGAGCGGCGGAAGATATCCACCATATCCACCGCGATCCCGTCGGGGATCGAAGCGAGATCGGCATAGACGGTCTCGCCCAACTCGCTCTGCCCCGCCAGCCCCGGATTGACGGGAATCACCCGATAGCCTTTGCCTTGCAGGAATTTCGCGACCATATGCGACGGCCGGTCCGTGTTGGCAGAATAGCCGACCACGGCAATCACTTTGGTGGCTGTAAATATTTCGCGCAGGGTGGTGTCGGTCGTCATCGGCTTTACTCCCTTTTTCAGTCCCTTGCGGGAATCCTTCAAAAAAAAGCGCCCCGACCATAAGGCCTGGGCGCGAGTGCGGAACGAGGGACAGTGAACAAGGCGCAGCGGTTCCGAGTCTGCGCCTCCTGCCTATCAAGTTAGAAACGGCGGCGGCCATTTAAAGGCCCCGTCGCTATTCTCTCGACTATGTGATCCGTAAGATCGATTTTTTCGCGCGCCGTGGCAGTTCTGTCACGATTGCGCAGGGAGGCGACTGACAGCCGCATAAAGCGAAATCGCCGCGGCATTCGAGACATTGAGCGATCCGAAATCCGCTGCGAAGGGGATTTTCACCAGATGATCACACAGCTCGCGGGTGCGCTCGCGTAGCCCCGGCCCCTCGGCGCCCATCACCAGCGCGATCGGCAGATCGGAGGATTTCGACAGACCCTCGGCCAGCGTCATCTCCGCCTCACCCGCGAGACCATAGACCACATAGCCGATCTTCTGGAGCTGCTCGATGGCATCGCCAAGGTTCTGGATGCGCAGATAGGGCTGCCGCTCCAGCGCGCCGGAGGCGGTTTTCGCCAAGGCGCCGGTCTCGGGCGCCGAATGGCGATGCGGTGCCACAACGGCCCGCGCGCCGAACACCTCCGCCGAGCGCAGGATCGCACCCACGTTATGGGGATCGGTCACGCGGTCGAGAAGCACCACCACCGGAGAGCCCTGCCCCGGTTCGCAGACATCCACCAGCTTGCCCCAGTCGAGAGGCTTCACCTCGAGTGCCGCCCCCTGATGGACCGAATCCTCGGAGATCGGCACGTCCTTGGTAAAGCGGCGCACATCGACGATCTCCGGTTCCATGCCCGATTGTGCGATGGCCTCGGCCAGTTTGTCGGCGGCATTCTTGGACAGGACCAGACGCAGTCGCGTGCGGTTGGGATTAAGCAGCGCATCACGCACCGCATGAATACCGAACAGCCATACGGTTTCCGCCGCCGCTGCGCGTTTCGAACGTTCTTTGTCGATGACCCAAGACGGCTTCTTCATCGGATTCCCCTTATATACTTGATCTTCTTCCTGCGCATTTGCGCGCCAATTGGCAAGCCCGAGAAAGAGTTGCAAGAAAAATCGAAAAAGGTGCTTGACGGTCCCCGCCACTCTCCGTAAAAGCCGCCACACAGCGTCGGGTGACGTGCTGCAAGGTGCGGCAGCGGACTGTAACTCCGCCGGGGAGACCCACGCCTGGTTCGATTCCAGGGTCACCCACCACTACCCCTCAGGGGTTCTGGTGATACGCTGTAAGCTCCTGAAAAATATGTGATTAGGAAAAGACATAGCTCTGTCTTTTCTGGCAGCGTTGCGCTTAGTATACTCGCAACATTCGATCCGGAGCCCTTCATGTCGCAACAATCGTCAGAAGAAAACTTCATCGTGCTCTGCATCGCCCAGCGGGGGCGGCTCGAGCATGAGGCCGTGGTCTTTACACGCTCTTTCCGCGCGACAAACCCCGAGTTCAAGGGACGGCTTATCGTGGCCGAACCCACAGGTGTGCGCTGGCGCGAGCCCACCACCCTCACGCCGGAGATCCGGGCCATTCTCGAAGAGGACGGCGCCGAGATCCTGCCCTTCGAGAATCGCCATTTCGGCGAAGACTATCCCTATGGCAACAAGATCGAGGCGCTGGCCGCCCTTCCGGCCCAACCTTTCATCTTCTTCGATACCGATACCGTTTTCACCGCGCCCCTGCCTCCGCTCGATTTCAGCTACCCGACCGCCTCCATGCGTCGCGAGGGCACATGGCCCGAACCGCCGCTTTATGGACCGGGCTATCACGAAATCTGGAAATGCCTCTATGACCGGTTCGGCATCGCCTTCGAGCCGACGCTCGATCTGAGCCAGCCCGAGGAATTCTGGAAACGCTTTCTCTATTTCAACGCGGGCTGGTTCATGGGCGCTGATGCGCAGGAATTCGGCGCGCGCTTCCTGCGCTTTGCGCTTTCCATCCGTGACGAGACGCCCGATGAGCTGGCCTGCCAGTCGCTCGACCCCTGGCTCGATCAGATCGCACTGCCGCTGGTCATCGCCTCGCTCGGCGGCGGCCGTCCGCCCGCAAGCCTCGACGCGCTCGACGGGGCGTCAAGCTGCCATTACCGCACGCTTCCCCTTCTCTATGCCCGAGAGAGCGAAAGCGCCATCGCGATGGTCGAAGAGGTCTGCACGCCCAACCGGATCAAAAAAGTGATCAAGGCCTATGAGCCGATCCGCAAACTCGTGCTACAAGGGAAAGGCAAGAAGATCCGCGCGCTCTTTGACCAGAACGACCTGCCGCGCCGCGAGAAGGTCATGCGCAACCGGATCAAGCGCGAAGGGCTCTGGCTACGATAGCTTTGCGCGCCCTACAACCGGCCCTTCCGGCAGGAGCGCTCCGGCGCGGGCACCCTGTGCAAGCTCCTGCCAATATGGGCAGCGCTTTGCCGAAGTCTCCGGTAAAATCACCCATCAGGGTGGTTCGCCGCTTTCCTTGAAAGCCGTTCTCGGCTACCAGTAACAAAACACCAAAACGGTGCCTTTAGGCCCCGATGAGACGCACCGAGCCAGACCATGAAACCTCAATTCGCCCTGAATTTCGCGGACGAAACCGTCAGCCTCCTTGCACGCCACAGCTATGGCTGGATGGCGCATGGGCAGGTCCGGCTCGATGACGAGGCGGGGCTCGAGGCAGGGATGGCCGCGCTGCGCGCCAAGGTGATCGAGCTGGGCGGGGCGGAGTTTGCCACCAAGCTCGTCATTCCCGCCTCGCAAATCCTCTATACCGCAGTGCATGCCCCCGGCCCGACCATCGCCGAGCGCCGCCGCCAGATCGAGGCCGCTCTGGTTGGCATGACACCCTATCCGGTGGAAGATCTGGTCTTCGACTGGTCCGGTCCCGGAAAGACGGTGCATGTGGCGGTGATCGCACGCGACACGCTGCGCGAGGCCGAGGATTTTGCCGAAAGCCACGGAATGCGGCCTGTCTCCTTCGTTGCACTGCCGCAGGGCGAGGAGTTCATGGGCGAGCCGTGGTTTGGCCTGACCACCTATGCGCCCGAATATCTGGCGCAGGGCGATTATGTGCAACCCGACCACAAGGCCATCGTGATCTGCACCCCCGAGGAAGGCGCCGCGGCCATCGCCGCAGCCCAAGCCGCCTCCGAGGCCGCGGAAGCCGAGGCGCGCGCCGCCGAAGCGGCCCGCGTTGAGGAAGAACGGCTGGAATATGAGCGCCTCGAAGCTGAACGGCTCGAACAGGAACGGCTGGAACACGAGCGCATCGAAGCCGAACGGCTCGAACAGGAACGGCTGGAACACGAGCGCCTCGAAGCCGAGCGGCTCGAACAGGAACGGCTGGAGCGCGAGCGCCTCGAAGCCGAGCGGCTCGAACAGGAACGGCTGGAGCGCGAGCGCCTCGAAGCCGAGCGGCTCGAACAGGAACGGCTGGAGCGCGAGCGCCTCGAAGCCGAGCGGCTCGAACAGGAACGGCTGGAGCGCGAGGAGGCCGAGCAAGAGGCCGCGCGGGCGACATATGCCCGTTCCGCGCAGGACTACGAGCCTGCCGAAGCGGAGCCCGCTCAATCCTATGGCGCTCCTGCCGCTTATGACACCGGCAGATATGTTATGGACCCGCCGCAATGGCAGGACGAAATTGACGACATGCCCGAGGATATGCACGACACCCTGCATGCCCGGACGCCGCGCAGCTCGCTGGCCGAGGAACTGGCGGTCTATGGTCAGGAGCCGAGTGAGGAAGAGCGCCGTGAAGCCGAATATGGCAGCGACTTCGGCGCCGAAAGCGGCCCCTATACCGAGGACGAGTTCGCTGAAAGCCCGCAGGCCGCCTCCGCGACGATCGGGGCTGCCGACCGCGCCAGCGCCCAGGCACAGAGCTGGCAGAATGGCGGCTCGGACCGGATCTCGATCCCCGAGAGCGATCTCGACCGGCTGCGTGCCGAATTCGGCGTCGAACGGCCCGAAGATATGCCCGGCAAGAATGCCTCGCTCGCCGCACAGAAAGCCGATGCCGAACAGGCTGCGGCAACGCCCAAATTGAGCGGGGCGCGCCGCGACCTGCCCGCCATCGGCAAGGGCCCTGCCCTGCATGCCGAACGTGGGAACGAAAAAGAGCCTACGGCCAGATCCACGCCCGAACGCAAGGCAGGCGAGCTTCGCAAACCGGTGATCGCCCCTGTCACGGAGGGCCCCCCCCTGTCGCGCAAACCGGTCGCGGCAGAGGATGCAACCAACCCGCAGGGACGTGTCTCGATCACTGCCCGCGTCAGCCGCGCGGCAGACGAGGAAGATGATGCCCCCGCAGGGGATCTGTCGGAGCGTATCGGTGGCAAGCCGAAATATCTCGGGCTGATGCTGACTGGCGTGCTGATCCTCGTCCTGGCCATTCTGGCGATGCTCATGGGCAACGGCTCCGAGAGCGAGGACCTGCCCGCGGCTCAGGAGCAATCCGCACTCTCGCCGGACGCTGCCCGGACGGAAAGCGCACAGACTGACAGTGCTCAGGCCGACGCTGGTCAGGCCGACGCTGGTCAGGCCGACACTGCGCAAACAGATACCACACAGACCGAAAGCCCTACCGCTACAGAACCGGCCACTGCCGAGGCGACCGCCAGCGATACGGCCTCGGCAACCGCCGAAGCGCAGCCCGTCGCTGCAACCGGCAGTGTCGATATGCTCGACACCCCTGCAAAGCGCGACCCCGAACCGACAGTGCCTGACGCCCCCCCACCCTATAACCAGCTGGCCCGCATCCAGCCTGACGGCACGGTGACCCCCACCACCGAAGGCGTGTTGATGCCTGGCAATTACATGCTGGTGGCGGGCGAACCGCCCAAGACCCCGCGCGCGCGTCCGCAGGATGTGGCCTTTGCCTATACCGAAGCGACCGGCAAGCCGATGCCCTATCAGGCGCCATCGCTGAAGGGCAAAACACCGCGGCTACGGCCCGAGAGCGTGGTTAAGGCGGCTGAGGCCGCCGCTAATGCCCCCATCCCCGTGGCAGCCGCCCTACCCGAGACGCAGGGCCCCGCCGCCAAGCCTGCCGCGAAACCCGAGGAGCCGCAGGCCGCAACGCAGAGCGCCCAGACAGATAACGTCACAGAAGCGGCCCCGCAGACCAGCGATCCGCGTCTCTCGAGCGCCTCTCCCCTGCGCGCCCGTCCGGCAACGGTTGCCTCAGCGGCACAGGCGGAAGCGGAGCGGCGCGCCGCCGAGCAAGAGGCAGCCGCGCAGGCCGCAGCCGCGCAAGCCACGGCCACCGACCAGGCGGTGACCGTATCGCGCCGCCCCCTCGGCCGGCCACAGAATTTCTCGAACGCGGTGCAATCGGCTCTTGCGGCGGCGATGGCCAGCACACCTGTAGCGGCAGCCCCTGCTCCCGCTCCACGGCAAACCGCCCGCACCGCGACACCTGCACCGCAACCGCAGCGACAGTCACAACCGGAAGCCGAAGCCGATGACGAGCCGGAGGCCAGTTCCGCGCCCACTCTGCCGACCTCGGCCTCGGTGGCCAAAGCCGCCACCAGCGATAACGCCATCAAGCTCAATCAGGTTAATCTGATCGGCGTCTATGGCGGCACGACCAGCCGGCGCGCCCTCTTGCGCATGCCCAATGGCCGTTTCGTCAAGGTGCAGATCGGCGACAAGTTCGATGGCGGACGCATCACGGCGATCAATGACAATTCCCTGACCTACCAGAAGGGCTCGCGCGCCTACCGCATCAACCTGATCGACGGCTGATCTTCGCCACTCCCGATCCGGCCTGCGGCAATTGCACTTGCCCCACACGAAAATTCGAGTTTTTTCGCGCCAGTATCTGGACTAGCCTTGCAGCACATCCTGCTTGGTCATCCGTGCATGACCCCTCGCGCGTCTCCCGCGCCGAATTGAAAGACGATCGCACAAATGGAAGCTTTTCTGCTTCAGGCCACCCTGTATCTGTTCGCCATGATCATTGCGGTGCCGCTGGCGACACGGGCCAAGCTCGGGTCGGTTCTGGGCTATCTGATCGCGGGGTTGATGATCGGGCCGGTGCTGGGCCTGACCGGTTCGGAAATGGACGATCTCCAGCATTTTGCCGAATTCGGTGTGGTGATGATGCTGTTCCTGATCGGGCTCGAACTGGAACCCCGCGCGCTCTGGGCGATGCGCGACAAGCTGGTGGGCTTGGGCGGGCTGCAGGTGGCAATCACGCTGGTGGCGGTCACGGCCTTTGCCATGGCCTTCGGGCAGCCACTCTCGGTGGCGCTTGCACTGGGCATGATCTTCTCGCTCAGCTCGACCGCCATCGTTCTGCAGACCCTGAACGAGCGCAAACTGATGCAGACCCCGGGCGGGCGATCCACCTTTGCCGTGCTGCTGACGCAAGATATCGCAGTGATCCCGATGCTTGCGATCCTGCCCCTGCTGGCACAACCCGGCGCGCGGGCGCTGGCCAAGGCCGAGGCGCAGGCGCATAATCCGGTCTCGGCCTTTATCGCGACCCTGCCCGGCTGGGGCGTAACACTATTGACGCTGGCCGCCGTGGCGCTGGTCGTGCTGGCGGGCCATTATCTTGTGCGCCCGATGTTCCGCTTCGTGCAAAGCACCCGCCTGCCTGAAATGAACACCGCCACCGCCCTGCTGATCGTGGTGGGGATCGCCACGCTGATGAATATGGTGGGGCTCTCGCCCGCACTCGGCACGTTCCTTGCGGGCGTAGTTCTGGCCGATAGCGAATTCCGCCACGAACTGGAAGCCTCCATCGAGCCATTCAAGGGCCTGCTGATGGGGCTCTTCTTCATCACCGTGGGCGCTGGCATCAATTTCGCCGTCTTCTTTGCGGCCCCGTTCGAAATCACCGGGATCGTCATCGGGGTGGTCGCGTTGAAGATCGCTGTCCTCTACGGCCTCGCGCGCCTCTTCAAGATGCAGGGGCGCGACAGGTCGCTATTCACACTCGGGCTGGCACAGGCGGGGGAATTCGGCTTTGTGCTCGTGTCCTTCGCGGTCAGCCAGCGGATCTTTCCCAATGATCTGGCCGAGAAGATCCTGCTGGTCATCGCGCTCTCCATGCTGATCACACCGCTCCTGTTCATCCTGCAAGGCGCCTTGGCTTCGCGACTGCGCGAGGAGACACCAAAGCCCGACGAGATCGACGAGCAGCAACCGATCATCATCGCCGGCATCGGCCGCTTCGGGCAGGTGGTGAACCAGCTGGTCACCATGTCGGGCTTCCGCACCACCATGCTCGATAACGACCTCAAGATGATCCAGTTGATGCGCACCTTCGGCTATAAGGGCTATTTCGGCGACCCGACTCGACCCGAACTGCTGGCCGCCGCAGGCATCATGAAAGCGCAGGTGCTGGTGGCCGTGCTGGATGACAAGGATGCGGTGACGCGGCTTGTGACCTACGCCCGAAAACTCCGCCCCGATCTGCATATCATCGCTCGTGCCCGCGACCGCGTGCATGTCTACGAGCTGTATAAAGCCGGTGCGAATGACATCGTGCGCGAGATGTATGACAGCTCGTTGCGCGTCGGGCGCTATGTGCTGGAGAATGTGGGGCTGTCGGATTACGAGGCTGCAGAACTGGAGAAAATCTTCTTCAAGATGGACCGTGCCATGGTGCGCGATCTTGCGGAGGTCTGGAAACCGGGTGTGCCGATCGAACAGAACCACGAGTATATCGCAAGAACCAAGGAGAAGAATGCGGGCCTGCAGGCGGCCATCGCGCAGCGGTTCGCGATGCGTGGGGACAACGCCCCGCCCCCCAAGGTGGATACCGACCGGCCTGCCAGCGTGGGTGAGCTGGACGACTGATCCCGACACCAGAAATACAAAAAGCGGGCCACTCGGGGCCCGCTTTTCTATCAGGAAAGCGATATGGTCAGGCGGCGGCGCGGCTGTCGAGCACTTCGTCGACTTTCTTTGCCGCACCGGCCTCGTCAGTGCCCGAGACAGCCGCGATCTCGCGGGTCAGACGCTCGAGCGCGGCTTCATAGAGCTGACGCTCCGAGTAGGACTGCTCGCGCTGGTCATCGGCGCGGTGCAGGTCGCGCACAACTTCCGCAATGGACAGCAGATCGCCGGAATTGATCTTCTGTTCGTATTCCTGCGCACGACGCGACCACATGGCGCGCTTCACCTTGGCCTTACCCTTGAGCGTGTTCAGCGCGCGGGTCACCTCGTCTTCGGAGGCAAGACCACGCAGACCGGCCTCGGTCGCTTTGGCGGTCGGCACGCGGAGGGTCATTTTATCTTTTTCGAAGGAGATAACAAAAAGCTCGAGCTTCAGGCCCGCAATCTCTTGCTCTTCGATCGACATGATCTTGCCGACACCATGAGCGGGATACACAACGTAATCGTCAGGGCGGAATTCCGATTTCTTCTTGGTCATTCAGTCGCTTCCTTGCAGGCAATCCGTTCGGCCCGTTCCCACAGCGAAAAAGACACCCTCCGGCTGCCGAAGCGCCGCGCGGGTGCCATATATCTGTGAGATCACTGAGACGGTGAGCATGCCGTAACAGAGGGGTCCGGATCTATTATGGCCTGACTATACCATAAAAACGACGATCAGAAAAGCACGGCGTCAATACCGCGCCATGACAAGATTAACAAATCCTTTACGCCGGAAACCATGTTGCGGCGGATACCGCCCGCTCAACAGTCATGACAAAGCCGGGAAGGCGCGTTGCACATCCCGGCTTCGTTCAAAAAACCAGTGAGGCAGCAAAGGCTTACTGATCGCCCTCGCCCGGCGCCTCGGAGAAATATTTCTCCATCTTGCCGGTTTCGCCGTCATATTTCTCGTGATCGGGCATCGGATCTTTTTTCTGCGTCAGAACCGGCCACAGTTCGGAATATTTGCGGTTCATCTCGACCCAGTCTTCCATTCCCGGCTCGGTATCGGGACGAATCGCGTCCGCGGGGCATTCCGGTTCACACACACCACAATCGATACATTCGTCGGGATGGATCACCAGCGTGTTCTCGCCCTCGTAGAAGCAATCCACCGGGCAGACTTCGACGCAATCCGTGTATTTGCAGTTGATGCAGTTGTCGGTAACGACATAGGTCATGGCACGAATCCGGACATTATTGGACGTTTCAGGCTTGGTAGCCCTATGAGGGCCATGATGCAAGACGCCCCTGCCACCTAAGCCACGCATAAGACGGGACTTGTGGAAAACGCAAACAGATCAGGCGCGCTGTTCTTCCCGATCCGGACCCGACGAAACATCCGTTCCATCCAGATCGCGGTAGAGCAGACGGGCTTCCGGCGCAGGGCCGCGGCGTTCGCCGCATTCGAGCACTTCGAGCACCCGCACCCCGCCCCCCAGTGACAGGGTCAGAATAGTGCCCGGGCCGATGGACCGCCCGGGCTTGGTGATTTTCTGACCGTTGATCCGCAGTTTCCCCCCCGACACCAGAGCGGCGGCCAGCGTGCGCGTCTTTACGAACCGCGCCTGCCAGAGCCATTTGTCGATGCGGATCTGCGGACCCTCGGACATCGGACTTATTTCTTGTCCTTGAGGCTTGCGAGAATCGCGAAGGGGCTATCGGGATCCATCGGCTTTTCTTTCTTCGGCGGGCGTGCCTCGAATTTCTGGCCACCTTTGGGGGCACCTTTGCCCTTGTTACCTGGCTTGCCGCCACGGCGTTGCTCGCCATCGTTGCGACGATTGCCTTCGGAGCGGCGCTTGCCACCTTGATTGCCACGTCCTTCACCCTCACCGGCCTCGCGGCGCGGTGCACGGTTACGGGCCCGCGGCACCCATTTGAAGGTATAGAACACCTCCATCTCGGGGCCTTCGGAGGCAGAGGCTTCGGTCTCTTCGGCGACAACACTCTGTTCTTCGGGGATCGGGTTGATGGCTTCGCCCTCGGGCTTGACCTGCGGCGCGGGTGCCGCCTTGGCTTTCTCGCGCTCGCCCTTCTCGGCCTCGTAGCCCAGACCCTGCATCAGGTCCGAGAACTGCTCGAGCGTCATGCCGGTGATCGACAGCATGTCGGGATTGGCCTCGAAACCGCCACGGCTATCCTGGCTGCGCAGAAGATCGGCCAGACGTTCCAGCATGTCGATACGGATCGCACGGGCACCTGCCGGGCGATAGCCCGCGCGGATATAGGCGGTGCGGTCGACCGTCTCCACATTGGGGATCGTCACCAGACCCGGGGGCGGGCTTTCGGGGAAATCATCCAGACCGTCGAAGAGCGAGGCCAGAACCAGACGCAGACGCGTCGGCGCGGGCTTTAGCAGTTGGGTCTGGAAGATGGTGTATTGGCCGAAGCGCACGCCATGTTTGCGCAGGAGGCCACGCGCCTCCTGATCCAGATCCTTGACCTCGTTGGCCACATCCTCGCGCGGGAGGATGCCCATGCCCTCGACCAGACGGAACGCGAAGCCACGGGCAAGACCGGTCACACCCTCATCGCGCGACATCGACAGCAGCGGCTCGAAGAGCGCTGCCACCTTGCGGTCGATGAAATGCTGCAGGCGGCGCGTGACCTTCTCGGCCACATCGGCACCGGCCTCGTCATCGACGAAGGCCTGCACGGAGGGCTTGAGGGGATCATCGCTTTTCACCAGCTTGCCGACCGCGGTCGTGCCCCACATCAGGCCACCCTGTTCGGTGAAATCCATTTCTGTGTCGGGGGCATTATAGAACCGGTCCGCCCGCAGGCTGAATTCCGGCTTGAGTGCCTCATAGGCCGCGCGGGCCAGCATTTTCGCCTCGTCGGGGCTGGACGTGCCGTCCTGCTGGAAGCGGAACCCATCCAGACGGCCGGCGAATTCGCCTTCGACCGTCACTTCACCCTTGTCGTTCACCTCGGCCACGAGGGTCTCCTTCTGCTTGAGCCGCCGCAGCAACACACTGGTGCGCCGGTCCACAAATCGTTGGGTCAGCGCGCTATGCAACGCATCTGACAATCGGTCTTCTACAGCGCGCGTCTCCTCGCGCCAATGCAATTCGTCTTCGACCCAGCCTTTTCGCTGCGCGACATAGGTCCATGTGCGGATAAACGCCAATCGGCGCGATATGGCATCGATATCGCCATGCACCCGATCAATCCTTTCGACCTGACGTGCCAGCCAGTCGCCGGGCACACCTTTTCCGGTCTGCAAGAACTCGAAAATCCGCGCCAGAAGCGTTGCATGTTCCATTTCGGAAATCGAGCGGAAATCCGGAATACGGCAAACATCCCACAATAGCCGCACATCTTTTGGGCTGGTGACGCGGTCGATCACCTCGGGCATCGCGGTCAGCGTTTTGAGCGCGCGCAGGTCATCCGCCTCGCGGCCCCGTGTCAGGCGCTCGTGCTGGGGCTGCATCTCGAGCGAGGCGATCAGCCGGTCGGTCGTGCCGAATTCCAGCTTGGAATTGCGCCATTGCAGCCGGTCGAGCGGCGCGAAACGGTGGTTTTCCACCGCCTCGACCACGCCCTCCTCGAAAGGCCGCGCCTCACCGGTCACACCGAAAGTGCCATCGGTCTTGTAGCGCCCTGCCCTTCCTGCGATCTGGCCGATCTCGTAGGGAAAGAGCGAGCGCATTCGGCGGCCATCGAATTTCACCGTCGAGGAAAAGGCCACATGGTCGATATCGAGGTTCAGACCCATGCCGATCGCATCGGTCGCCACCAGATAATCGACATCGCCATTTTGATACATGGCAACCTGCGCGTTACGGGTGCGCGGGCTCAGCGCCCCCATCACCACCGCACAGCCGCCCTTCTGGCGACGCAGCAGTTCGGCGATGGCATAGACGTTATCTACCGAAAAACCCACGATCGCCGAGCGCGGCGGCATCCGCGAGGTCTTCTTGGAGCCCGAATAGGTCAGGTTCGAAAATCGCTCGCGGCGGGTGAACTGCACCCGGTCCACCAGCGCGACAATCGCGCCCTTCATGGTCTCCGAGCCCAGCAGAAGCGTCTCGTGCAGACCCCGCGCATTCAGCAGCCGGTCGGTAAAGACATGCCCCCGCTCCGGATCGCCACAAAGCTGGATCTCGTCGAGCGCTAGAAAATCCACGCCCATATTGTCGGGCATGGCCTCGGTCGTGCAGACCCAATACTGGGTGCGCTCGGGCACGATGCGCTCCTCGCCTGTCACCAGCGCCACAACGGAGGGGCCGCGCATGGCCACGATCCGGTCATAGACCTCGCGCGCCAGAAGGCGCAAAGGCAGACCTATCATGCCGGTGCGGTGGCCCAGCATACGTTCGATGGCATAATGCGTTTTGCCGGTATTGGTCGGCCCAAGGACCGCGGTCACTCGCCCAGACATAGTTCCTTTCGCGCAGGGGGCAGCTTCAAAGAGGCGTGCCACCCAGCATTTTTTCAAGCCGGTCGATTGCGTCTTTCACATCCTGCTGATGCGGATTCAAGCCGAAAGAGGCCTGATAGGCCTTCAGCGCACGCTTATTATCACCGGTTTCCTCGAGGATCATGCCAATTCCCGCCAAAGCGACCCATTGGCGCGGCTCGAGCCGCAATGTCTGCGCCAGATCGGAGATTGCCGGACCATAGAGCCCCGCCATGTAATATGCCTGCGCGCGCGTATTCCAGCCCTCGGCGAAATCGGGCGCATGGTCGGTCAGCGCGGTCAGATGTTCGATCGCGGCCTCGGTATCGCCCTGATCGAGCGCATCCTCGCCGCGCTTCAGCAGCAGATCCATCGCCGCCGATCCCGAACGCGACCAGGCCCGCTCTATATCGGATTGCGCACGCGCCCATGCGGCATTGTCAGGATCGGCCAGCTCGCTGAAAGCGCCATCCACCGACGAATCGGCATGCTGCTGGGCGGGTTGGCTGGCCGATTGCGCCCAGACACTCCCCGAAATCAGGCAAATAGCCGCCGCGCCGCCAAAAAGCCGCCGCAAAGAAACGAAAAATTTGTCTGTCCATTGGATCGTGCTCATGGTGAAAGAGTACCTGAAACGCGTTCGAAATCGAGCCTGAAAATATCACAATTCGGAGCACCCTATGAGTAAAGTCATTGCCGCCGCCGTCGAAGCCCTTGAAAAGCGTCTTCCCGAAGGGTTTCCACAGGTCGCGAAATTCGTGATCCATGACGAAGGCGCGATCATTGTGGACCCGAATGGCGTGCGCGCAGGCGGGATCGACACGCCGTCCGAGGTGACGCTGAGCGCCACGCGTGACACGTTCGAAGGCCTGCTGGGCGGCACCGTGAACCCGATGAGCGCCTATATGACCGGCAAGCTGAAGCTCGACGGACCGATGGGGCTGGCGATGCAGCTGGGGCAGGCCTTAGCGAAATGATCCCCGCCCCCTTCCATGCCGATCTGGCCCGCGGGCCCGAAGGCGGACAAGCCTTCTGGCTGGAGACGGCGGACGGAGTGCGCATCCGGCTCGGCCTGTGGCGCGGCCCGCAGCATCCGCGCGGCACCGTTTTCCTGTTGCCCGGCCGGACCGAATATATCGAAAAATACGGACCTGCCGCAGGTGATTTCGAGGCGCGCGGCTTTGCCATGCTGACCGTGGACTGGCGCGGACAGGGGCTGGCCGACCGCGCACTGGACAACCGGATGAAGGGCCATGTGACGCATTTCGACGCCTTCCAGACCGATCTCGACGAGGTTCTCGAGGCCGCGCATGCGCTGGACCTGCCGCGCCCCTGGTTCGTGGTCGGACATTCGATGGGCGGCACCATCGCGCTGCGCCGGTTGCTCGATGGCAGCCCCTTCGCGGCCTGCGCCTTCTCGGGGCCGATGTTCGGCATCAAACTCCCGCCACCCGTGGCGCTGATCCGCAAACCGCTCGCCAATCTGATCCGCCAGCTCAGGATCACCGGCCTATTCCCTCCCGGAATGGGACCTGCCTGCTATGTGCTGAACACGGAATTCGAGGATAACCTACTGACCAAGGACCGCGACATGTGGGCGTTTTTGGTCGAGCATGCCGCCCGCGTGCCCGAACTGTCCCTGGGAGGACCGACCCTTGGCTGGGCGGCGGAAGGCGTGCTGGAATGCGACCGTCTGGCCCAACGCCCCTCGCCCGATCTGCATTGCTACTGTTCGGTCGGCACCGACGAGCGCGTCATCGATATCGCTGCGGTCGATCACCGCATGCGTGGCTGGCGCAAGGGCACGCTCGACTGGATCGACGGGGCCGAGCACGAGGTCATGATGGATACGCCCGAGCGGCGCAAGCGGTTCTTTGACGGCTGTGTCGGGGCGTTCGGGAAAGCCCTTTAGATCTTGATCTCGGAAAATCCGTCACGCAGCACATCCGACCATGCCTGCGACATGGCCATGAACTGCGGGTCCTGTGCCTCGATACGGGTAGTCTCGCTCACCGCGAGATCGCCATCGCGGATAACGGCAAGATCAAGCGGCATCCCCACCGACAGATTCGAGCGCAGGGTCGAATCCATCGACAGCAGAACCGCCTTCTTGGCATCTTCCAGCGGTGTGGTTTTCTGCACCACACGGTCGAGGATCGGCTTGCCGTATTTATGCTCGCCGATCTGCAGGAACGGCGTGTCCTCCGTCGCCTCGATAAAATTGCCCTCGGGATAGACGAGGAACATCCGCATCGCGCCGTTCTGACGCTGCCCTGCCACGATCATCGACGCCGAGGTCGACACCTGGCTCATTTCCATCTTGGCATTGATCGAGCTGCGCACCCGCGCCAGCGTCGCCCCGATGATCTCGGCAACTTTCAGCATGGTGGGCGCCAGCATGATCGAGGTCTCGGCGGTGGCCTCGGGGTCTTCGATCGCTTCGCGCAGCTGGGCGATCGTGGTCTGGGTGACCGACAGCGAGCCCGCCGTCATGACCGTTATGACCCGTTCGCCCTTCGCCTCGAAGGTGAACATCTTCTTATAGGTCGAGATGTTATCCAATCCGGCATTGGTCCGCGTATCGGACAACAATACCATTCCGGCATCCAGCAACAGTCCGACGCAATAGGTCATTCTTATCCTCGGGCGATTCGTTGAGCACTCATTACATCGCCGATTTATTGCTGGACGCTTTCCAGAGCAACGGAAACCTTCATGCGCTCCTCGCCCATACCCTGTGCAATCCCGCGGATCGGTGCCGCATCCTGCGCGTCAAGCCCCGAACCGATACGAATATAGCGCGCATCCGGACAGCAGCGATTGGCCGGATCGAACCCGACCCAGCCGTAATTCTCCACAAACAGCTCGGCCCATGCGTGGCTGGCCTCGTCGCGCTCGCCCTCACCCTCGCCAAAGAGATAGCCCGTCACATAGCGCGCGGGCACATCCAGCGCGCGCGCCATGGTGATCAGCACATGCGCCTGATCCTGACATACGCCCTTCTTGCGATACAGCGCCTCGGAGGCGGTGGTTCTGGCCTCGGTCTCGCCGGACTGGTATTCGACCTCGTCGGCCGTCAGACGGCATAGGCGGTGCGCCTGCTCCAGAGGCTCTTCCTTGCCCGTCACGCCCTTGGCGGCCAGCGCCGAGAGCGTGCCGTCGTCATGGGTCAGAGCGGTCTCGCGCAGATAGGCCAGAGGGTTGATCGTTTCGCGATGGCCGCGCAGCATGCCCGCCGTATCGGCCGTCTCGACACGGCCCCGCACGGTGATGCGCAGCTGCTCGAGAGGCCCGCGCACGGACCAGCCCTCGATCCTGTCACCCGCCCCGTCACGGAAGGCGCCGCCAAGGACGCCCCCCTGCACGGCCACATCCCAGTCGATGACCCGCTGCCCGTCATGGCGCGAGGCAAAGAGCCTGAGCGACTGAACGGAGCTGCGCATGGGCGCATCGTAATCGTAAATCGTTACATGGTTGACGGTCAGGATCATCTTGCCTCACCCGATAGATAGGTCTCGAACACGGTCGAGGTCAGGCCGGAGACCTCGCCGATGAAGCGGGTCAGGAACTCGTGCAGCCCCTCGTCGAAAATATCCTCGACCTCGGCTTTCTGCAGCTCGCCCAGAAGCGCGCGGGCCCGCATCTGCGGCAGCCCCGATTTGCGGTAGTCGCGGGCAAGGCATTCCAGATGGTAGGTCACCTTCTCGGCGGCCGTGATCAGCGAGCGCGGGCTCTGCGGATTGAGGATCAGGAAATGCGCGATCTTGCGCGCCGTCAGCTCGCCGCCATAGGCGAAATGGAAGGCGCGATGCGCCTGCAGCGTGCGCAGCAGTGTGTGCCACTGATAACTATCGAGCTCAGATCCCACAAAATCGAGCGACGGCAGCAGAACGTAATATTTCACATCCAGAAGCCGCGCGGTGTTATCGGCCCGCTCCAGCGCGAAACCGATATTGAGGAAATGGTAGCCGTCATTATGCAGAAGCGTCGAATCGATGGCCCCACGCACCATGGTCGACTGGCGCGAGACCCATTCGGTCAGGTCGGTCAGTTCCAGCTCGGAGCGCGGTCGGCGTTCAAGCTGGCGCAACTCCTGAAAGGCCATGTTCAGCACGTCCCAGAGCTGGCCCGAGATCGCGGTGCGCACGATCCGCGCATTTTCGCGGGCCCGCTCGATACAGGAAATCACGGAAGACGGGTTGTCACGATCGAAGAACATATAGCTCTCGATATTGCGCTGCACCGGATCGCCATATTTATCGGCAAAGCCGTCAGCGGTGCCCGAGGCCTGTAAAAGGCTCTCCCACTCGCTGCGATAGCCATCGCCATTGGCCTGCGGGATCATGGTGATCCGCGCGCCCACTTCCAACAGGCGGGCCATGGTCTCCGCCCGCTCGATATAGCGGGCAATCCAGAACAGGTTTTCGGCGGTCCGGCTCAGCATGCCACCTCTCCTCTCGAAACGGGTGGCAATTCCGGCGTAATTGTCTCTCGGCATGGCTTCCCCCTCATTCCGCCAGAACCCAAGTGTCTTTAACGCCCCCGCCTTGCGAGGAATTCACCACCAAAGAGCCTTCGGTCAGCGCAACGCGCGTCAGACCTCCGGGAACAAGTTCAATCTTCTCACCCACCAGACAGTAGGGCCGCAGATCCACATGGCGCGGAGCCACGCCCTCGTTGACAAAGGTCGGCGTCGTCGAGAGCGCCAGCGTCGGCTGGGCAATGTAATTCTCGGGATCTTCCTCGATCTTGCGACGGAAGATCTCGATCTGCTCCTTCGTGGATTTCGGGCCGACCAGCATGCCGTAGCCGCCCGAGCCATGGACCTCTTTGACCACCAGTTCCGGCAGGTTGGAGAGCACATATTTCAGATCGTCCGTTTTGGCGCATTGCCATGTGGGCACGTTCTGCAGGATCGGCTCCTCGCCCAGATAGAAGCGGATCATCTCGGGCACGAATGTGTAGACCGCCTTGTCATCGGCCACACCTGCACCGGGCGCCGAGCAGATACTGACACCGCCCGAACGGTAGCAATCCATCAGGCCGGGCACGCCCAGCATGGAATCGGGACGGAAGCAGAGCGGATCAAGGAAAGCATCATCGATCCGGCGGTAGATTACATCTACCTTCTTGGGGCCCTCGGTCGTGCGCATCCACACGAACCCGCCCTCGCAGAAGAGATCGGGCCCCTCGACCAGTTCGACCCCCATCAGATCGGCAAGGAAGCTATGCTCGTAATAGGCCGAATTGTAATGGCCGGGCGTCAGGATCGCGATGGTCGGGTCCTTGTCGCATTTGGCAGGCGCCACGGAGGCCAGCGTGCGCCTGAGCGCCTCGGCATAGCCATCGACCGGCTCGATCCGGTTCTCGTGGAACAGCTTGGGGAACATCCGCATCATGATCTCGCGGTTCTCCAGCATGTAGCTGACCCCCGAGGGCGTGCGGCAGTTATCCTCCAGAACGTAGAAATCCTCGGGGCCGGTGCGCACTAGATCGATGCCCACGATATGGCTGTAGATCCCCATGGCGGGTGTGAAGCCCATCACCGCGCGCTCGAAGGCCTCGTTCTGATAGACAAGCTTGGCAGGGATCTTGCCCGCCTTCACGATCTCGGCCTTGTTATAGACATCCTTGAGAAAGGCGTTCAGCGCACGGGCGCGCTGCTTGATGCCGGCCTCCAGCTTGCGCCATTCCTTCTGCGTAAAGACACGCGGGAACATATCGAAAGGGATCAGCCGGTCGGGGTCGCCGCCTTCACCATAAACGGCGAAGGTAATGCCGATGCGGCGGAAGAGCTGCTCGGCTTCGGCCTGCTTCATCTGGCGCAACTCGGCAGGCATGGAATTGGTCCATCCCTCTAGCCGCGCATAGGGCTCTCGCACCGAGCCTCCATCATACATCTCATTGAAATGTTGGATCATTGCGCCTCGACTCCTTCACCTCTTAAGGGAAGATTAGGCAACGCATTCACCAAGGGGAAGCGAACCAGTCCCTGCGGCCGTCTTTCTGCTTTGAAAAATGTCGTAAAATTAGACCTATGCTTATAATTTAAGCAATCCCTCCGGGTTCCCCCCGACGCCCATCGCCGAAGCAACATCGCACACTCCCCAGCGCAAAACTCGACATCTTGCACTTATTTTTTGATCGTTATGAATATAATAATTTGGGCATTTCCGCAGAATGGCAAGCGCGGCGCATAAAAAATTGTAGGAAGTATGACATTGTGGTCAATTCCCCGATGTCCCGCCGCTGCCCCTTCCCCTCGCTGCCCATGCAGCCTATCTCTTGGGAGACACGGAAAAGAGGACATGATGACACTTCATCTCAAAACCCCCGTCATGGATGCGAATGCCACCGCAGGGACCGGCAAGTTCGGCGCCCTGCCCGAATGGGACCTGAGCGACCTCTATCCCGCACCGGATAGCCCCGAATATGCCGCCGATATGGCCAAGGTCGAAAAGGACTGCGCGAGTTTCGCCGCCGATTATGAGGGCAAACTGGCCGCACTTTCGGGCGCGGAAATGGCCGAGTGTATCCGCCGCTACGAAGAGATCGAGACCACTGCCGGACGTATCATGTCCTATGTCGGCCTACGCTATTACCAGAACACGGTCGATCCCGACCGCGCCAAGATGATGTCGGACGCGCAGGACAAGATCACCGCCTACACCACGCCTCTGGTGTTCTTCAGCCTCGAGTTCAACCGCATCGAGGACGAGACCTACAAGGCACAATTCGCCGATGCCGGCGCCGCGCGCTATAAGCCGGTTTTTGACCGTATGCGGGCGATGAAACCCTATCAGCTCTCGGACGAGCTGGAGAAATTCCTGCATGACCAGTCGGTTGTGGGATCGGCTGCGTGGAACCGCCTGTTTGACGAGACCACCGCCGCGCTGGAATTCACGGTGAATGGTGAGGCGCTGAACCTCGAATCGACCACCACGCTTCTGGCCGATCATGATCGCGCCACCCGCGAGGCGGCCGCGCGCGAGTTGGCCCGCGTATTCGGCGCCAATATCAAGCTCTTCGCCCGTGTGCACAACACACTGGCCAAAGAGAAGGAGATCGAGGACCGCTGGCGCAAGATGCCGTCGGCCCAGGCTGCGCGTCATCTCTCCAACCATGTCGAACCCGAGGTCGTCGAGGCGCTGCGTAACGCGGTTGTGTCCGCCTATCCCAAGCTCTCGCACCGTTATTACGCGCTCAAGGCCAAATGGATGGGCCTCGACAAACTGCAGGTCTGGGACCGTAACGCGCCCTTGCCGATCGAGGCTCCGCGCGATGTGCAATGGTCCGAGGCCCGCGCGATTGTCGATGAGGCCTACGGCGCCTTCGATCCGCGCATGGCCGAGCTCGCCAAGCCCTTCTTCGAGCGCGGCTGGATTGATGCCGGCGTCAAACCGGGCAAGGCTCCGGGGGCGTTCGCGCATCCGACGGTGACCACCGTCCACCCCTATGTGATGCTCAACTACCTCGGCAAACCGCGCGATGTGATGACGCTGGCGCATGAGCTGGGCCATGGCGTGCACCAATGTCTGGCCGCCGGTCAGGGCGAGATGCTGGCCTCGACGCCGCTCACATTGGCCGAGACGGCCTCGGTCTTCGGCGAGATGCTGACCTTCCGCAAGATGCTCGAAAAGGCCAAAACGCCTGCCGAGCGCAAAGTGCTGCTGGCTGGCAAGGTCGAGGACATGATCAACACGGTCGTGCGCCAGATCGCCTTCTACGATTTCGAGTGCAAGCTCCACGCCGCGCGGCGCGAGGGCGAGATGACGCCCGACCAGATCAACGCGCTGTGGATGTCGGTGCAGGGCGAGTCGCTCGGTCCGGCTTTCGAGTTCATGGACGGATACGAGACCTTCTGGACCTATATCCCCCATTTCGTCCACTCGCCCTTCTATGTTTATGCCTATGCCTTTGGCGACGGGCTGGTGAACGCGCTTTACGCCACCTATGAGGGCGGGCTTGACGGCTTCCAGGAGAAATATTTCGACATGCTCAAGGCGGGCGGCTCGAAACATCACAAGGAGCTGCTGGCCCCCTTCGGCCTCGACGCCTCGGACCCTGCCTTCTGGGACAAGGGCCTGTCGATGATCGCGGGCTTCATCGACGAGCTGGAAGCGATGGAAGAAGCCTGAAACTCAAAAGCCGCCCCAAGGGGCGGCTTTTTCTTTGAGCCTGCAAACGGTTACAGGCGGATCGTCGAGATAAGCCGCCCGTAATCGGCCTCTTTGGCATGGGTGGTGCGGCGGAAGGAATAGAAGCGGTCCGGCTCGGCATAGGTGCAGCGCCCGATCCATTCGGCCTGCCCCACGCCCGCGTCGCGCAGCCGCTGAAGCCCGAAGGACGGCAGATCGAACATCGGGCGGCCATTGGGACCACCGGCGAAGAAGCGGCTATAGGCAGGATCTTTCATCAGGAAGGTCTCCATGAACTCCTCGCCCACCTCATAGGCCGCCTGACTGATGCAGGGCCCGATCACCGCGCAGATGCGTCCGCGCTCGGCGCCAAGGGTCTCCATCGCCTCTACGGTCGCCTCCAGCACCCCGCCCAAAGCGCCTTTCCAACCCGCATGGGCGGCGCCGATCACGCCGGCCTCGGGGTCGGAAAACAGCACAGGCTGGCAATCCGCCGTCAACACCGACAGCACCACACCGGGCGTTTTTGTCACCAGCCCGTCAGCTTCCGGTGCGGGCTGCGCGGGATCTTCAACCACGGCAGCCAGTGCCGAATGGACCTGCCGCATCGAGGCGAGCTGGGCGGGCTCGGCCTCCATTGCCTCGGCCACACGCGCACGGTTGACCTCGACCGCCGAACTCAGATCGCTCGAGGCCACTCCACAATTGAGCCCCGAGAAAATCCCCGAGGACGCCCCGCCCTTTCGGGTAAAGAAGCCATGCCGGACGGGGCGCAGCAATGGGGACGTCAGGATTTCGAGCGTGGTGGCCATCGTATCTGTCATCTTCTTCAGCTTCTATTGGAACTCGGACATACAAACCCCGCCCTCGGGCGGCAGGCTTTACCGGCAGATCATCCGGCGGGCGCAAATCCCGGCGGCATCGGCGCGCCCTGCGGGACAAAGGCAAGCGCCTTGAACAGCTGACCCATTTCAGAGGGGTGGGTCAAGCGGCGATGCGCGGCAATATGGTCCTCGAGCGCCGCGTCACTCAGCTTCCCCGCCAATGCCTGTGCCCGCTGGGTGATGCCGAGACGTTCCAGCAGCACGCCCTGCGCCGTCATCTCGCTGACCGCCAAACCTGCCGCAACGGCCGCCTGTGCCAGAGGCTCGAAATCCACATGCGCGGTCAGATCCGCCTGACCCGGACAGGCGAAGGGATCAACCGGCTCATGCTTCTCAAGCGCTTGAAATGTATCGCCCAAACTACGCCAGCCGCCGTAATCGACAAAGATCGCCATGCCGCCATGCCGCACCCGCGCGGCCACCGCCTCGACCACGGGCACGGCCTGCGGACAGATCTCGACGATATCGCCCGGACGGGTCAGGGCAAAACGCGGCTCGAGCAGCGCAAGGCGGGTCGCGGGCGAAAGCCCCGCGCGCAGGGTATCGTCCTCGGCCCCGACCTGCGTCTCGGCCCAGCCCGTCTCGGTGCGCGTAAACTGCCGGATCGGCAGGGCATCGATGAATTCATTGGCCACGAAAAAGAGAGGCGCCGTTTCGGGAAGGTCTTCGACCCTCTCGCACCACGTCACCTGATGGTGCTCGAGCGTTTTCGCCTGCACCTCGCGCAGGGTGGGTGAGGCCTCGACCAGATGGATATCGGCGGCCTCCAGCATCCCCGGCACACGGGCCAGAACCCGCAGGATATCGGCCATCAGTGTGCCGCGTCCCGGTCCCGCCTCGGCCAGCGTGA
Organism: Thioclava kandeliae; assembly: GCF_040297545.1. Lineage (NCBI taxonomy): Bacteria > Pseudomonadati > Pseudomonadota > Alphaproteobacteria > Rhodobacterales > Paracoccaceae > Thioclava > Thioclava kandeliae. The sequence continues at coordinate 137,937 of NZ_JAYWLC010000007.1, forward strand.
AACACGCAGGCGCCCCCTGATCCATCCAGACCTGCGCCAGACACAGGCCCAGCATCTCGCCAAAAAGCTGACTGATCTCGGGCGCGGTAATGAAATCGCCCGCCTGCCCGAAAGGATCACGGGTCGCGTAATAGCCCGCCTGCGGGTCCAGAAGACAGGCCGCCATATAGTGATCGAGCCGCATCGGACCATCCGCACGGATCGCCGCAAGCAGCCGCGATTTCAGATCCCCGCTCACGCAGTCCCCACCTTGGGCCTGCGCAGCGCCCGTATCAGGATTGCGAGCCCGATGATGATCATCGGCAGCGACAGGACCTGCCCCATCGACAGACCGAACTGGCCCAGTTGCACCACATAGCCCATCGGGTTGGTGGCGGTCACGAATTGCGGATCGGCCTGACGGAACAGTTCGACAAAGGCACGCGAAAGGCCATAGCCCATCAGGAAGATGCCAAAGGCCGCCCCCGGACGGCGCAACAGCCCGCGCGAGACCAGCACCCACAGAAGCAGCCCCAGCACGATCCCTTCAAGGCCGCCTTCATAAAGCTGCGAGGGGTGACGGGCGCACATGCCGTCCACCTGTCCCGCGATCCCCAGACAGGTCTGCGCGGCCTCCCCCGGAAAGATCACGCCCCATGGCACATCGGTCGGATGCCCCCAGAGTTCGGGCTTGATGAAATTGGCGATCCGGCCCAACAGAAGCCCGATCGGTGCCACCACCGCGGCGGCATCCCCCACCGACCAGACTGGCAGGTTATGGCGGCGACAATAGAACCAGACCGCGATCACGGTGCCGAGGAACCCGCCATGGAAGGACATACCCCCCTTCCACACCATCACGATTTCAAGCGGGTGGCTCAGATACCATGCGGGTTCGTAAAACAGCACAAAGCCCAGCCGTCCACCGAGAATGACCCCCACGATCACCCATGTCAGCAGGTCTTCCACCTGTTTGGCGGGCATCGGCGCCTGACCGCCCCAGAGGGTTGGCGCCTTCATCAGACGCATGATGATGAACCACCCCGCCAACAGCCCCGCGATATAGGCCAGCGCATACCAGCGGATAGGCAGATCCAGCACCGGTATGACAAAGGCATTCGGGTCGATCTGCGGAAATGCAATCGCCAGTGGCAGCATCGGGCTGTCTCCTTGGAAGGGCCGCGAACGGGGCCGTGAAATCGTTGTCGCGCGATGGCCGGAGAAAGCCTTCCCCGCCACCGGAAGTCAAGCCGTGGAGGCGGCAATCTGGCGGCCCGCACTGGCTTGTCAGGGAGCGGGCCGCACTGCGGCGCCGCGCTCGGGACTTGTCAGCGGGGGTGCAAACCCTCATATATGAGGCAACTGAAAGCCCTAGCCCGAGGATGGGAAGAGATCATGACCGCGCCCAACAAACTCTTTGACGAGATGTCCAAGCTGATGACCAATGCAATGGGTGTTGCTCAAGGCGCCCGCACCGAGGCCGAGACGGCGATGAAATCGTGGATGGACCGCTGGCTGGCCGAACGCGACTTCGTGACCCGTGAGGAATTCGATGCTGTCAAAGCGATGGCCACCAAGGCCCGTGAGGAGAACGAGGCACTCAAAGCCCGTCTGGACGCGCTCGAAACCAAGGGCTGAGCCACGCGCTGCATGAGTCAAAAAGGGGGCCATGTGCCCCCTTTTTCTTGGCCGTGTTTCATCCCCGTGCGGCCCGCGCCTTTTGCAAAAGCGTGCTCACGCCCGCACTCATCGCCAATGCACCGGCCTCGATCTCGGCAAAAGGCACCATCCGCGCCTCCATCGCATCATCGCCCGCCACAGGCTGCGGGTCGTCGGCATGGCAGGCGATCGCCACCAGATAGTAATGCCATGCCACCGCGCCCGCCGCGTCCCGCGTGATGAAATCACCCGCATCGATTTGCGACCCTGCCCGCGCCACAACGCCGGTTTCCTCCCGAAGCTCGCGCGTTGCTGCCTGAGCCACCGTCTCGCCCCAATCGACCTTCCCGCCCGGAAACCCCCAGAGCCCCGCATCGGGCGGGTTACGGCGGCGCACCAGAAGCGCATGGGTCTGGGTGAGACAGACCGCGAGAACGCCCAGCCGCGGCTCGGTCATGGGGCGCTCAGCCGCGTCTGGCCGGTGAGGCGCCCCGATACCGAATAGACCAGAACACGACCATCCTCGGTCACTACGATGATCCGGTCGGGCTGCATCGTGACCGAGGCCGCCTTGGTCCCTTCGGGCAGTGAAATCGTCTCTGGCAGGGTCAGCTTATTCTCGCTCGGTTGATTGAAGCGGATGACAAGCAGCGTCACGATGGTTAGAAGGCCCGCAATCATGGTGACGGCAAGGGCTGTCACCAGCCATTTGAGAAAGCGCAGCTCTGGCAAGGGCGCGTCGGGATCGGAGATCGGATCGGACATGGAACAGCGTATCCTTCGCATCGAAATCGGGGAAGAGCCCCCTGCCGACCGTCTTGATAAGGCTTTGAGCGCACTTGTGCCAGAAGAAGAAAACCTCTCGCGCTCGCGGTTGGCGAAACTGATCGCCGATGGCGCGGTCACCCGCGAGGGCGTGGCGGTGACCGAACAGAAGACCAAGGTCGCGGCAGGCGAGGTCTACGAGATCACCGTGGAGGCCTCGCGCGAGGTCGAGACCGTGGCGCAGAAGATCGATCTGGAGATCTTGTGGGAAGATGACGATCTGATCGTCATCAACAAGCCCGCCGGCATGGTGGTCCACCCCGCCCCCGGCACGCCCGATGGCACGCTGGTCAATGCGCTTTTGCACCATTTCGGTGGCAATCTGTCGGGGATCGGCGGCGAGAAGCGCCCGGGTATCGTGCACCGGATCGACAAGGAGACCTCGGGGCTTCTGGTGGTGGCCAAATCCGATGCCGCCCATCACGGGCTGGCCAAACAGTTCGAGAAACACACGGTGCACCGCCACTATATGGCCGTGTGTCACGGGGTGCCCTCGGCAGCCGATCCGCGTCTGCGCGGTACCAAGGGTGTGAATTTCGAACAGGGCGGCGTGCTCAAGATCACCTCCCAGCTCGCGCGCCACAAAACCGACCGCCAGAAACAGGCTGTATGCTTTGACGGCGGGCGCCATGCGGTAACGCGGGCACGCACGGTCGAGGACCTGCAGGGCGTTGCCGCGCTGATCGATTGCTGGCTCGAGACGGGGCGCACCCACCAGATCCGTGTGCATATGGCGCATGCGGGCCACGGGCTGATCGGCGATCCGGTTTATGGCGGGCGGCGCAAGCTGCCGAAATCGCTGGGCGAGGCAGCCATCGATGCGGCGGCGGATTTCCCGCGTCAGGCGCTGCATGCCGCCACCTTGGGCTTTGTCCATCCGGTGACGGGCGAGGAGCTGGAATTTTCTTCGCCGCTGCCCGGCGACATGGAACAGCTACTGACCGCGCTCCGCGGAAATGTTTCAATCTGAACCGATTGGTTCACTTAAACGTCACATGATGCGCCTTTCGCTTGCAAGCGGCGGGCGCATGTTCTTTTCTATTCCCCAGCCAAAGGTCATTTCGGACCCATCGCCGCCTTTACGCGTTAAGGTTTCTGAAACGACATCTTGTAACAGATGGCCCGCCTTCCCATATCGGGCCGTCAAGACGGAAAGAAAGGGGTTCACATGTCGAGTTATACCAACCTTCCAGCCCCAAGCCCTGAACAGGGGCTGAACCGCTATCTTCAGGAAATCCGCAAATTCCCCCTGCTGGAGCCCGAAGAAGAATATATGCTGGCCAAACGCTGGGTCGATCATCAGGACGCGGAATCCGCGCACAGGATGGTCACTTCACACCTGCGTCTGGCCGCCAAGATCGCGATGGGCTATCGCGGCTATGGTCTGCCGCAGGCCGAGGTGATCTCGGAGGCGAATGTGGGCCTGATGCAGGCCGTGAAGCGCTTCGATCCCGAGAAGGGCTTCCGCCTTGCCACCTATGCAATGTGGTGGATCCGCGCGGCCATTCAGGAATATATCCTGCGTTCGTGGTCGCTGGTGAAGCTGGGCACGACCTCGGCGCAGAAGAAGCTGTTCTTCAACCTGCGCAAGGCCAAGTCCCGTATTGGTGCCTATGAGGATGGCGATATGCGGCCCGAGAATGTGGCCCAGATCGCCCATGACCTGAATGTGACCGAGGATGAGGTTATCTCGATGAACCGGCGTCTGTCGGGCTCGGATGCCTCGCTCAATGCACAGGTCGGCGCCTCGGAAGAGGGGGCCGCGCAATGGCAGGACTGGCTCGAGGACGAGGATGCCGATCAGGCCGAGGCCTATGCGGAGAGCGACGAGCTGAACACGCGCCGCGAGATGCTGATGGGCGCCATGGATGTGCTCAACGACCGCGAGAAGGATATTCTCATGGAGCGCCGACTGCGCGAGGATCCGGTGACGCTCGAGGATCTCTCCGCGAAATACGACGTCTCGCGGGAACGTATCCGCCAGATCGAGGTGCGCGCTTTCGAGAAGCTGCAAAAGCGCATGCGCGAACTGGCCGCCGAAAAGGGTATGAGCATTCCCGCCTGATCCGGCCTGATCCGGCCTGATCCGGCCTGATCCGGCACGGGGCTTTCATTAAGCCGCGGCAGTCCCCTGCCGCGGCTTTTGTATTAGAGTTCGATGGGCTTAAGCACTTCGGGCTCGATCACATCCACCCCCGGCAGGCCCTTGACCATTTCTTCCGCCGATTGCTCCAGAAGCGGGAAGGTCTTGTAATGGCACGGGATCACCGTCTTGAAATCGAAGTATTTCCTGGCCGCCCAAGTGGCCGCTTTCATATCCATCGTAAAATGGCCGCCCGCGCAGAGAATACCGATATCGGGGGCGTGGTATTCGCCCATCCAGGCCATATCGGCCATGATGTCGGTGTCGCCCGAGAAATAGATGCAGCGCCCCTCGCCCTTGATCATGAAGCCCGATTCGGTGCCGGTATAGATCGGGCCGTTCGGGCCATCCATGCTCGAGGAATGCGACGCATTGACCATGGTGACCTTGGCGCCGCCCAGATCGACGGTGCCGCCCTTGTTGAAGCCCATCGTCTCGATCCCCTCGGCCTCGGCCCAGTAGCTCGCAATATCGGCAATGCACACCACCGGAATGCCCAGCTCGCGCGCGATGGCCACGGTATCGGCGGAATGGTCCCCATGGCCGTGGCTCAGAAGGATATGGGTCGCCCCCGAGATGGCCTCGGCGCGACTGCTTTCGGGGAAGGTCGGATTGCCCGCAAGCCAAGGGTCGATCAGCAGGGTCGCGCCCTCGATCTCGAGACGGAAGCCGGAATGGCCGAGCCATGTGAGTTTCATGGTTTTCTCTCCTTTTCATGGGTCATCAGGAAGATTTCCTCCCAGACTGTAGGCGGCAGGGCGAGAAAGGGAAGAGCAAGCGCCCGATCGTGACCGCTTCTCCTTGAACGCGCGGGGTCTTGCCGCTAAACCCGTGCCAAATCCAGCGGAGAAACATATGTCCATCGACATCGATACCGCCCGCAAGGTGGCGCATCTGGCCCGCATCAAAGTGGCCGAAGACAATCTGCCCGAGCTGGCCTCGGATCTTTCCAACATGCTCAACCTCATGGAGCAGCTCACCGAGGTGGACGTCGAGGGCGTCGAGCCCATGACCTCCGTCAGCCCGCAGCGCCTCAAGCGCCGCGTCGACGAGGTGACCGATGGCAATTATCAGGACAAGATCCTCAAGAACGCCCCCGATGCCCGCGAGGGCTTCTTTGCCGTGCCGAAGGTGGTGGAATGACCCTCAATACGCTGAAAATCTCCGAAGCCCGTGACGCGCTGCGCAAGGGCGAGACGACCTCTGTCGAGCTGACCGAAAGCTGCCTGAAGGCTATCGAGGGCGCGGATGCGCTCAATGCATGGTCGGCCAAGACCCCCGAGATGGCGCTGGATATGGCCAAGGCCGCCGATGCCCGCCTCAAGTCAGGCGATGCGCCTGCCATGTGCGGCATCCCGCTGGGGATTAAGGATCTCTTCGCGGTCAAGGGCGTGCCCACGCAGGCAGGCTCGAACATCCTCAAAGGCTTCAAGCCCGAATATGAATCCACCGTCACCCAGAACCTTTGGGATGCGGGCGCGGTCATGCTGGGCAAGCTCTCGATGGATGAATTCGCGATGGGCTCGTCCAACGAGACCGCCTGCTACGGCCCCGCGATCAACCCGTGGAAGGTCGATGACAAAGCCCGCACGCCGGGTGGCTCCTCGGGTGGCTCGGCGGCGGCCGTGGCGGCAGACCTCTGCCTGGCGGCGACCGGCACCGATACCGGCGGCTCGATCCGCCAGCCTGCGGCCTTCACCGGCATCACCGGCATCAAGCCGACCTATGGCCGCTGCTCGCGCTGGGGTGTTGTGGCCTATGCCTCTTCGCTCGATCAGGCGGGCCCGATGACCAAGGACGTGCGCGATGCGGCGATCATGCTGCAGGCGATGTGCTCGCATGACCCCAAGGATTCGACCTCGACCGAAATCGCGGTGCCGGATTTCGAAGCAGCCCTGACTGGCGATATCCGTGGTAAGAAAATCGGCATCCCGCGCGAATACCGCCTCGACGGCATGCCCGAAGAGATCGCGGCGCTCTGGGATAACGGTATGGCGATGCTGCGCGATGCCGGCGCCGAGATCGTGGATATCTCGCTGCCGCATTCCAAATACGCCCTGCCCGCCTATTACGTCATCGCGCCGGCAGAAGCCTCGTCCAACCTCGCGCGCTATGACGGGGTGCGCTATGGCCACCGCGCGACATTGGGCAAGGGGGACGGCATCGACGACATGTATGCCAAGACCCGCGCCGAGGGCTTCGGCCCCGAGGTGCAGCGCCGCATCATGATCGGCACCTATGTGCTCTCGGCTGGCTTCTATGACGCCTATTACAACCGCGCCCGCAAGGTGCGCGCGCTGATCAAGCGCGATTTCGAGCAAGCCTTCGCCGCAGGGATCGACGCCATCCTCGCGCCGACCACACCCTCCTCGGCCTTCGCCATCGGCGAGATGAAGGATGCCGATCCGGTCAAGATGTATCTCAATGACGTGTTCACGGTCACCCTCAACCTTGCCGGTCTGCCGGGCGTTTCGGTGCCGGTTGGCCTTGATAAACAGGGGCTTCCGCTCGGCCTGCAGCTGATCGGCCGTCCGTGGGAAGAGGGCGAGCTGCTCAACCATGCTCTTGTGCTCGAACGTGCGGCAGGCTTCAATGCCAAGCCGAACCAATGGTGGTAATGGAGTAACCGCATGCGCGCGCCAGTTCTTGGACTTTCACTGACCCTCTCCGTGCTGGCGCTTGCCGCCTGCCAGCCGAGCGTGCCGAATTCGGCCGCCGGTGTGGGCGCACCCGCCATCGGGGGCAATGAAAGCTATCGCGATTATCTGGCGCAGCGCGAGTCGCAGCTTCAGGGCAGCACCGCCGGTTCCACGACCACCGCGGCATCGGGTCAGCCGATGTCGGCCATGGGCACGACCGCTGCGGCGGCCGCCCCCGCCAATGACCCCAACGCACAACTGGGGGCCGACACGCTGGCGGCCCTCAACGCGACGGCCCCGCAATCGGGCGGGCAGCAGGTCACCGATTACGCCCCTGCCTCCTCGCCCTATTCGAGCACCGCAACAGCGGCCGAGCGCGCAGAGGACACGTTCACCGCCCCTGCCCCCGCACAGAAGACCGCGGGCGACACCTATAGTGCAGCATCGGGCTCCGGCGGCCCCAACCTTGCCGCCTATGCGCTCTCGGTCAATAACCAGCCGGGCCAGTCGGTCTATACGCGCGGCGGGATCAAGTTCAATTCCACGACAAAGGCCTGCGCGAAATATGTCTCGCCCGACAAGGCGCAGATCGCCTTCCTGGCCAATGGCGGTCCCGAGAAGGATCCGGGCAATCTGGATCCCGATGGCGACGGTTTCGCCTGTGGCTGGGATCCGCGCCCGTTCCAGGCCGCCCGTAACTGATGACAGAGCCCTTCCCCTCGCCCAACCATGGAGAGCGACGGGAAGGTGCGCGCCCTGACCATGTCGTCCTGCATTTCACAGCCATGAAAGACATGGCCTCGGCCCGGGAGCGCCTGTGCGATCCGGCAGCCGAGGTCTCCGCCCATTGGCTCATCGGCAATGATGGCACGATGATGCAGCTGGTCGACGAGGCGCGCCGCGCATGGCATGCCGGTGTCGGACACTGGGGCGACTGTAGCGATCTGAACTCCCGCTCCATCGGGATCGAGCTCGACAATCCCGGTACACGGCCGTTTTCCCATACACAGATGGCGGCGCTCGAAGGGCTGCTGGCCCGTATCTTGCGCCAATGGCAGATCCCGCCGCAGAATGTGATCGCCCATTCCGACATGGCACCCGCCCGCAAATTTGACCCGGGTCCGCGATTTGACTGGGCACGTCTGGCCCGACAGGGGCTGGCGGTCATGCCCTCGCAACCGGTAGACGGTCTGGCACCGGATATGGCGCAATTCCTGACGCTGGCGCAGCTCTTCGGCTATACCTCGCCCGATCACGATCGTATCCTGCCTGCTGTCCGTCTGCGTTTCCGCCCCTTCCATGACGGACCGCTCGACAGCACCGATATGGGCCTGATCGCCGCCCTCGCCCGCGATTACGGGCAGGATGGCGACCAGTGGCGAGCCTGCCAGCGCGGCGCCCCTAGCCGCGCTGCGCCTCGAGGATCTGCAGGATCTCCTTGGCGGCGGTCGGGATGTTGGTGCCCGGACCGAAGATCGCCTTGACCCCCGCCTTTTTCAGGAAGTCATAATCCTGCTGCGGGATGACGCCGCCGCAGATCACGATGATGTCCCCGGCATCCTTGGCTTTCAGCGCCTCGATCAGCTGGGGCGCAAGCGTCTTGTGACCGGCTGCCTGCGACGAGATCCCCACCACATGGACGTCATTATCCACCGCATCCTGCGCCGCCTCTTCCGGCGTCTGGAACAGCGGCCCCACATCCACGTCGAAGCCGATATCGGCGAAAGCCGTGGCGATGACCTTTGCACCGCGGTCATGACCGTCCTGCCCCATCTTCACCACCAGCATCCGCGGGCGGCGGCCCTCGGCCTCGGCAAAGGCCTCCACATCACGCTGGATCTGGGTAAAGCCCTCATCCCCCTCATAGGCCGAACCATAGACCCCCGCGAGGGTCTTCACCTCGGCGCGGTGACGCCCGAATTCCTTCTCCATCGCCATCGAGATCTCCCCTACCGAGGCCCGCGCCCGCGCGGCCTCGACCGCCGCCTCGAGCAGGTTTCCCCCCTCCGCGGCGCGGCGCGACAGCTCGTCCAGCGCCCCCTGACAGGCCGCCTCGTCGCGGCTCGCCCGCATCTGTGTCAGCCGCGCGATCTGGCTCTCGCGCACCTTGACGTTGTCGATATCGAGAATATCGATCGGCTCTTCCTGCGCCAGACGGTATTTGTTGACCCCCACGATGACATCCTGACCACGGTCGATCAGCGCCTGACGTCTGGCCGCCGTCTCCTCGATCCGCAGCTTGGGCATGCCCGAGGCCACGGCCTTGGTCATGCCGCCCATCTCCTCGACCTCCTCGATCAGCTTCCACGCCTCCTCGATCAGGTTCGCCGTCAGGCTCTCGACATAATAGCTGCCCGCAAGCGGATCGATCACATTGGTGATGCCGGTTTCTTCCTGCAAGATCAGTTGGGTATTGCGGGCGATCCGCGCCGAGAAATCGGTAGGCAGCGCAATTGCCTCGTCGAGCGCATTGGTATGGAGCGATTGCGTTCCGCCCAAGGCCGCTGCCATTGCCTCATAGGCGGTGCGGATGACGTTGTTATAGGGGTCCTGCTCCTGCAAAGACACGCCCGAGGTCTGGCAATGGGTGCGCAGGATGCTCGATTGCGGGTTCTGGGGCGAAAATTCCGCCATGATCCGCGACCAGAGCGTGCGGGCCGCGCGCAGCTTGGCCGCCTCCATGAAGAAATTCATCCCGATCGCGAAGAAGAAGGACAAACGACCGGCGAATTTATCCACATCCATACCGGCGGCAATGGCCGTGCGCACATATTCGCGCCCGTCGGCCAGCGTATAGGCCAACTCCTGCACGAGATTCGCGCCTGCCTCCTGCATATGATAGCCGGAAATCGATATCGAATTGAACTTCGGCATCTCGTTCGCGGTATACTCGATAATATCCGCGATGATCCGCATCGAGGGTTCGGGCGGATAGATATAGGTATTCCGCACCATGAATTCCTTGAGAATATCGTTCTGGATCGTGCCCGAAAGCACGTCCTTGTCATGGCCCTGCTCCTGCCCCACCACGATGAAATTTGCCAGAATCGGGATGACCGCGCCATTCATCGTCATCGAGACCGAGACCTTATCCAGCGGAATGCCATCGAACAGGATCTTCATGTCCTCGACCGAGTCGATCGCCACACCGGCCTTGCCAACATCACCCACCACGCGGGGGTGGTCACTGTCATAGCCACGGTGGGTCGCCAGATCGAAGGCCACCGAGATACCTTGCTGGCCGGCCGCCAGCGCACGGCGATAGAACGCGTTGGATTCTTCGGCCGTGGAGAAGCCCGCATATTGCCGGATCGTCCATGGGCGGCCGGCATACATCGTAGCTTTGGGGCCGCGGGTATAGGGCGCGATCCCGGGCATCGTGCCCAGATGGTCCAGCCCTTCAGTATCGGCCGCCGTATAGAGCGGCTTCACACGGATGCCCTCCAGCGTCTCCCAGTCGAGACTGTCCAGAGGCTTGCCGCGCAGCTCCTTCGCCGCGAGTTCAGCCCATTCCGCTTGCTTGTCGGCCTCGGTTTTGCTGGTCATCGACCCATCCTTCCTCCGTGAGAGGCATGGCCGAATATCCTCCCGGCGCGGCACCTCCCGTTTCCATGATTGCCAGATCCCTGCGACCACGGCGCAGGGTTTCCAGCTCTGCCTGATAACGCGCGGTCATCTGACCCCGCTGCATAATGCTGAACGGCATATAGCCCCGGCCCAATTGCCCCTGAACGGCGGCGGCGGCATTCGCGCGCTCAACCGCAACGGTGAGGCCCGGCGTCAGGCTGAGTTTCGGCGCCAACCGTCGCAGAAGAATCTCGTGACGGCCCGCCATCGCCTCATGCGTCCAGACCTGAGGGCGCACCCCGAAAGCGCCCTCGACCGCATCGATCACACAGGGCCAGCCACGCCCGTTCTGCGCCAGCATCCGCAGCCGCTGGGGCGTTGCCGCCTCGCCGCCACGCACCCGCTCGACCGCCAGCATCGAGGCCCACCACGCATCATAGCGCCGGATCCCCATTGCGACGCCCGTCAGATGCGGGCCGAGCACCATTGCCACCCGTTCCAGTCGTCCGCGCGCATCGGGGTAGAGCATCCCGTAGCTCAGGCAATGCGGGATCGACCCGATGAGGTTCTCCTCGCTGATGATCAAGGTGTGGAAGCCCTGATCCTCGATCCTGTCGATCTCCATCCGGATCCGCGTGGTCGAGCGCCGCGCCGAGAGGATATCCTGCGCCGAGACCAGATCGGCGCGCTTGATCAAGCCCGAGAACAGCCCCGCCCGCGTGCGCTCCGGTCCCCAGAAAGCCACCCCCTGACGCGACAGGATGCCCGAATTCGCAAGCATCCAGTTCTGAAACGAGGTTGTGGCCGTGCGGTGGACCCCTAAATGTAGTATAACGTCCAAGAGAAAGCTCTTTCCAGAAAGCGCGTCTGGCAATGTGCCGCGACTCCACGCGGGGACAGGCCCCGAGGCCGAGTATGCGCCGCGATCTCTGGAAAACTGCTTAACGGGAGGATTTGAATTGAGTTTTAATAACGAAATCAGGGGCCGACGGGTCGCTAAACAATCTGTCGCCGGAATGACGACAATGGCACCATTCTGGTTAGCGGCATTTTTTCTTGCCTTTCCAATACACAGCGCTCTTGCGCAGGATCCGGCGCAACCGAAGGATGAACCACGTCTGGCGCAGGCCCAGCCAGTAGTCCCTTTCGCTCCGATTCCCGCAGATATGGCGAATTTGAATGATTTCGTCTGGCAGAAACGCCCCGTCGTGGTCTTTGCCGACAGCCCCGCAGACCCCGCGTTTGCCGACCAGATCGCCGAGCTGGAAGACCGCTGGCCAGAACTTGCGGCCCGAGATGTGGTGGTGATCACCGATACCGACCCCGCCACGCCCAGCGAGATCCGCCGCAAGCTGCGCCCCACGGGGTTCGCGCTGGTGATCCTCGCCAAAGACGGGACAGTGGCGCTGCGCAAGCCGCTGCCATGGACGGGGCGCGAGGTGATCCGGTCGATCGACAAGATGCCGCTGCGCCGCGAGGAGATCCGCCGCGGCGCCCTCAGCGCGGAGAGCCCCCCGCGCCTCGCAGGCATTCTATGATCGACCGTGGCGCTCATTCGAACTCCATGATCACGTCATCCACCTTCAGCGAGGCACCCGCTTCGGCATTGACCGATTTCACCACGCCGCGGCGCTCCGCGCGCAGGATGTTCTCCATCTTCATCGCCTCGACGGTAGCCAGCGCCTGACCTTCCTGCACCTCGTCGCCCGCCGCGACATTGATCTTCACGACCAGTCCAGGCATCGGGCACAGAAGCAGTTTCGAGGTGTCGGGCGGCAGCTTCTCGGGCATCAGCTGATAAAGCTCGTGCTGGCGGGGTGACTGCACCAGAACCTTCAGATCCGCGCCACGCAGCCGGATACGATAGCCCATCGAGACCTTGCCGACCTTCAGCACCAGAGGCGCCCCGTCCACCAGCAGCTCGGCCAGCTGGTCCCCGGGCGTCCAGTCCGAGCTGACACGCAGCGTGGTGCCATCGTCGAAGCCGACATCGGCCCCCGCACGATCGGCATGGATCGTCACGCGATAGGTCTCGCCCTGAAGCGTCACCACCCAGTCATCGCCCACCTTGCGCTCGTGATTGCCCAGCGTTCCGGAAATCCGCGTGCGCCGGATCTCGGCGACCCGCTCCATCGCCGCAACCGAGGCCGCCACCTGCTTGAGCATATCCGCCCCGAGCGTCACCCCCTCGAACCCTTCGGGATATTCCTCGGCAATGAAGGCGGTGGTGATATTGCCCGAGATGAATCGCTCATGGTCCATCACGGCGGCGCAGAACGGCAGGTTATGCCCGATGCCTTCCACCTCGAACCGGTCGAGCGCCACGCGCATCTCCTCGATCGCATCGGCGCGGGTCGGGCCCCATGTGCAAAGCTTGGCGATCATCGGGTCGTAGAACATCGAGATCTCGCCACCCTCGTAGACGCCGGTATCGTTGCGCACGATCCCGCCAGAGGCGGTCTGCCCCTGAACCGGCGGACGGTACCGCGTCAACCGGCCGATAGAGGGCAGGAAGTTGCGATAAGGATCCTCGGCATAAAGCCGGCTCTCCATCGCCCAGCCATTGATCTTCATATCATCTTGGCGGATCGACAAAGGCTCGCCATTGGCCACGCGGATCATCTGCTCGACCAGATCGATACCGGTGATCAGCTCGGTCACCGGATGTTCGACCTGCAGGCGGGTATTCATCTCGAGGAAATAGAAGTTCTTGTCACCATCGACAATAAACTCGACCGTCCCAGCCGAAGTATAGCCCACCGCCTTGGCCAGAGCGACGGATTGCTCGCCCATAGCCCTGCGGGTCTCGGCATCGAGGAAGGGCGAGGGCGCCTCCTCGATCACCTTCTGGTTCCGCCGCTGGATCGAGCACTCGCGCTCGTTCAGCCAGATACCATTGCCATGCGCATCACAGAGCACCTGGATCTCGATATGGCGCGGCTGGGTGACGAATTTCTCGATAAAGATCCGGTCATCGCCGAAAGAACTGGCCGCCTCGTTCTTGGAGGACTGGAACCCCTCTCGGGCCTCCTGCGCGTTCCACGCGATCCGCATCCCCTTGCCACCGCCACCGGCAGAGGCCTTGATCATCACCGGATAGCCGATCTCTTCCGAGATCCTCACCGCCTCCTCGGCATCCCCGATCAGTCCCATATAGCCCGGAACCGTATTGACCCCCGCCTCCTGCGCGATCTTTTTCGAGGTAATCTTGTCGCCCATCGCCTCGATCGCCTTCACCGGCGGGCCGATAAAGGCCACGCCAGCCGCCTCCAGTGCCTCGGCAAACTTGGAGTTCTCCGACAGGAAGCCATAGCCCGGATGCACGGCCTCGGCGCCGGTCTTGGCGATCGCCTCCATGATCCTGTCGATCACGATATAGGACTGGTTGGCGGGTGGCGGGCCGATATGCACCGCCTCATCGGCCATTTGCACATGCAACGCCTGCGCATCGGCATCCGAATAGACGGCCACCGTCTGGATGCCCATCTCGCGTGCGGTCTTCATCACGCGACAGGCGATCTCGCCACGGTTGGCAATCAGGATCTTCTTGAACATCGGCTTTCCTCCCTCGGGGGGAAGGCAAGCCCGCGGGCCCGAAGGTCAGCCGCGGCCTTCCCTCCATCCCACTCTGTTCCTTCTGTCATCCGGCACGAAAAACGCCACCGGAGCGCATGGCACCGATGGCGTTTCCCGAATAGTCCTACGGCACGGACGGCGAGCGTCCGTGTCGCGAAACTCAGTAGCTGCGCGAGCAGACACCCGCGTCGTCGCAGAGCGCACCTGCGCCCGCGCCAAGTGCGGCACCTGCAACAACGTTATTGTCGGTCGCGTCGGCAACGAGCGCGCCTGCACCTGCGCCCACGAGCGCGCGGCCACCATCGCTGTTGAGGAAGCCGCCATTGCCATAACCGTTACCCGACTGGCAGCCTGCGAGTGCTGCGGTTGCGCCGAGGATCGCGACGAGAATTGCCGATTTACGCATAGGATTTCTACTCCGTGAAAAACTGTGTTCCGATGTGAACCTAGTGCGGAATACGAAGAAGAAAAGCGGATTCGTGCACAGCTGCGCGCAAGCGCGCGCCCCTCGGCAAAGCCTTGCCGAAGCTGAGAAAAAATCCGCTTAGAAAAACCGGAGGAAGACACGCTGACGCCGCGGAAAAAATCCGACCTGACATGGGCAGGATGCACCATGAGGTCAGGTCGGCAAGTTCCAACAGGGAGTTTCCTCTCGAGAGAGGCATCAGTCCAGATAGCTCCGGGCTGATAGAAATCAACCTGCGCGCGATGGGCGTCTCTTGCAACCCCCGACGCGGAGGCAGCAGCAAGAAATTGCCGTTTTCTATCAGACCCGTGTCGCATCAGTCCCAATCGTCCTCGTCATTCTCGTCCCAGTCGAACGCGCCGGGATCGGCGAAGACCTCGGGGAAGGAACTTTCGGCCCGACGCCGGTCGATCTTCAGAAGCGCCTCATAGGACTCGGGATCGAACGGATCTTCCGCGGCCACGACCTCACGGCCGAACAGCCAGCTGATGCGGCCCGCATCCAGATTTCCGCGCTCGAAAGGCTCCTCGCCGAAATAATTCCACAAAGCGGCCATGAAGCCTTCATCGGCCTTACGGTCCATCGCCGCACGGTCCTTGAACCGCTCACGGCGGATGATCTTCGTCGCGCCCTTTTTGTTGGCACGGCGGATGACGAATTGGTGATCGGTGCTGGGCAAACGCCCGGGGAAACCACGGTGTTTCAGCATTTGGCGCCTCTCTTCTCCGGAGCGGTCTCCGGTCTAGTGTTCGTCACGCGGCAGGGGATGCTCCATGCCGGATGCGGAATCATGGCCAGACGCGTCTGCGCTGGCATAGTCCTCATAAACACTTCTGAAGGCGCTGTCCGTCCCAGATTGGCGCAATCGGCCAGAAGTTGGGGGCGGATCAAAGGTTTTTCGGGGGTGCAGGCAGGGGATGCCCCCTGCCCGCGAATAAGGTCAGAGCTTGCTGTGGTAAACGGGCTCTGCGGTGACCGGCTCGGCCGGCATCGGCGCCGGAGCGGGCTTGGGCGCGCAGGCAGCCATGAAACCAACGAGGCCAAGCGCGAGAATGAGTTTGGTCGACATGTTCTTCTCCTTTTCACACCCTGGGAACGCATCCCGAACGGGGTGAGCATGATTGGGAAGGACGCCGTTAAGACACAGGTGAAATCCCCTGTGGCCAACGACCCCAAGCCGGTACGGCTCACGCAGATCCTAGCAGATTCTAAAGGCTTGCACAGAGCCATCACATTCCCATTATCATTTTCCCGCCGATGGCGCATCAGAACATCTCTTCTTCGCAGCGCTCGCCGGAAATCGCATATCCTGCAATAAGTTGCGTGGCTTCGGGGTCGGATGTGCCGAACACCACGGGACGGTCGGCAAGCGAGATCACAATCTGTTGGGGCTGCGGTCCGACAGCGGACAGATGTGGAAGCGCGAAGCTCTCGCACAGCGCCAGCATATCCCCCATCGCGGTGTCGTCATCCTCGGTCAGATCGCGCATGAGGAAGAAATGCCGGATCGTCAGCCCCTCGGGTCCGCTGGCATCGGTCTGGCTGGTCAGCCATTCGACATGGCGCCCCGAGGGAACAGCGACCGCCACCCTTGACGCCGGCATATCCGCCGCCGCGACCTGCCCCGCACCAATAACAGCCACCAGAGCCAACACCCTCCGGCACAGCGTTATGGGCAGACACCCCCAAACCCTCATCCTGACCTCTTACAGCGGAATATTATCGTGCTTCTTCATCGGCATACTGCGTTTCTTGGAGCGCAGCGACGCAAAGGCCCGCGCCACACGGCGGCGCGTCGAGCGGGGCTGGATCACCTCGTCTATGAACCCCTTCTCGGCCGCAACGAATGGATTGGCGAAGCGGTCCTCGTAGTTTTTCACCCGCGCGGCGATCTTCTCGGGCTCGCCCAGCTCGGACCGGTAGAGGATTTCCACCGCTCCCTTGGCGCCCATCACCGCAATCTCTGCCGTGGGCCATGCGTAGTTGAAATCGCCCTTCAGATGTTTCGAGCTCATCACGTCATAGGCGCCGCCATAGGCCTTGCGGGTAATCACCGTGACCTTGGGCACCGTCGCCTCGCCATAGGCGAACAGGAGTTTTGCCCCGTGTTTGATAACTCCGTTATATTCCTGCGCCGTCCCCGGCAGGAAGCCGGGCACATCGACAAAGGTCAGGATCGGAATCTCGAAACAGTCGCAGAAGCGCACGAAGCGCGCGGCCTTGCGCGAGCTGTCGATATCGAGACATCCTGCCAGCACGGTCGGCTGGTTGGCCACCACCCCCACGGTCTGCCCTTCGAGCCGGATGAAACCAGTGATGATATTGCCCGCGAAATCGCGCTGGATCTCGTAAAAATCGCCTTCATCCGCAACCTTGGTGATCAGCTCTTTCATATCATAGGGCATGTTCGGATTGGCGGGGATCAGCGTGTCGAGGCTGTCCTCAACCCGCGCCACGTCATCGAAGAAGGGCCGCACGGGCGCTTTCTCACGGTTTGACAGCGGCAGGAAATCCACCAGACGGCGGACCTCGTAAAGTGCTTCGACATCATTCTCGAAGGCCCCATCCGCCACCGAGGATTTCTTGGTATGGGTCAGCGCGCCGCCCAGCTCTTCTGCGGTCACCACCTCGTTGGTGACCGTCTTCACCACATCGGGGCCGGTCACGAACATATAGGAGCTGTCCTTCACCATGAAGATGAAGTCGGTCATCGCGGGGCTGTAGACCGCGCCGCCCGCACAGGGCCCCATGATCACCGAGATCTGCGGGATCACGCCAGACGCCTCGACATTGCGCTGGAACACATCGGCATAGCCCGCAAGCGAGGCCACACCCTCCTGGATCCGCGCCCCGCCCGAGTCGTTCAGCCCGATCACCGGCGCGCCATTCTGCATCGCCATGTCCATGATCTTGCAGATCTTCTCGGCATGGGTCTCGGAAAGCGAGCCACCGAAGACGGTGAAATCCTGCGAGAACACATAAACCATACGGCCATTGATCGTGCCCCAGCCGGTCACCACCCCATCGCCATAAGGTTTGTCAGCCTGCATGTCGAAATCCACGCAGCGATGGGTCTTGAACATGTCGAATTCTTCAAAGGAGCCCTCATCGAGCAAGAGCTCGATCCGCTCGCGCGCCGTCAGCTTGCCCTTCTTGTGCTGCGCGGCAATGCGGCGCTCCCCTCCGCCCAGACGGGCCTGTGCGCGGCGGTCCTCAAGCTCTTGCAGAATATCTCTCATGAAACTCCCCTCTCCTTGCCCCGACAGTATGCAGGCGCAGGGTAACATCAAAGCGGAATTCGGAAAATTTGCAAACTATTGGCAAAGCCTGCGTTGCTAATTGCATAATCTGCTAATAAACCGAAGGAAATAAGGCTATTCGTCACGCAACAAGCCGATGGTCGCCGACACATTCTACTGGCCAGCCTTACGCGGAGCGCGGCGCGGGTCAAGCGCGCAATAGGTCAGCGGCCCAAAATCAACACCGCTTTCGCCGCAAATGCGAAATACTTAATCCAGTGACTCGATCCAGCGGCGGGTTGCCCCCGCCGGCACCGGCGCGATCCGGTGGCCGCGTTTGAAAGCCTCGCGCTCCAGCGGGGTCGCGTAGCCCCCGAGCACAAGCTCCTGCGTCAGATATTCGCGCGTGAAGGCCTCGCGCCCGCCAAGACGCTCGTATTGCGCCACATGTACCAGCTCATGCGCGATCAGATACGGGTCCTCCTGACGCGCCGCGATCCCGTAGCCGAAGGTGATCGCCAGCGCGTTTGCGGGCTTATAGACCCTGGCAAGGGCCTTATTTTTCGGCGCGGGGAACCTCCCCTGCCATGCGAGAACACGCACCCGCTCGGGGTGATGCACACCGGCCTTTAGCGCATAACCCGTCTCGACCGCGTTCAGCGGACGCCCCTCGGAGAGGATACGCGCCTCCATCGGGTCCAGCTCCGCCATCGCGGCGGGCATCAGCGCCTCCACTTGCGCACGGATCTGTGCGGAAGGATGCGCCATCTGCGCCAGATCGGCCTGCGTCAGAGGCTCGGGCGCACAGCCTGCCAGACCGGACCCAAGCCCGCAGGCCATCAGCACAACCAGACTGAATTGACGCATATCCACCCCCGAAAACTGGCGGCAGCTAAACCGAAACCGCACGCAAAGGCAATTGACCAAACGGGGTTTGCATATGTATCAGCGGGTTTGCAAAGGAGATCAGGCATGGCGACACCCAAACTCTATGCAGGCATCAAACTGCGCGAGACCCGCACCCGTCTGAGCCTGACCCAGAAGGTCTTTGCCGACAGGCTGGGCGTGTCCCTGCCCTATCTCAACCAGATGGAAAACAACCATCGCCCCGTCTCGGCACAGGTGGTGCTGGCGCTCGCCTCCGAATTCGGGCTGGATGTGACCGAGCTTTCTGCAGGCGATGCCGAACGTCTGGTCTCGGACATGACCGAGGCTCTGGCCGACCCGATCTTCGCCGACGCCTCGACACCGATGGCCGATCTGCGGCTTGCGGCCTCCAATGCACCGGCACTGGCGCGATCCTTCCTCGAACTCCACAGCGCCTATCGCCGCACCCACGAGAAACTCGCCTCGCTGAATGCCGCTCTCGGTCAGGATGCCAGCACCGTGCAGAGCCCTTGGGAAGAGGTGCGCGATTTCTTCCATTACTGCGACAATTAC
This sequence comes from Thioclava kandeliae, assembly GCF_040297545.1. Lineage (NCBI taxonomy): Bacteria > Pseudomonadati > Pseudomonadota > Alphaproteobacteria > Rhodobacterales > Paracoccaceae > Thioclava > Thioclava kandeliae. The sequence continues at coordinate 157,470 of NZ_JAYWLC010000007.1, forward strand.
ATCGATGCGGTCGACCGTGCAGCCGAACATTTCGCTCGCCCCGATGGCACACGCGCCGAGCCGATCCCGCGGGCGATCGAGGCGCTGGAGGCCCGTGGCATCCGCGTGCAATTCGCCGATATCTCGGGCGTGCGCGAGCGCGACGGGCGCATCATCACCATTGCCCGCCATGCCAAGAAATCCACTCAGGCCTTCCAGCTGATGCATCAGGTGGCGCTGATCACCCAGAACGAGCTTCTGGAGGCCACTCTGGATCTGGCGCGCTTCCAGTCGGAAACCGCACGTTCCATCGCCAAGATCGGGCTGGCCAACTATTTCGCGGGCGCGGCCGTGATGCCCTATGTCGAGTTTCTGGAATCCGCGCAGGACAACCGCCACGATCTGGAAATCCTCGCCGAGCTGTTCGGTGCCTCCATCGAGCAGGTCGCCCACCGCCTCTCCACGCTCCAGCGACCCGGCGCCAAGGGGCTCCCCTTCTTCTTCATGCGCCTCGATCAGGCAGGCACCATTACCAAGCGCCACTCGGCCACACGGCTGCAATTCGCGCGGTTCGGGGGCTCCTGCCCGCTCTGGATCGCGCATCAGGCGTTTGAAACCCCCACCCGCTTCCTGCGCCAGCTGGCGGAGACGCCGGACGGCGCGCGTTATCTGTGTATCGCGAAGGACGTGTCCAAGCAGGGTGGCAGCTTCCATGCCCCCGTGCGGCGCTATTCGCTCTGTCTGGGCTGCGAGGTCAGCCATGCCAAGGATGTGGTCTATGCCGATGATATGGAGCTGGGTAATCCACGCGCCTATGAGCCGATCGGCATCTCCTGCCGGATCTGCGAGCGCCGCAACTGCCACCAGCGCTCGGTGCCGCCGCTCGAGCGCAAACTGACCGTCGATCTCGACCGGCGCGGCCTTCTGCCCTACGACATCGCCTGACATGACGAAGCCTCCGGCCCGAGGACCGGAGGCTTCAGGATCTCTATGGTGGACACCTCAGGCCGCTGTCACTTCCTGCGCCAGAGCCCGTGCGATCTGGTCCTTGAGCATCGCGCGTTTCTTGCGCAGATCCACCTCGGCCAGCGCCTCTATTGGCTGCACTCCCTCCATCGCGCGCTGGACCTGCTCGTTGATGGCCTCGTATTCCTCCATCAGACGCGCGGCATGCGGATCGGCCGCCTTCAACTCGCGCAGCTGGACACGATATGCGGGGAATTCGACACTCAGGGTATGAAGATGTTCAGTCATTCCGGACCTCCGCCTTTCTGGTTTGCGAGGTCATGATACCAAAGGCGCGGGTGACGCTCTTTGATACGGATCAAGGCGGTGTCAATGCGCGCGGACCCAACCGGCCTTCCGGGCCTCGGCCTCGGTGCAGAACCATCGCTCCCCCTTGGCCGTGCTGATCTTGGTGGCGGCATAGGAGGCCGAGCCCGGCATGTGGTAGAGCTTGCCGTTTTTCGAGATATTGCCCTTGATCGTGCAGCCTGCCGAGGCCCTGCTGTCGGGGGCGTCGTTCTTATGCGCGCGGTATTCGGCGGGGGTCTGGAATGTCCCTGCCCAGAGGCCGCGCTTGGCGATCATCGCGGATTTCTCCTGCGAGACATAGGCTTTGGAATAGGTCTGATAGGCCATCGCATAGCCCTGCACGACCATCTGCGCGCCGATATCCTGCCCTTTGGCCTTGCAGACCGCAATCAACCGGCCATAGCGATCCGAACTGCCGCCCGTGCAGGCCACTTTGCCTGCGGCGAGTTTACGCATGAGACCTGTCGCCTCGCGTCCACACGCCCAGCCACGACCATCCGCTCGGGTGCAGTTCTGGCTGCTTTCGGGCGCGTCGATCCCGGAGATACGGATCTTGCGATGGTTGATCTCCAGCGTATCGCCATCGACGACACGCGCCTTGCCGGACACGGTTTCGGCCAGCACGGGCGGGGCGCAGGCGATCAAAGCGATCAGCAGAACATAAACAAAACGAAACATGCCCCACATATCGCGGGGCATGCCGGTATTGTCCAGAGATATCTCAGTTAACCCAAGGGGCTAGCGGCGGATTAACGCTGGGAGTTCTCCCAGTCGGGGTGGAACCACGGCTCGCTATTCTCGGCAGGCAAACGGCGGCCAAGGATATGGTCGGCGATCTTCTCGCCCACCATGATCGACGGACCGTTGAGGTTGCCATTGGTCACGCGCGGGAAGATCGAGCTATCGGCCACGCGCAGCCCCTCGACCCCGATCACGCGGCCATCGGGATCGACCACCGCATGGATGTCATCGGCACGGCCCATACGCGCAGTGCCACAGGGATGATAGGCGCTCTCGGCATGCTCGCGCACGAAATCATCCAGCGCCTCATCCGAGGTCACATCCGAGCCCGGCTGGATCTCGCGCGCCACATGGCGGGCCATCGAGGGCTGATCGAAGATCTCGCGCGTCAGACGCAGGGTCTTGCGCCAATCCACCCAGTCCTGATCCTCGCTCATATAATTGAAGAAGATCCTTGGCTTGTCGCGCACATCGCCTGAACGCAGCGAGACACGGCCCCGCGAGGCCGCCCGCATCGGCCCGACATGGACCTGGAAGCCATGCCCCTCGGCCGAGGCCTTGCCGTCATAACGCACGGCCAGCGGCAGGAAGTGATACTGGATATCGGGATAGCGCACGCCCTTGTCCGAACGGATAAACCCGCAGGCCTCGAACTGGTTCGACGCGCCCAGACCAGTCTTGGTAAAGAGCCATTGCGCCCCCACCCAAGCCTTGCCGAAGATATTCCAGTATTTGTAGAGCGTGATCGGCTCTTTCGCGGCATATTGGAAATAGACCTCGAGATGGTCCTGCAGGTTGCCGCCCACACCGGGACGGTCGGCCAGAACCTCGATCCCATGCTCGCGCAGATGGGCCGCAGGCCCCACGCCCGAGAGCATCAGGATCTTGGGCGTATTGATCGAGCTTGCGGCCACGATCACCTCGGCGCGGGCAGAAATGACCTGCTTCTTGCCTGCCTTCTCGACCTCGACACCGATCGCACGCTTGCCGTCAAAGACCACGCGCAACGCAAGCGCCTTGACCACAGCCAGACGGTCCCCGAACGCCTTCTGGCCGGGGCGCAGATAGGCATTGGCCACGGACCAGCGACGGCCTTTATAGATGGTGGCCTCCATCGGGCCGAAGCCTTCCTGACGCTCGCCGTTGTAATCGGCGGTATAGGCATAGCCCGCCTCCTGCCCCGCCTGCACGAAGGCATCGAAGAGCGGGTTCTTGCGCGGGCCACGGCTGACATGCAACGGACCGGACGTGCCGCGCCAGTCACGGTCACCGCCATCTCCGGCGCCATGCCATGTTTCCTGCCGTTTGAAATAGGGCAGCACATCGGCATAGCTCCAGCCCTCGGCGCCTTGCTCGGCCCAGTGCTCGTAATCCCCTGCATGGCCACGCACATAGACCATCCCGTTGATCGAGGACGACCCGCCGATCACCTTGCCGCGCGGGGTCGCCAGCACGCGCCCGCCCAGACCCGGCTCGGGTTCGGACTGGAAGCCCCAGTCATACATGCCCATATTCATCGGATAGGACAGAGCGCCCGGCATCTGGATGAAGGGGCCGGCATCCGACCCCCCATGCTCGATGATCACCACGCGCTTTCCGGCCTCGGCCAGACGGTAGGCCAAAGCCGTGCCGCCGGAGCCTGCACCAATCACAACATAATCAGCTTCTACGCTCATATTCCAATCGCTCCATCACTCGGGCCATCACTCGGGGACCATTGCCTTTCAGGCCGTCACGCACGGGGGAAAACAGGACGCCGGTTCAGGGGGGCGCGCACGCCCCCCGCTTCAATTGTTACCAAGGGCTGTCGACAGGATTCAGGCCGACATAGACGCCTTTGACCTGCGTATAGGCCTCGATCGCATGGCGCGAATTCTCGCGCCCAAAACCGGAAGCTTTCACCGGACCGAAGGGCATCTCCACCGGCGTCAGGTTATAGGCATTGATCCATGTGGTGCCGGCTTCCAGATTGGCGACCACGCGATGGGCGCGCGCCAGATCACGGGTAAAGACACCCGCCGCCAGACCGAATTGCGTGTCATTGGCCCGTGCCACGACCTCGTCCTCGGTCTCGAAATCGAGCACCGACATGACGGGGCCGAAGATCTCCTCGCAGGCGATGGACATATCGTCCTTCACATCGGCAAAGACGGTCGGCTCGACGAATTGGCCGTCGAGCGCAGTGCCGCCACAGACCAGCCGCGCGCCTTCGGCCTTGGCTTTCTCGAGATAGCCCGCCACCTGCTCGTATTGGCGCTTGGTGATCAGCGGGCCGAAATCGGTCGCCATATCCATCGGGTCACCCATACGGATCTTGGCGGTGCGCTCGGCCAGCTCCTTGAGGAACTGCTCCTTGATCGACTTATGCACGAAAACGCGGGTGCCGTTCGAGCAGATCTGGCCCGAGGAGTAGAAGTTCCCCAGCATCGCCGCACCGACGGCATCCTTGATCGAGGCATCCTCGAACACGATCAGGGGCGATTTACCGCCCAGCTCCATCGTCACATGTTTCATATGCGGCGCGGCTGCGGCATAGACCTTGGCCCCCGTCGGCACCGAGCCCGTCAGCGAGACCTTGGCGATGCGCGGATCGGTGGCGAGCTGTGCGCCCACGGCACCAAAGCCCTGCACGACGTTATAGACGCCCGCAGGCACCCCCGCCTCGATGAAGATCTCGGCCAGTTTCAGCGCGCCGAGCGGCGTCACCTCGGAGGGCTTGAACACCATCGCATTGCCGGTCGAGAGTGCGGGCGCGGCTTTCCAGCAGGCGATCTGGCTGGGGTAGTTCCACGCACCGATCCCGCCGCAAACGCCCAGAGGCTCGCGCAGCGTATAGGCGAAATCCCCGCCCAGCGGCATGGTCTCGCCGGTCAGCGTCGCCGCAAGACCCGCGAAATACTCGAGCGAATCCGCCCCCGACGGCCAGTCCGCCACCAGCGTTTCCTGCAGCGGCTTGCCGGTATCGAGCGTCTCCAATGCGGCCAGCTCGTCATTGCGCGCGCGGATGATTGCCACGGCGCGGTTGAGGATGCGCCCGCGCTCGGCAGGTGCCAGTGCGGCCCATTCCTTCTGCGCGCGCACGGCAGACGTAATGGCCTTTTCCATCACCGCGGGCGTTGCGGCATGAAGTTTCGCGATAACCTCGCCCGTATAGGCATAGGTGACCTCGATCACCTCGCCTGCGGTATCCTCGATATAGTCGCCATCAACAAAGTGGCTTGCTTTGGGTTGTGCCTTCACCGGTGACCCTCCAACTCTCGATCCAGATATTCCATGATGATTCCGACCGCGCGTTTGGGGTCGGCAGGCCCGTCGACCAGAGCGGCACGGATATAGACGCCGTCGATCAACGCCCCCAGCCCCTCGGCCACAGCCATCGCGTGGCGGCCCACCAGAGGCCGCAACGCGTAGAGAAGATTCGATTGCAGACGGCGCTGGTAGATGGCCAGCAGCCTGCGTGCATTCTCGTTTTTCTGCGCCAGAACATAGAAGTTCAGCCATGCCGAGATCGCTTCAGTCTGGAAGCTGCCTTCGGCAAAATTGCCCCGCACGATCGCCCGAAGCCGTTCTTCCGGATCGGTTTTTCCGCGCAGCGCGTCGCGCACCTCCTGCCCGTAGGTGCTCAGGATATGCTGCATCGCGGCCAGAAAGATCTGGTCTTTCGATCCGAAATAGTGATGCGCCAGCGCCGAGGACATCCCTGCACGTTTGGCGATCTGCGCCACCGTTACCTCCAGCGAACGGGCCTCGCCGACACAGGCGATGGTGGCGTCGATCAACGCTGCTTTTCTAATCGGTTGCGCGCCGACTTTGGGCATTAGCTCTATTCCTGACTCAGAAATTACTTGCATTCCTTGGCTACAAGATAGTTTATTGACTCGTCAATCAAGAAAAATCTTAGAAAAAATCTGGAGTGCTTATGACCTATCGTTCCCTTCTTATCGCGACTGCTGCCTCGATGACCTTTGCGGTTTCGGCGCAGGCGAAAGGATGCGACGAAGTGGTATTTTCCGATGTCGGCTGGACCGATATCACCGCGACAACCGCTGTAACGACCAAACTACTCGAAACGCTGGGCTACCGGACCGAAACCCGCGTTCTTTCCGTCCCCGTCACCTATACCGCTCTTGCAAATGGCGATGTTGATGTATTCTTGGGCAACTGGATGCCCACCATGCAGGCCGATATCGCCCCCTATGTGGAGGCAGGCACCGTCGATACCGTGCGCACGAATCTCACCGGTGCGAAATATACGCTGGCCACCAATGCCGCCGGCGCCGCGCTCGGCATCAAGGATTTCTCCGATATCGCCAAACATGCCGACGAGCTGGGAAATCAGATCTATGGCATCGAGCCGGGCAATGACGGAAACCGGCTTATTGAAGACATGATTGACGCAAACGCGTTCAATCTTGCCGATTTTAACGTAGTCGAAAGTTCAGAACAGGGGATGCTGGCGCAAGTTGGTCGTGCAACCAACCGTGATAAGCCCATCGTTTTTCTGGGCTGGGCACCGCATCCGATGAATGCCAATTACACGCTGACCTATCTTTCGGGCGGCGATGACTGGTTCGGGCCGGATTACGGTGGCGCGGAAGTGCGCACCAATACCACCGCAGGCTATGTCGATGCCTGCCCCAATGTCGGGAAATTGCTGCAGAACCTCGAATTCTCGCTCGATGCGGAAAATACACTGATGGGGGCCATTCTCGATGAGGGCGAGGACCCCGAAGACGCGGCCACAGACTGGCTGGAAGCGCATCAGGACGCGGTCGCGCCGTGGCTCGAGGGCGTGACCACCCGTGACGGCAAGGACGCTTTCACCGCCTTTCAGGCTGCGATGAACAAGTAATAACAGAGAGCGGTAGAATATCTGCCGCTCCACCTTGCTCCGGGAGGCCGGAGCAAGAACCAGGGAATGACGGAGTACACTCATTATGGAATGGTTCTCAGGGATCGACTGGAAGATCCCCGTAGGTGACGCCGCCGAAACGGTGGTCGACTGGCTCAAGGACAATGCGGCAGGCTTCTTCGACTGGCTGTCGATGGTGATGGAAAACCTGATCGACGCGGTGCTGTGGCTCTTACAGACGCCTCCGCCGCTGGTGCTGATCCTCGTCTTCGTGGCGCTGACATGGGGCCTGCAGCGCAGCTGGAAGAAATGCCTGATCGTTGCACTGGGGATGTTGTTCATCCTCAATCAGGATTACTGGAAAGACACGACCGAGACGCTGTCGCTGATCCTTGTCAGCTGTATCGTCTGTATGGGCATCGGCGTGCCTCTGGGCATTCTGGCCGCGCGCAAACGCTGGATCTATTCCGGCATGGAGCCCGTGCTCGATCTGATGCAGACGCTGCCGACCTTCGTCTATCTGATCCCCGCCGTGATCTTCTTCGGCCTCGGCATGGTGCCCGGCCTGATCGCGACAGTGATCTTCTCGCTGCCCGCCTCCATCCGCCTCACCTATCTGGGCATCTCCTCGACCCCCACCGCGCTGACCGAAGCCGCCGAAGCCTTCGGTGCGACCTCGTTCCAGAAGCTGTGGAAGGTCGAGCTTCCTGCCGCCTTCCCGCAGATCATGGTGGGCCTCAACCAGACCATCATGCTCTCGCTGTCGATGGTGGTGATCGCCACGCTCGTGGGCGCGGGTGGCCTCGGCACGCCGGTGATGAACGGGCTCAACCGCATGAAACCCGATCTGGGCTTTGAATCGGGCTTTGTCATCGTGGCGCTGGCGACCGTGCTTCGCCTGATGCTCGAAGTGCGTAAGGAGAAGTAAGATGGCGAAACCTGCAATCGAATTCGACAATGTTTCCATCGTCTTCGGCGAAGCTCCCCTGTCGGCCCTGCCCTTGATGGACGAAGGAAAAACCCGCGCCGAGGTGAAGGACGCCACCGGCCAGGTGCTGGGTGTGCATAACTGCTCGCTCAAAGTGGCCGAGGGCGAGATCCTCGTGCTGATGGGTCTCTCGGGCTCGGGCAAATCGACGCTCCTGCGCGCGGTCAATGCGCTCAACCCCGTCTGCCGCGGCTCGGTTCTGGTGAACACGCCCAAAGGCCGTGTGGATGTCAGCCATGCTAAGGGCAAGGACCTTCTCAATGTCCGCCGCCACCATATCGCGATGGTCTTCCAGCAATTCGGCCTGCTTCCTTGGCGCTCGGTGCGCGAGAATGTGGGCCTCGGGCTGGAGCTTGGCGGCATGTCCAAGGCGGAACGTCGTGCGAAGGTCGAGCACCAGCTGGAGCTGGTGGGTCTTGCGCAATGGGCGGATGTCCGTGTGGGCGAGCTGTCGGGCGGCATGCAGCAGCGTGTGGGTCTGGCGCGTGCCTTCGCCACTGACGCACCGATCCTGCTGATGGACGAGCCCTTCTCCGCGCTCGACCCGCTGATCCGCGCCAAGCTGCAGGACGAGCTTCTGGAGCTGCAGGCCAAGCTGAAACGCACGATCATCTTCGTGAGCCACGATCTCGACGAGGCCTTCAAGATCGGCAACCGCATCGCGCTGATGGAAGGCGGGCGTATCGTTCAGGTGGGCACCGCCCGCGAGATCATCGCCAACCCGATCGACGAATATGTGCAGGATTTCGTCGCGCATATGAACCCGATGGGCGTGCTGACCGCCGAGGATCTGGCCGAGGATGGCCCCGCCGAGGGACCGGTTCTGGCCGCGCATGCACCGGTCAAGGACGTGATGCAGCTCCTGCGCACGCATCCTGTCGTCGCGCTTGACGACGGGCGCAAGATCACCCGCGAAGGGGTGATCGGCAAGCTGATCGACCCACAGGGATCAGCGGCATAAGCCATAGCACCGACAAACGAGAACGCGCCCCGAGGGGCGCGTTTTTCAGATCTGCTTGGTGGCACCGGCCAAGGGCGTCACACGCCGCTTCAGCCGCGCCTCGCGCCACGCCATATAGCTGACCGACGACACGATGATCGCCCCGCCAGCGATCACATAGGGGTCGACCGCCTCGCCAAAGATGAACCAGCCCGCAGCCGACGCCCAGACCAGCTGCAGGAAGACCACCGGCTGGGTCGCACTGATGGGGGCCGCCGCAAAGGCCCGTGTCATGGCATAATGGGCCAACGTTGCCAGCACCGCCACCAGCCCCAGAAGCCCCGCTTCCTTGAGCGTGACCGGCTGCCATTGCGCAATCGCCAATGGCGCGAGGCAGACCGCCACAACCAGCGTCAGCATCCCGACGATCTCGGTCGGCGCGGCGATGCCCGTCAGGCGCTTGGCCAGAAGGTAGGAGCCGCCGAACATCACCGCCGCCGCCAGCTGCGAATAATGGCCCGGCGTGATCTCGCGCAGACCCGGACGCAGGATGATCAGAGCGCCGACCAGCGCCACGACGATCGCAAGTATCCGCCGCCATGCGATCCCCTCGCCCAGCAGGAGCGCTGCGCCAAGCGTCACCACGATCGGGTTGAGATAACCGATGGCGGTGACATCCGCGATCGGGATTCGCGCCATCGCATAGAACCATAGCAGCACCCCCGCCGCATTGAACGCCCCGCGCAGCCCGAAGAGGCCCCATGTTTTAGCCGGATAGCCCTTGCGCAGGATCCGCCATAGCACTGGCGCCATGAACACGATCCCCCACGCATAGCGGATAAACCCCGATTGCGCGGCGGGCAGTTCGGCCCCCAGATAATGCACGATGATATTGACCATGGTGAAGCACAGCGTCATGGCCAGCATCCACAGTATGGCGATTGTGGGCGCATTGCCCGCGATTTGGGTCTTGTGTTCCATGGCGCGAGTTTTGTCACAGCCCTTGGGGAACACAAGCGTTCACATGTATGCTTACATTTCCATCACAGCCAACCGCCATGCCACCGACAGCAAGAGACAGCCAACGCCAAGATCGAGGATCTGCCACGCCCGCGGCTTGGCGAAAACCGGCGCGAACAGGCGCGCCCCATAGGCCAGCGCAAAGAAGAAGCTGAAAGAGGCCACCACCGCGCCGAAGCCGAACTGCAGGCCCTGCGCAGGAAACTGCGCCGACACTGCCCCCAGCAGCAGAACCGTATCGATCCAGACATGCGGATTGGCCCATGTAAGCACCACCATCACCCCCAGAACCTTGCGCAGGGGCTCGGCCTGACCCGAGGCAGGATCGAGATGCGCCTCGCCGCGCCATGCGGAGCCGAAGGCACGCAGCGCATAATAGGTCAGGAACACCACGCCCCCCCAGCGCAGGAGCGGCGCAAGCCATGGCAGCCCCGAGGTCAGCGCCCCGAAGCCCGACACGCCAAGCGCGATCAGCGCCGCATCCGAGACGGCACAGAACAGCGCCACCGCAAAGACATGTTCACCCCTGAGCCCCTGCCGCAGCACATAGGCGTTCTGCGCCCCGATCGCCACGATCAACCCCAGCCCGATCCGGAACCCTGCAAATGCCGCATCCATAGTCTGTCCTTTCCGTTTTGCGCTCTATCGCATAGGCGGTGCTTCAGGCATACTGAATTGGATTACATCTAATTAAGGCAGGCTAATGCTGGACTATCCCGCCCTTCAGGCGCTGGCCATGGTCATCGAGACCGGCAGTTTCGAGGCCGCGGCACAGGCGCTGCGCGTCACGCCATCGGCGGTCTCGCAGCGGATCAGATCGCTGGAGGACCGGATGGGCGCGGTTCTGGTGATCCGCGGCCAGCCCTGCACCGGCACCGCCGAGGGTCTGCGGCTGGCGCATCATCTGGCGCAGGTCCGGCTGCTGGAACAGGGGCTTACCGGGCAAGGCGTGGCGCGGCTGCGGGTGGCCATCAATGCCGACAGCCTTGCCAGCTGGGCGCTTCCGGCGCTGGCGGGCCTCGGCGCGCTTTTCGATCTGGTGATCGAGGATGAAACGCAATCCGAAGGCTGGCTCAGGCGCGGCGAGGTAATGGCGGCGGTCACCACCAATCCGGTTGCGGTTGCGGGCTGCGATCTGAGCCCCTTGGGTAGGATGCGCTATATCGCCTGTGCGACGCCCGGTTTCATCGCCCGCCATTTCCCGCAGGGCGTCACGGCACAGGCGCTGGAAACGGCCCCCGCGCTGGTCTTTTCGGCCAAGGACGGGCTACAGGCGCTCTGGGCGCGCGAGCGTCACGCGATGACCCGCCCCCTGCCCGCGCATCACATCGGATCGACACACGATTTCCTGCGGGCGGGATGTCTGGGGATGGGCTGGGCGCTCCATCCCGAAGCATTGGTGCGCGACCATCTGGCCTCCGGCGCGCTTGTCATGCTGGACGAGAAACCGATGGAGGTCGCGCTTTACTGGCAATCGCTGCGTAACCTCAAAGACGCGCTGGCGCCGCTGTCACAGGCGCTGCGCCATGCGGCACGGGGCGCGCTGAGCCCGATGGTTTAGCTGGTGCAGGCCCTCCGGGCGCGTTAGGGAAAGCCCGCGCGGGAGATCACGGGCGAGAAGGAGACAGGCAATGGGCTGGCAGATTACGGGTGGAGAGGTTCTGACGCAGGATGGGCTGGCAGAGGGTGGATTGACGCTCGATCACGGCCTGATCGGCACGGGTCCGGCCTCCCGCCATCTGGATGCGACGGGCTTCTGGGTGCTGCCGGGCATTGTCGATCTGCATGGCGATGCCTTCGAGCGCCATCTGGCTCCGCGTCGTGGCATGGTGGCGGATCTGGGCGCCAATCTGGACTTTGTCGAAGGCGAGCTGGCCGCCTGTGGCATCACTACGGCGTGGCTTGCGCAATTCTGGTCTTGGGAGGGCGGCATGCGTGGCCCCGAATTTGCCACCCGTCTGGCACGAGCCCTGCAGGCCGCCGACCTGCGCCTCGATATGCGGATGCAGCTCAGGCTCGAGACCCATATGACCCACGATCTCGGGCCCGTTTGCGACCTGATCCGCGAGACGGGGATCGATTATCTCGTGTTCAACGACCATCTGCCGCATAAGGCGCTGGAAACCGGACGCAAGCCGCCACGGCTGAATGGCTCGGCGCTCAAGGCGGGGCGCTCCCCCGAGGCACATCACGAGATGATGCTGGCCCTCAAAACCCGCGACCCAGAGGTCGACAGCTTCGTGCGCGCCATCCTGCGCGCCCTGCCCGACTTGCGTTTCGGGTCGCATGATGATGACGCGGATCTGCGCGACATCTGGGCGGGTCGCGGAGTCCGGATCTCGGAATTTCCCGTGTCGCATGCTGCAGCCAGCAAGGCGCAGGATCAGGCGGTGATTATGGGCGCGCCCAATGTGCTACGGGGCGGCTCGCATAACCGCGGCTCGGTCAGTGCCTCCGATCTGGTAGCCGAAGGTCTAGTGGATGCGCTGGCCTCGGATTACCACTATCCGGCGATGATCGGTGCGGTCTTCGCGCTGATCGAGCGGGGCATCTGCGATCTGGCTCAGGCATGGCGACTGGTCTCGGCAGGGCCTGCACGAATGATGGGGCTCGAGGATCGTGGCCGGCTGGAGATGGGCCTGCGCGGCGATGTGGTGATCCTGTGCCCCGAGCGCCGGCGGGTGATGGGCTGTTTTGCGGCCGGACGTCCGGTATTCCTGTCGGGCGAGCTGGCGGAGCGGCTGAACTGAAAAGGTCGGGGAAATCCCCGACCTTCTGAGTGTTTCCCGCGGGCCTCAGGCCTTGAGGTTCGGGATGATCTGTTTCTTGCGCGACATGATGCCCGGCAACACGACGGTATCGCCCGATACCGAGCACCCGAAGGACGCTTCGGCGATCTGCTTTACGGTGTCATTGGGCACCAAGAGCGTGGCTTCCTCGTTGAGGATATCGATGATGAACAGCAGAACCTCATCGGCGTCGTCTTCCTTGGCCACGGCGGGCATCGCCGCCATCAGCGCATCCTTGCGGTCCAGAAGAACCTTCGGTGCGGTGGTTTCCAGAACCGAGACGCGCAGACCGGTCGAGCCCACGGTATATTCCTTGGAATCCATACGCAGCAGCTCGGCTTCGGAGAATTCCGACACATCGGATTTCGCCTCGAACATCTTGGTCGCCAGATCATTGATCGAGATACCGAGATCGGCGGCCAGCTTCTCGCAGACGGCGCGATCATGATCGGTCGTGGTGGGCGAGCGGAATTCGAGCGTATCCGACAGGATGCAGGCCAGCATTGCGCCCTTGATCCCCGTAGGCGCCTTGGCCAGATCCTCGCCGATCAGATCATGTATGATGGTTGCCGTGCAGGCCAGCGGACGGATCGTGATATCGATCGGACCTTTGGTTTCCAGACCGCCGACCAGCTTGTGGTGATCGATGATCGCGGTGATATCGGCGGCGTTGATATCAGCGGGCAGTTCGGCGGGGTTGTTGGTGTCGACGATGACGACCTTCTCGCCAGCGTCCACGCCCGAGATGATCTCGGGCTTGTCCAGACCGAAATGCTCGAGCACGAAGGCGGCTTCGGTGTTGGGCTCGCCCAGAAGGCAGGGCTTGGCGTCGATGCCCTTCACTTCGTTGAGATACCACGCCCAGATGATGGGCGAACCGGTCGAGTCGGTGTCGGGCGATTTATGGCCAAAAACCTTGGTGGTCATCGGATTCCTCGGATTTGAATGACTTTGGACAATGTCTTAGACGCTGCGCGCGGGATTGTCACCTAGCGCCGCCGCTCAGAAGGTCAGCTTCCGCATCACCGGCGAAATCTGCCAGCCTTCCTGCGCAAGCAGCGTCAGAAGGCCGTCCCCGCCCACCATGTGCAGCGCCCCTGCCGCCACCATGATCGGCCCTTTGGCTGCCGCCTTCTCAATGACGGGCATCCAGTTGCGGTTGCGGGTGGTGATCAGAAGATCATGGGTGATCGCCAGCTGGTGGGTCACCGCGGCCGGATCCTCCCCGCGATCAAGCGCCTGCCGACGTTCGAACTCCCAGATCAGCTGGATCTCGCCGCGGGCATAGAGATCGGCCATGGTCGCCATCGTGGCATCGCCATCCTCCGTCGCCTCCATCGCCGATTTCAGCATGGCGATCTCGTCCTCTTGCGGGACGCCCTCCATCAGGGTGAACAGCGTGTCAAAGGGTTCGAGCGGCATGATTGGCACGTTGCGGGCCTGCGCCTCGGCCATCATACGCTTGTCCACCCCGCCCTGCCCCGCCTGCAGACTGCCAAGCATACAGCGCGGCATCGACAGGGTAATCATCACGAAGGAGGGCTGCATCTTGGCCAGCAGCGGCGCGGGAATACCGCGATCGGCCCCAAGCTGTCGCAACGCCTGCCAATCACGCTGCGACATCATATCGGGCAGCGTCTTGTCCGCCATGAACATCAGATCGGACCGCTCACCCATCGCCTTCTGAAGCGCGGCTTCCTCATCCGGCCCCGCTTCGACCAGCAACGCGGAGATCTTGTCGAATTCGGGCAGAAGAGCCTGTTGCAGTGCCAGATGGCGCGGATCGGGCACATGGTTGGTTCCGACCAGAATGATGGACTGCGTGCCCTTGGTCGCGCGCCAGACAACACCCTGTCCGTAAGCCGTCTGACGGGCCTTCTCGGTGAGCGCCATCCGCGTGGCGCGGGGCATCGCATCAAAGAGATTACGCCCCGTACAGGCCGCCTCCGCGGCTATGGGCGCAAGAACTCCGCCCAGAACCAGCACCGCCTGCAACAGACGTGACTTCAGGTGTTTGCGCAGCATCCGACCCCTCCCGTGATGACCTTCCCCACTCTAGCGCGCGCGCCCCTCAATGCCATCCCCCCAATAGGAACCGATCTGGGCGAGCGCGGCGGAAATCGCAAAATCCGCCCCTGTCGAGGCACATGTCAGGCGTTATGAAATTTGTCGCAAAAAAATCTGGGGCGGGGTGTTGACACGAAGGGGGGGCAATGCCTAACTCCGGCATCGTTAGCACTAAGCAACAACGAGTGCTAAAAGCAACAACTCAGTTTTGGGAGTGACCCAGATGGCATTCAAACCGCTTCATGACCGTGTTCTGGTCAAGCGCGTCGAGAGCGAAGAAAAGACCAAGGGCGGCCTGATCATCCCCGACAGCGCGAAAGAGAAGCCGGCAGAAGGCGAAATCGTTTCGGTGGGCGAAGGCGCACGTAAAGATTCGGGCGAGCTGATCGCACCCTCCGTCAAAGCAGGCGATCGCGTTCTGTTCGGCAAATGGTCGGGCACCGAGATCACGCTGGAAGGCGTCGAGTATCTGATCATGAAAGAATCCGACATCATGGGCATCATCGCGTAAGCCACCCGCTTACCTGATCCCTGATTTCAAGAAATTCCAGTCAAGGAGCCAAAGATATGGCAGCCAAGGACGTAAAATTCGGCACCGACGCACGCAACCGCATGCTCAAGGGTGTCAACATCCTCGCAGACGCAGTCAAAGTGACGCTGGGCCCCAAAGGCCGTAACGTCGTTCTCGACAAATCCTTCGGCGCACCGCGCATCACCAAAGACGGTGTCTCGGTCGCGAAAGAGATCGAACTCGAAGACAAGTTCGAGAACATGGGCGCGCAAATGGTGAAGGAAGTCGCTTCCCGCACCAATGACGAAGCCGGCGACGGCACCACCACCGCAACCGTTCTCGCTCAAGCCATCGTTCGCGAAGGCATGAAATCGGTCGCAGCGGGCATGAACCCGATGGACCTGAAGCGCGGCATCGATCTGGCCACCACCAAGGTTGTCGAAGCGATCAAAGCGGCTTCGCGTCCGGTCAACGACACCAACGAAGTGGCTCAGGTCGGCACCATCTCGGCAAACGGCGAAGCCTCGATCGGCACGCAGATCGCGGAAGCGATGCAGCGCGTCGGCAATGACGGCGTGATCACTGTCGAAGAAAACAAAGGCATGGAGACCGAAGTCGAAGTCGTCGAAGGCATGCAGTTCGACCGCGGCTACCTCTCGCCCTACTTCGCGACCAACCACGACAAGATGACCGCAGAGCTCGAAGACTGCCTCATCCTGCTCCACGAGAAAAAACTCTCGTCGCTGCAGCCGATGGTCCCGCTTCTCGAGCAAGTGATCCAGTCGCAAAAGCCGCTGCTGATCATCGCGGAAGACGTTGAAGGCGAAGCGCTGGCAACTCTCGTTGTCAACAAACTGCGCGGCGGCCTGAAAATTGCTGCGGTCAAGGCACCGGGCTTCGGCGATCGCCGTAAGGCCATGCTGCAGGACATCGCGATCCTGACCGGCGGTCAGGTGATCTCGGAAGATCTGGGCATGAAGCTGGAAAGCGTCGGCATGGACATGCTGGGCACCGCGAAAAAAGTCTCGATCACCAAAGACAACACCACCATCGTGGACGGTGCTGGCGACAAGGCCGAGATCGAAGCACGCGTTTCGCAGATCCGCACCCAGATCGAGGAAACCACCTCGGATTACGACCGCGAGAAGCTGCAAGAGCGCGTTGCCAAACTGGCAGGCGGTGTTGCTGTCATCCGCGTGGGCGGCCTGACCGAAGTCGAAGTGAAAGAGCGTAAAGACCGCGTTGATGACGCGCTGAACGCAACCCGCGCCGCTGTCCAAGAGGGCATCGTTGTGGGTGGTGGTGTTGCTCTGGTTCAGGGTGCGAAAGCGCTTGAAGGCCTGACTGGCGCCAATAGCGACGTGAACGCAGGTATCGCCATCGTGCGCCGCGCGCTGGAAGCGCCGCTGCGCCAGATCGCGGAAAACGCAGGTGTTGACGGCGCGGTTGTCGCTGGCAAGATCCGTGAATCGACCGATCTGAAGTTCGGCTTCAACGCGCAGACCGAAGAATATGGCGACATGTTCGCATTTGGCGTCATCGACCCCGCCAAAGTGACCCGCACCGCGCTGGAAGACGCAGCCTCGATCGCAGGCCTGCTGATCACCACCGAGGCGATGGTTGCCGACAAGCCCGCTAAAGAAGGCGCAGGCGCGCCGGATATGGGCGGCATGGGCGGCATGGGTGGCATGGGCGGCATGATGTAATCAGCCCCCTTCCATTTGTGGAAGCTTCGGGAAAGGGTGCCTTCGGGCACCCTTTTTCTTTGCGCGATGCCCCGGACAGCAACGAAAGATGAACAAATGTCCACGGGGTGAACTATTATGCAACGCAATCAGAATTTCGGATAATACAACCTGATTTTTCACAATCAGCGGTTGCTCGCCGAAACTTCCTCGAATACGAATCATTAACTAAGTTTTGTGCGTAAATAGTCTGTGGTGGCCTCGGAAGCGGGTCTGAAATGAATGCTGATTTCTCTTCGGCCCTGAGCCGACCCAAACATGCCGATCTGCGGAATGCCGTCATCGAATCCCTCAAGGAATCGCTCTCGGCCTTGCGTGACTTTCTTGGCATGGAAACGATCTTCGTTTCCGAAATAGAGGACGGGCAGCTTTGGTTCCTCGCCGTCGATGAAGCGTCGCCCTTTCTGACGCCGCTGATCCCCGATAACTGCATGAAGCTCGACCGGACATTGTGCTACTGGGTCTGCAATGACATCCTGCCTCAGGTCATTCAGGGGAATGATCCGGTCATGCAGACCGTCCGTCGCCTCCGCGAGGACGAGAATTTCCAGATCGGCCTGCACATGTCGGTGCCGATCACCATCCATCCAGGACTACCCTTCGGAACGATCTGCTGCTTCTCGATGAAAGAGCGCGCGCCGCTCAGCGATCAGGAAATCCGCATATTCCGCACGATGGCCGATATGATCTCGACCAACCTGCGGCTTCAGGCGAAGATATCGGGCTATGTCGAACCGATCGGGGAAGACCTTGCTCGCATGCTCAGCGCCCCGAGCATCCGGCCCGTATTCCAACCCATCCTCCATTTTGCCTCGGGCAGGACCTATGGCTTCGAGGGGCTGTCGCGCTTTACAGATATGCCGCACTACAGCCCGCAGGACATGTTCAGGCTGGCTACCCAATATGGAATGGGGCCCAAGCTGGAGCTGAACGCCACCAACAGCATTCTTGACGAGGCAGAGCGCATGCAGTGCCGCTCGCTCGTCTTCCTCAACCACTCCCCTGACAGCCTTCTGGCCCCTTCCCTACAGGCACGGCTCGAGAGCTACCTGAAGAGTGATCGGCAGCGTGGCCTTGCGATCGAGATTTCGGAACAGGCTGTCATACAGGATTTCAGCAGGCTCGAGCATCGCCTCTCGGCGCTCCGCGAGATCGGCGTCAAGATCGCGCTGGATGATGTCGGTCAGGGCAATGCGGGCCTAGCACATATCCTCGCCCTCAAACCCGATCTCATCAAGCTGGACCGTGTCGTGGTTGCGGGTCTCGAGGCGCATCGCGAGAACCGCGCGATGGTGCGCGCCCTTCTGCGGTTTGCCAAGGATATCGGCTGTGAACTGATTGCCGAAGGCATCGAGCGGGAGACCGAGCGCGCGATCCTGATGGAGCTGGGTGTCGAGCTGGGTCAGGGCTTCCATCTGGGCCGTCCGGCCCCCCTCCCCCTCCTGCATTAGGGCGTAATCTTTTAATACACGTCCCAGTCGTCGTCATGGCGCACAGGACCGATAGCCAGCCAGTCCGAACGCACGCGCGCGATCTTGGAATCTCCCCATGTGCGGAACACGATAACGAAGCCTTCCGTGGTAATCATATCGGCGGAGATATCCATCCGCGGATTATGTTGCTGGTCAATATCCCACATGGATAGCGTTACCTGCACCTTGGGCACGGCTGCATAGGGCTCGTCGAACGTGACGATGCGGCGCAGCTCGCGCGGGCCGGTGCCCGTCCACATCTGGCCACCATCCTGATAATCGGAAAAGAGCACGAGTGTTCCTTGGCTAACGCCAACAATCTGTGCATCTATCTTCAGCATCAAGGCGCTCCGTCTGCAAACACTATTACTCTGGACCCATTAAGTAAAAAAAAGCCCCACAACATTGCGGGGCTTTTTCTGAAAAGGTTGCTGTCTCAGCCGAGCATATGCGACCCGAGAGCCTCCATGTCCGCGAGCATTTTCGCGGTCATTTCGGCCACCGACGGGCTGGCTTCGTCATTGGCCTTACGCGCTTCCGCCACCAGTTCGGCGGCAATCTCTGCCGTGAACTCGGAGGCAGGAAGGGCGCGCTCGGCCAGAACGGAGATCCCCTCTTCGGAGATCTCGGCAAAGCCGCCTGTTACGGCATAGCTTTCCTCGCCCTTCTCGGACACGATCGTCAGCTTGCCGGGGCGCAACGAGGTGATGGTAGGCGCATGGCCCGGCATCACCGTCATGTCGCCCTCGGCACCGGGGACGAGAACCTGCGTGGCTTGAACGGAAGCGAGCTTCCGTTCGGGGGCCACGAGATCGGCTTGCATCGTATTGGCCATCAGCCGCCTCCTTACGCGTTAGCCGCGAGTTTCTCGGCTTTGGCTTTCACTTCCTCGATGCCGCCAACCATGTAGAAGGCTGCTTCCGGCAGGTGGTCATATTCGCCAGCGACAACGGCCTTGAAGGACGCGATCGTATCTTCCAGCGGAACCTGAACACCGTCGGAGCCGGTGAAGACTTTTGCCACATCGAACGGCTGCGAGAGGAAGCGCTGGATCTTACGCGCGCGTTGCACGGTGATCTTATCTTCTTCCGACAGTTCGTCCATGCCGAGGATCGCGATGATGTCCTGCAGCGATTTGTAGCGTTGCAGGATGTTCTGGACTTCGCGAGCCACGTTATAGTGCTCTTCGCCGAGGATCTGCGGATCCATCATGCGCGAGGAGCTGTCGAGCGGGTCCACGGCCGGGTAGATACCCAGTTCGGAGATCGCACGCGACAGAACGGTGGTTGCGTCGAGGTGGGCGAAGGTGGTCGCCGGTGCCGGGTCGGTAAGGTCGTCCGCCGGAACGTAGACGGCCTGGATCGAGGTGATCGAGCCCTTCTTCGTCGAGGTGATGCGTTCCTGCATCGCACCCATATCCGTGGCGAGCGTCGGCTGGTAGCCCACTGCCGAAGGAATACGACCCAGAAGTGCGGACACTTCCGAACCTGCTTGGGTGAAGCGGAAGATGTTGTCCACGAAGAACAGAACGTCCGAACCCGAGGTGTCGCGGAACTGCTCTGCGATCGTCAGACCGGTCAGAGCGATACGTGCACGGGCCCCCGGAGGCTCGTTCATCTGGCCGTAGACCAGTGCCACTTTCGATTCCGCAAGGTTATCGGGGATGATAACGCCGGATTCGATCATTTCGTGATAAAGGTCGTTCCCTTCACGGGTCCGTTCACCAACACCAGCGAACACGGAGTAACCCGAGTGCACTTTTGCGATGTTGTTGATCAGTTCCATGATCAGAACGGTTTTACCAACACCTGCGCCGCCGAACAGACCGATCTTACCGCCCTTTGCATAGGGCGCGAGAAGGTCGATCACCTTGATGCCGGTCACGAGGACCGAGCTTTCGGTGGATTGCTCGGCGAAGTCCGGTGCGGGCTGGTGGATCGCGCGGACTTCGTCCTTGGCCACGGGGCCCTGTTCGTCAACGGGCTCGCCGATGACGTTCATGATGCGACCGAGGGTCGCCGGACCAACCGGCACCGAGATCGGAGCGCCGATATCGGTCACGGCCGCGCCACGGACCAGACCTTCGGTCGAATCCATCGCGATGGTGCGGACGGTGCCTTGACCGAGGTGCTGGGCAACCTCCAGCACGAGGCGGTTGCCGTTGTTGGTGGTCTCGAGTGCGTTGAGGATCTCGGGCAGGCCGTCTTCGAACTGAACGTCCACGACGGCGCCGATGACCTGCGTCACTTTGCCATGCTTTGCCATTTGTGTGTTTTCTCCGGTTCGGTCAGAGCGCCTCGGCGCCCGAAATAATTTCCGTAAGCTCGGTGGTGATTGCGGCCTGACGGGAACGGTTGAATTCCACGGTCAGGTCGTCGATCATATCGCCGGCGTTGCGCGTTGCGTTGTCCATTGCGGACATCCGTGCGCCTTGCTCCGAGGCAGCGTTTTCCAGAAGCGCCGTGAAGATCTGCGTTGCCACACCACGCGGCAGCAGGTCATGCAGGATCGCTTCTTCGCTGGGCTCGTAGTCATAGACTGCCGAGGCACCAGCTGCCTCTTCCGGTGCGTCGAAGGTCGCAGGGATGATCTGTTGCGCGGTCGGGATCTGGCTGATCACCGACTGGAAGCGCGAATAGAAAATCGTCGCAACATCGAACTCGCCTGCATCGAAGCGGGCCAGAACGTTCTTCGCAATGGATTGCGCATCGACATAACGAAGGTTCTTCACCCCCGACAGATCGACGTGATCGATGAACAGGTCACCAAGCTCGCGGCGCATCGAGTCGCGGCCTTTTTTGCCGACGGTGATGATTTTCACCGTCTTGCCTTCGGCCTTGAGTTTTGCGGCAGCTTGCTTTGCCTTCTTCGCGATATTGACGTTGAAGCCGCCGCAAAGGCCGCGCTCCGCCGTCATCACCACGAGAAGATGCACCTGCTCGGAACCCGTCCCGGCCAGAAGCCGGGGCGCGCTATCAGAGCCGCCCACCGAGGCGGCCAGCGATGACATTACAGCGTTCATACGCTCGGCGAAGGGCCGCGCGTTTTCGGCTGCGTCTTGGGCGCGGCGCAATTTTGCTGCCGCGACCATCTGCATCGCCTTCGTGATCTTACGAGTGTTCTTGACACTCGCGATCCGGTTTTTGAGGTCCTTAAGGCTGGGCATATCCCTATCCTTCCGGGCCGCTTACGCGAACGTCTTTGCGTATGCTTCGATTGCTGCTTTCAGCTTGTCAGCTGCTTCGCCCTTGATCTTGGGATCTTCGTTGGTGATCCAGTCAAGCACGTCTTTCTTGGACGAGCGCAGGAAGGTGATCAGACCGGCTTCCCAGCGGGTCACTTCCTTCACGTCGACCTTGTCGAGGAACCCGTGGGTCCCTGCGAAGATCACAGCAACGATCTCGGCATTGGTCAGCGGCGAATATTGCGGCTGTTTCATCAGCTCGGTCAGACGTGCACCACGGTTCAGAAGCTTCTGGGTCGCGGCGTCGAGGTCGGAGCCGAACTGGGCGAAGGCGGCCATCTCGCGGTATTGCGCGAGTTCCAGCTTCACGGCACCAGCCACCGATTTCATCGAGTTGGTCTGAGCGGACGAACCCACACGCGAAACCGACAGACCGGTGTTCACTGCGGGGCGGATGCCCTGATAGAACAGGTCGGTTTCGAGGAAGATCTGACCATCGGTGATCGAGATCACGTTGGTCGGGATGAAGGCACCCACGTCACCGCCTTGGGTTTCGATAACCGGCAGAGCGGTCAGCGAGCCGAGGCCGAACTCTTCGTTCAGCTTGGCCGAACGTTCCAGCAGGCGCGAGTGGAGATAGAACACGTCGCCCGGGAAGGCTTCACGCCCCGGCGGACGACGCAGAAGAAGCGACATCTGACGGTAGGCTACAGCCTGCTTGGTGAGGTCATCATAGATGATCAGGGCGTGCTTGCCGTTATCACGGTAGTATTCGGCCATTGCGGTTGCCGCATAGGGGGCCAGATACTGCATCGGTGCCGGATCGGAGGCGGTTGCCGCGATCACGGTGGTGTAGGCCATAGCGCCCGACTCTTCGAGCTTCTTCACCAGCTGGGCAACGGTCGAACGTTTCTGACCGATAGCCACATAGAAGCAGTGCAGCGCATTCGCCGGATCTGCGTCATTGTAGACTTTCTGGTTCAGGATGGTGTCGAGCGCGATTGCGGTCTTGCCGGTCTGACGGTCACCAATGATCAGCTCGCGCTGGCCACGGCCGATCGGGATCATCGCGTCAACCGACTTGATGCCGGTTGCCATCGGCTCGTGCACCGATTTACGCGGAATGATGCCCGGTGCCTTGACGTCGGCCACACGGCGCTCGGTCGCCTCGATCGGGCCCTTGCCGTCAAGCGGGTTACCAAGTGCGTCAACCACACGACCCAGGAGCGCGTCACCGGCGGGCACGTCAACGATCGAGTTGGTGCGCTTGACGGTGTCGCCTTCTTTGATGTCCCGGTCGGAGCCGAAGATAACGATACCGACATTGTCGGCTTCGAGGTTGAGCGCCATGCCGCGGATGCCGCCCGGGAATTCGACCATCTCGCCCGCCTGGACATTGTCCAGACCGTAGACGCGCGCGATACCGTCACCGACGGAGAGCACGCGGCCGACTTCGGCGACCTGGGCATCCTGCCCGAAATTCTTGATCTGCTCCTTGAGGATCGCAGAGATCTCAGATGCCTGGATACCCATTATCCAACCTCTTTCATGCTAGTCTGGAGGGAAGCGAGCTTCGAGCGGATCGAGGTATCGACCATGCGCGAGCCCAGCTTGACGATCATGCCACCGATGAGGGTCTCATCGACTGCAACGTTCAGTTGAACGGTTTTACCCGTCTTTGCCGCAAGCGCATCGGCCAGTTTGGCCTGCTGCTCTTGGGACAGTTCGGTTGCGGAAGTCACGTTTGCGGTGACCTCGCCTTTTTCTTCCGCGATCTTCGCGCTCAAGGCACTCAGGAACATCGGCAGCAGATACAGACGGCGCTTTTGCGCCAGAAGGCCCAGCGTGTGGGTCATCGTTGCGCTCAGGCCCATGGCCTTTGCAATCGCCTCGATGGAGGCTTCCTGCTCTTCGCTCGAGTAGAGCGGGCTCTTGATCAGCCCCTGCAGATCGGCGCTCTCAGACAGCGCGACCTCCAGAGCATCGATCTCGCCCTTCAGCGCATCGAGCTGACCGGAGTCTTTGGAAATTTCAAAAACCGCCGTTGCATAACGGTCGGCGATGCCTGCGGAAATTGAAGCTGGTTCGGACACGGCCACCCTTCCGATGTTAATCCTCCACATGCAGCCTCCCGCTCCTGAAGGAACGGAAGGAAAATATGGAGATCTCCTCAGGGCGCGCCCACGCTCGCCCTCGTTTCGGTGTCAGGATGTAACAGAGCGATCCCCACCCCGCAACCTTCTTGCGCACTAACCCGTGAACATAGCCGACAGTTTCTGACTGTTTTTTAGGCTTCTCGCGCTATCTTCTTCCAGATTATGCCAATGGGCTTGTCTACTGCCCGTAAAACAAGGGATTCCGCGCGTAGCGTGTCACGAATCTGCGGCAATATGCCCCAGCATCTAGATTTCCCGAAAGGTTCTGGGTGTTACATTTGTGTCGCGCCCATGCGTTGCACGCCAAGACGGCTCGGTTGCCGGCTTCGTGGCCCCTTCCAGAATCGACAGTGGCTTGCGCACCCGTGCTCCAAGACCCGGCCGGCGCGGCTGTGTCACCTGTTTCGACACTTCCAGCATGACAACCCCCGCCGCCAGCAGCCCCGAAATCTTCTGCCCGACCCCTTCCCACATCTGCGCCGAGCGCAACCAGAACCGCCGGTGCGAGGGTGGAATATAGAGCGCTGCGGTATGACGTTCGGGGACGAACCCGTTGCGGCGCGCCAGAGCATCAAGTTGCGACAGCGTATAGGGTTTCCCAAAACCGAACGGCGTTGTCTCGCGCGGTGCCCAGAGCCCCGCGCGGTTCGGCACGATCAGAAGCGCCCGTCCTCCCGGTCCCAGCACACGCCAGCATTCCTCAAGCAATTCGCCCGCGTTATCGGATTGCTCGATGGCATGCATCACTACCAGCCGGTCCACCAATCCCGTCTCGAGCGGCCATTGCACCTCTTCGGTCAGCACCGAGACATTCGGCTCGCCCGCAGGCCATGGCATCACGCCTTGCGGTGCAGGCATGAGCGAGATCACCCGGCGGGAATTGGCCAGATAGGGTCGCAACAGGGGCGCCGCAAACCCGAAACCCGCGACCGTCCGCCCTGTGGCCCCCGCCCCTTCCGCAGGCCAGAGAGACAGCACACGGTCCCGTAGCGCGCGTTGTGCGACGCGCCCCAACTGTGTGCGGTAATAGAAATTTCGCAAATCAAGCACATCTACATGCATTGCAGCTCGGGTCCCATTCGGCTTAGCCTGCCCTAAACATAGTGAAGGTTCTCGAAAACACCATGACCATCGAACTTACCGTCGTTCCCTGCCTGAGCGACAATTACGCCTATATCGCCAAGGACACCGCAACCGGAGCCGTAACTCTGATCGATGCGCCGGAAGCGGGACCGATCATGGAAGCGCTCAAGGCGCAGGATCTCAAACTCGACGGCATCCTGCTGACCCACCATCATGACGACCATATCGCGGGCGTGGCCGAGATCCGTGCCCGCACCGGCGCCAAGGTTATCGGTGCGGCGGCCGATCGCCATCGTCTGCCGCCGCTGGATGTGGTGGTCGAGCCCGGCAACCAGATCCGGATCGGGTCGGACGACGTGCAGGTGATCGATGTATCGGGCCATACGGTCGGCCATGTGGCTTTCTACTTTCCGCAATCGGGGATGGTCTTTACCGGTGACAGCCTGATGGCATGGGGCTGTGGACGCCTGTTCGAGGGCTCGCCAGCCCAGATGCTCGAAAGCCTGCGCCGGATCGCGGCGCTGCCCGAGGGGGTCATCGTCTGCTCGGGCCATGAATATACCGAGTCCAACGGCCGGTTCGCGCTCAATCTCGAACCCGCCAATCCGGCGCTGAAATCGCGGATGCGCGATACGATGGCGCGGCGCGGACGGGGTGAACCGACAGTGCCCTCGACCTTGGCACTGGAAAAGGCAACGAACCCGTTCCTGCGGGCGGACGACCCCGACCTTTGTGCCGCTCTGGGTCTGCCCTCGACCGCCTCGGCACTCGATGTGTTCACCAAAGCGCGTCAGGCGAAAGATCAGTTCTGAGATCTTTCGGCCGCATCCGGTGCGGGATCGGCATCATCCCCCCGCGCCGCTTGCGCCTTGGCACGGCGCAGACGGATCGCATCGGCAATAAAGAACCGCGCCAGCGTCCCGTAAAGCGGCTCGGGCGAGACAAAACGGGCCGTGCCGTAGCCGATCATCGAGGCGGCCATGACCGGCACGATATTGCTGTGGCTACCCGTCATCTCGATGATAATGACAAAGGCGGTCATCGGTGATTGCACCACACCCGCAAAATATCCGGCCATCCCGAGGATCGACGACAGGCCGATATTGGTGCCCATAATCAATGCGATAGAGGACCCAAGGCCAGCTCCTACAGCCAATGATGGCGCAAAGAGCCCGCCCGGAATGCCCGAAACAGTGGCCGCGACCGTGACGATCAGTTTGCCGAAGAAGAAGGTGACCGGCAACGCCTCGCCCTCGATGGCGCTGCGCGCCTCGCCATACCCGGTGCCAAAGGTCGCCCCCGCAAAGGCGAAACCGATGATGGCCGTGATGATACCGCAGGCGAGCGCTTGCCAGAGGGAGCGGCGGAACCCGTTACCATTGGCTTTCCAGCGCCGGATCCGGCGTGTGAGATTGATTACCAGCCGCGAGAAAAGCGCCCCAAAAAGCCCTCCCGTGACCCCGCAGACGACCACGAGCCCCAGATCGCGCGGCAGTTCGCCGATGGAGTCCGAGATGCCGAAATAGGTATAGTTGCCGAGGAGGCTGAGCGAGGCGACGCCCGCGATGATCACCGCCGAGAGCACGATCCCGTTCGTGCGCGACTGGTAGCTGCGGCTCATTTCCTCGATGGCGAATACGATCCCCGCCAGCGGAGTGTTGAACGCTGCGGCAATTCCAGCGGCGGAGCCTGCGAGGATCAGCCCCCGCGAATGCGCCATCCCGCCGATGCTCGCCGATTGCAGCATGATCGCCGAGCCGATCTGCACGGTCGGCCCTTCGCGCCCGATTGAGCCTCCCGAGAACAGCCCCAGCACCGTCAGGAAAATCTTCCCGAAGACAATTTTGAGCGACAACAGTGCCGTGCGCTCTCCCGGCTCGGTCAGCGATTGCGCGGCAATGGCCTGAGGAATACCAGAACCCGAGGTTCCTGGGAACAGGGTGAGCGACAGATAGGCGCAAAGCAGAAACCCCAGAGGCGTGATGATCAGGGGCAGCCAACTGCGCCCCGAGCCCACCGTGATATGGCGGAACAATTCCTGCGCATAGTCGGCGGCAGTGGCGAAACCGACCGAAATCACCCCGATCGCAATCGCACCGAGCCAGAAGATGAGGCGCGATTTCCACAGTCTGCGCGATGACACCATCGCACGGGACCGACGCAGCATAGCGTTTCGGGAAATTTTATATCTGCGCATATCCAAACCTTCGGGCTGACATGCCTCCCTAGTGCCCCGAGGTCATATGTTTCAACCCTCTTGTCATGAAAAATGCGGGCGAATTGTCGCAATCATGCTTATTATTGGCAAGGTGCCCTGCCCCATCGTCGGACATCGTCCGAGGCCAGCGCTGAACGCGGTGAATCAGCCCTCTCCCGCACCGCCTATTTTTTAATCAAAAATTGTCGAAATTTTACGTCGAATCTTTTACAGCCTGTTGATTTCATGGACGCGATACCCCATTTTGGCAGCCCAGCTTCGGTAAAGGCCGTTTTGGTTACCTTCTGTTCACTTTTCCAGCAGAGCCTGAAACTTATCCGGAATTTGCATCAAGGGTCTTGAAGAGCGCGAATTTCCACCGAAGTTTAATAGTATGAGGCCAGGTTGGTGAGAGAGTCGTTCTGACGCGCTCGCCAACATAGGAAAGGAGCACCACATGCCTTCGTTCTCGACTACTTTAGAACAAGCAATCCATGGTGCGCTGGCACTGGCCAACGCGCGCCGGCACGAACTGGCGACGCTTGAGCACCTGCTGCTGGCGCTGATCGACGAACCTGACGCGAACCGTGTCATGCGAGCCTGCTCGGTCGATCTGGACGAACTTCGTCAAACCCTAACCGACTTCATCGATGATGACCTGTCGACCCTGATCACAGAGGTCGAAGGCTCCGAAGCGGTGCCCACTGCTGCTTTCCAGCGCGTGATCCAGCGCGCGGCCATCCATGTCCAATCCTCCGGCCGCTCCGAGGTGACCGGCGCCAATGTGCTTGTCGCGATCTTCGCCGAGCGCGAGTCGAATGCGGCCTTCTTCCTGCAGGAGCAGGAGATGACCCGTTATGACGCGGTGAATTTCATCGCACACGGCGTGGCCAAAGATCCTGAATTCGGCGAGAACCGTTCGGTGACAGGTGCCGAGGAGGAAGAAACCCCCAAAGCCGATACCACCGCGCATCAGTCCGAGCGTGAAGGTAAGGAGTCGGCTCTGGCGAAATACTGCGTCGATCTGAACAAGAAATCCAAGAAGGGTGACATCGATCCGCTGATCGGTCGTCATGAGGAGGTCGAACGCTGCGTGCAAGTGCTCTGCCGCCGTCGCAAGAACAACCCGCTCCTCGTGGGTGATCCCGGCGTGGGCAAAACCGCGATCGCGGAAGGTCTTGCGCTGAAAATTACGCGCGGCGAGACACCCGATATCCTGAAGGGCTCGACGATCTACTCGCTCGATATGGGCGCCCTTCTGGCGGGCACCCGCTACCGCGGTGATTTCGAAGAGCGTTTGAAGGCGGTCGTGAAGGAACTCGAAGAACATCCCGATGCGATCCTCTTCATCGACGAGATCCATACGGTCATTGGCGCGGGTGCGACTTCCGGCGGTGCAATGGATGCCTCCAACCTGCTGAAACCGGCGCTGGCCGGCGGCAAGCTGCGCTGTATGGGCTCCACCACCTATAAGGAGTTCCGCCAGCACTTCGAGAAAGACCGCGCCCTGTCGCGCCGGTTCCAGAAAATCGATGTAAATGAGCCCTCGACCGCCGATGCCGTCAAGATTCTCATGGGGTTAAAACCCTATTTCGAGGAGCACCACGACATCCGCTTCACCAACGAGGCCATCAAGACTGCAGTGGAATTGTCGGCCCGTTACATCCATGACCGCAAACTGCCCGACAAGGCGATTGACGTGATCGACGAGGCCGGGGCTGCGCAACACCTGCTGCCCGATAGCAAGCGCCGCAAAACGATCTCTCCCAAAGAGATCGAGAGCGTCGTGGCCAAAATCGCGCGCATTCCCCCGAAAAGCGTATCGAAAGACGACGCCGAGGTTCTACGCGATCTGGAGAAAACGCTCAAACGTGTGGTCTTCGGTCAGGACAAGGCAATCGAGGTTCTTTCGGCTTCGATCAAGCTGGCGCGGGCCGGATTGCGCGAGCCCGAGAAGCCGATCGGTAACTACCTCTTTGCCGGTCCGACCGGTGTAGGTAAGACCGAGGTTGCCAAACAGCTTGCCAGCTCGCTCGGCGTCGAGATGCTGCGTTTCGACATGTCGGAATATATGGAGAAACACGCAGTCTCGCGTCTGATCGGCGCACCTCCGGGCTATGTCGGCTTCGATCAGGGTGGCCTTCTGACCGATGGCGTCGACCAGCATCCGCATTGCGTCTTGCTGCTGGACGAGATCGAGAAAGCGCACCCGGATGTCTATAACATCCTGCTGCAGGTGATGGATAACGGGAAGCTGACCGATCATAACGGTCGTCAGGTCGATTTCCGCAATGTTATCCTGATCATGACCTCGAACGCAGGTGCATCGGATATGGCGAAAGCCGCCATCGGCTTCGGTCGGGATCGGCGCGAGGGCGAAGATACCGCCGCCATCGAGCGGACCTTCACGCCGGAATTCCGCAACCGTCTGGATGCCGTGGTCAGCTTCGCGCCTCTGCCGCGCGAGACGATCATTCAGGTGGTCGACAAGTTCGTGCTGCAACTCGAGGCCCAGCTGATCGACCGCAACGTCCATATCGAGTTGACGCCGGAAGCCGCCAACTGGCTGGCCGAGAAAGGCTATGACGAGCGTATGGGCGCCCGCCCGCTGGGTCGCGTGATCCAAGAGCACATCAAGAAACCGCTGGCGGAAGAGCTGCTCTTCGGCAAGCTGACCAAAGGTGGTCTTGCGAAGGTCTCGGTGAAGGACGACGAGATTGTCATTGAAGCCGAAGAGCCCGGCAAGCCGCGCATCTCCGGTTCCAAGCCGCCGCTTCTAACGGCCGAGTGAGCCGCGCCCTCGCGTATCTTTTCGTTTCGGCCCCGCGCTGCGGGGCCGAAACTGTTTTGAGGGCTACCCTGATGGGTGCGAACGAACCGCCCGGTACGTAAGCCCTTCCCTATTCCAATTCGAGATCCGTCCTCCAGCTGCCTTGATTGACCCATCCGCAAACAGCCGATGACTGCCAGACCAAAGTCAGTTTCAACGATCCATAGGCTCTACGCCCATGGAACTATCGGCGATCTGCCTCCCTGATCTGCGGGTTTAAGGAAGGGCCGCCCCATTTCCCGGACCGTTTTTCGGCGGCGCTGAGGTTGCCTATAGGTCATGCTGCAGCCTTCAAATCGAGACCTTGATGGCCTCTTGGTGTTCTAGGATATCATCCACTTTCCTGTGCCGGTCTCAAACGCGTTCAGATAGACGCATTCGTAGTTCAACGACCGCAAAAGCCGCGCGATCATCACGTTATCCATCCATCTGCCTCGCCCGTCCGCCGATATCTTCAAAGTTGCGTCTGCGAGGATCTCCGTGAAGCGTGGGCTTGTGAACTGCCTGCCATAGTCCGTGTTGAATATCTCGGGCTCTCCATGCCGTGGCGGTTTCCTCCAAGGCCTCGATGCAGAACTCCACATCCATGGCATTCGGCAGACGCCACGACAGAACCCGGCGCGTCGCCCGATCCATAATGGCGACCAGGTAACGGAACCCGCGCTGCATCACGATGTAGGCGATGTCGGCCTGCCAGACGTGATCGGGCCGCGTGTCTGGTAAATCCATATAAAATACATACACTTACGGATCTCCAGAGATGGCCGCGAGGTCCTGGGCCTTTGATAAACAGCCCGCAGATCCATCCTGGCCATGAGCCTTCGGACTCGCTTGCGCCCAACGCAATATCCTTCACCACGCAGATGCCGCCCCATCTGGCGGCTACCATAAAACGACCTCTCCATGAACTGCGCGTCGACAAGCTTCATCAAGGCTAAGTTCAACGGCGGCCCGGATCTGCTCGGGCTGTAAAACGCCGAGCGGCTGAGCCCGTGCAAGGCGCATTGTCGCAGGATCGACAGCTCGGGATGATGGGGAGCGATCATGTCCCGCCACAGCTATACCCTCGCCGTCGCCAGCGGCGCTCGAACCGGTGGCGCCACAACGGCTCGCCTCGCGCTCAAAAATCCCGCTCTACCACGAGCTGGCCGATCTTCGCATGCAGCTTCTCGATCTCGCCCTCGCTCGCTGCGGCCTTTCCCGAGAAGATCCCCGATATGCGCTTGGCGCTTCCATGCGTTGATTACCGTCTGATGCACGCCGTACTTGGCCACCAGTTCGGCGATCATCGCTTCCCCGCGGATCGCCCCGCCTGCCACTTTCGCCTTGAACGTCAGCCCCATAGTTCTTCCGTTATCCAGCCATGCAGTTCGTCCTCGTTGACGGTAAGCTCGAGCCAGACTGTCCGAGCTTCGCGGGCCACCTCAACGACTTCCCCCTGCGCTAAGCTATTACCCGTCTAACTGGCGGGTTCTGCTCGCGATGATCCTATAGAGACGCATCGGCGCCACAGGCCGGATCAGGCAGGCAGGCTCATCGCCCCCTTAGCGCTCGGTCAGTTTCAGCTCGATCCGGCGGTTCGCAGCGCGGGCCTCGGCACTATCGCCCTCTGCCACCGGACGGTATTGGCCAAAACCGGTCGCTGCAAGCCGCTCGGGCGGGAATTTCAGATCGTCGATCATGTAGCGCACCACCGAGAGCGCGCGGGCCTGACTGAGCTCCCAGTTGTCGCGGAACTGTCCGTTGCCCGAGAGCGGCACGTCATCGGTATGGCCATCCACACGGATAATCCAGTCGAGCTGAGGTGGGATTTCGGACGCAAGCTCGTCAAGAAGCGCGGTGACCTGCTTGATCTGCGCCTTGCCGGCATCCGACAGCGTGGCCGAGCCTTGCGGGAACAACACCTCGGAGGAGAAGACGAAGCGGTCGCCGACGACCTTCACGCCTTCGCGCCCTTGCAGAATCTTCGACAGACGCCCGAAGAATTCCGAGCGATAACTTGCCAGATCTTGTGCCTCAGCTTCGGCCTTCTTGCGGGCCGCCTCTTCCAGCGCGGCACGCCGTTTCTGCTCTGCGGCAAGCTGGGCCAGCGCGGAGTTCAGTTGGGTTCCCAGAGATTCGATCTGGCTTCTGGATGTGGCAGACCGGCTCTGGCTGTCATCGAGCACTGCTTGCAACTGGCCGAGCTGCCCGCGAAGCGCAGCGATCTGCTGGTTCAATAACTCGACCTTGCGGGCGGCCTCTGTCGAAATCGACTTCTGATCTGCCAGAGCCTTATCCGCCACAGCCTTTAGCGCTGCCTGACGCTCGGCTTCGGTCAGCTGTTGGTCGAGCCTGCCCTGTAGATCCTCCCGCGCGGCCTGTGCCGCCGCCAGCTTGGTCAGCGTGTCCTCGGCCTGTTTGCGGGCCTCTTCCAAAGCCAGCGTCATGGCAGAGATCTCGTCGCCCGAGGATTGCAGCTTGGCGCGCAGATCATCGATCGTCGCCTGCGAGACACGGAGCTTCTCGTCAGATGCGTCGGCCTGCGCCTGCTGGGCGGCCAGAAGCTGGGCGACCTGCGCCTCGAAGGCAGTAATTTTCTCCCCTGCGGCATCCAGATCGGATTGCCGGTCCTTCAGCTGCCCCGTCAGATTGGCGATCAGGGTCGCCTGACGCTGGGCCGCCGTCTCGGCATCGGTCAGGCGGGTTTCGAGCGATCCAACTTTCTGGCGCGAGAGCGAGAGCGCCTGAGCCAGACCATCGACCGTATCATTGAGCGAGGCCAGCTCGTTTTCCTGAGTGTCGACCTGCTGGCGCAGCACCGATTGCACCACCATGAAAATCGAGAGCACAAAGATCACGACCAGAAGAAGCGCGGTCATCGCATCTACGAAACCGGGCCAGATATTGGTAGAAAAGCGTTGCCGCCCGCGCCGCGCCAGAGCCATCTCAGCTCTCCCGCGGGCGGGCGAGAATCGCGCGCGTCATCGCGGCGAAATCATGGCGCAGCTCGGCCATACTCTCCTGACGGCCCGCCGACATCTCCTCGAGAATCCGTGCCATCTGCCCATCCATCGAGCGCAGACGCATCCGCATCTCGGCGTCATTTTCAGCAGAGAGATCAGAGGCATAATAGGCAGCCATCGTCTCGAGCGCCATCACCAGCCGGTCCTGACCATCGGCCATGCGCTGCAGGCTCTCGGCCTGTGCGGCGCGCGCGGCGATCTCCGTATCAAGGCGCTCGGAGAGCCCCTCCATCACATGCGCGAGCTGGCCCAGACGCACATCCACCTGACGGCGCGAGCCCTCGCTCGAGGCAAAGAGCCCGTTGAGCTGGTTCATCTGCTCGGCCATATGATCGAGAACCTCGATCACGGCCGATTCCTCGCCGTCGCCTCCGGCAAAGCTGAGGCGGCTGATCGAGCTGATCCATTCCTCCAGCTCGCGGTAGAACCGGTTCTGGCCATGGGTCACGAACAGCTCCAGAAGTCCAACAATCAGCGAGCCCGCAAGCCCAAGGAGCGAGGACGAGAACGCCGTGCCCATCCCCCCCAGCTGCCCCTCGAGACCGGTCATCAGATTGTCGAAGACACTCAGCCCCGACTGACCGTCCTGCGGAGCCAGCGCGCGGATCGTATCGACCACGGCGGGCACCGTCGTGGCCAGCCCGTAAAACGTCCCCAAGAGCCCGAGAAAAATCAGAAGCCCCGTAACATAGCGGGTGATATCGCGGCCCTCATCGATCCGCTCGGCCACCGATTCGAGGATCGAGCGGCCCGCAGAGGTCGAAATATCGGCACGCTGGCGTGCTCCCAAAAGAGCCGCCAGCGGCGCCAGCATTACCGGCGCACGCACATTGGGACGCCCTGGACGGTCAGCGGCAAAGCTCTCGAGCCAGCTGACCGCCTTGATCAGCTGCACCACCTGCCAGAAACAGGCCAGAACCCCGAGCACGAAGGTGATCAGGATCACCCCGTTCAGCCACGGGTTCGACAGGAAGATCGGGAAGATCCGCGCATAGGCGAAGACGGCCCCTGCGGCCACCAGCCCCAGAACCACCAGCATCATGAAGATCTGCCGGACCGGTTGGGAGAATTGCGCTTCGAGTTTCAGCTTGGACATGGGGAGGGGCCCGATTTACCTGTTAACTTGGCGTTGACCCTAGCCGCCCGCGCGCATTTGTCCAAGGGCTATCAGGAGATCAGGCGCATCCCGTCAGATGGCGCACTCTTGCGGCCAACCAGTCGAGATCGGGATCGGCGATGCCGAGTGTGCCCAGATGCTGCGCCGTATTGTAGAGGTAGTCGCAATTCGGGCCCATTCGGCCACAGGATCGGGCAATGATCCGCGCCTGTTCCTCGAGCGTATGGTGGCAATATTGGGGATTGGCGGGGTCCACCACATAGGTCACCGCCTCGACCACCCGCCCGTCGGCGAGCGCCACCGGCAGGATCCGCTCCTCATAGGCGCTCGAGACCAGCTCCCGATCACGCAGATAGGCCAGCACGTCCGCTTCCTCGCCGGCTTTCGCGCGCAACGCCACACCGGCACAGACGGCGTTTTCCTGTGCATCAAGCGCCAGCACCAGCCCCGGATTTTCCTCGGTGCCGCGATAATGGATGGAGGTCATGCAAAACGAACGGTGCCAGCCCTTGAGCCGACCAAGGGACTGTTCCGCCACCTCGAATCCCGGTTTCCAGATGAGCGAGCCATATCCGAAGACCCATAACGTTTTGTTCATGCCTCTGGTCCTTTCGTCTTTGGCCGAATAGAGAAAATACGACGAGCTGTGAAGAGGTGTATAATGCGCAAACTGGTAGGTCTCATCATCATTCTGTGCGTGGTCTTCGGTGCCTACTGGATGCTGGTATCGCGCGAGATCGAAACACGGGCCAAAGCGCTGATTGCCACGGCCGAGGCGGCCGGATGGGGCTCTGCGCAGGCGGTGGCCGTAGGTGGTTTCCCGACCCGTTTCACCGCGAATTTCGAATCGCCCGAGCTGACACAGCCTGATGGTGGCTTCTCCTGGTCGGCCGAATACGCGCAGCTGAACGCCGGTGTGTTCCGCCCGACCGATATCACCATGAACCTGCCCGAAGAGGTGGATCTGGGCTATGCGGGTCACGATTTCACCCTGTCAAACCTGTCAAACCGGCTGGATGTATCTCTGGGTCTGGCCAAGACCCTGCCGCTGAATTCTGCAAAACTGGTGTTGGACCAGCCCGAGATCAGCGGCGAGAAGATCGATTTCGGAGCCAACCAGATTGTCGTATCGCTCCAGAAGGCCGAGGACAGCGCTGCAGCCATCACCGATCCGAACGAGGCCGACAGCACGCTCACCCCTGCCCATGCCTATAAGATCGGCATGGATATGGACGCCGTGCAGATCCCGCTGGATGTGCTGTCCGACCTGCTTCCGCAGGCCAAAGCCGCTGGCTCCTTCCTGGCCGACCAGATCGACCAGATCCATCTGGATGGCGCGGTGGGCACCGCGACACCGCTCGACAATAGCAGCCTCGAGCGCGCCCCTGCCCTGCAGACCGTCAAGATCAATGATTTCACGCTGGACTGGGATTCGAAACTGGTCACTGCCAAAGGTGCGCTGACCATCACCGAGACCGGTCAGCCCGAGGGCGAGATCACGCTGGGCACGCCCGACTGGCAGGCCTGGCTGGGCGTGGCGGTGGATGCGGGGCTGATCCCGCGCAACCGCGTGGATATGGTGAAACTCCTCGTGTCACAGATGGCGGGAAAATCGGGAGAGCTGGAGCTGCCGCTGACAATCCGCGCAGGACAGATGAAGCTCGGGCCCATTCCGCTGGGCGAGGCACCGGTGATCCAGATCCCCGACTCCGCGGAAGGTTAAAAAAGGGCCCCTCGGGGCCCTTTTCCATTACATCGTTTCGGATGGCTTCGGCTGGCGCCCGAAATCGGGCGCATCGGTATCCTGCCCCGCATCGATGATGCCGCGGCGGATTGCGCGGGTGCGGGTGAAATACTCGTGCAGCATCTCGCCATCACCAGTGCGGATCGCGCGTTGGAGCACGAACAACTCCTCGGCGAAGCGGCCCAGGATATCCAGCGTCGCCTCTTTGTTGGTCAGGAAGACGTCGCGCCACATTGTCGGATCGGAGGCCGCAATCCGTGTGAAATCGCGAAAGCCCGAGGCCGAATACTTGATGATTTCCTGATGGCTGACACGGCGCACATGGTCAGCCACACCCACCATCGTATAGGCGATCAGGTGCGGGCAATGCGAGGTCACCGCCAGTGTTATATCGTGATGCGGTGCATCCATTGTATCAACGCTCGCCCCGAACCCCTCGAGATAGGCGCGCAGCAAGGCCAGCGCCTGAGGCTCGGTCTCCTCGGATGGCGTCAGCAGCCACCAGCGGTTGACGAAGAGCGTGGCAAAGCCCGAACGCGGCCCCGATTGCTCGGTGCCGGCCAGCGGATGCCCCGGGATGAAATGCACACCCTCGGGGATATGCGGACCCACGGCCTCCACCACGGCCTGTTTGACAGACCCGGTATCGGTGACGATCGCGCCCGACTTCAGATGCGGGGCGATCTCGGCGGCAACCGCGCCCATCGCGCCCACCGGCACGCAAAGCATGACCAGATCGGCATCGCGCACCACCTCGGCCAGACTGTCACAAACCGTATCCACGAGCCCGATCTCGCGGGCCGTCTCGCGCACCTCCGCGTCGCGGTCAAAGCCCGCGACGGAACCGGCAAGCTTTTTCCAGCGGGTCGCATGCGCCACGGAAGAGGCAATGAGCCCCATCCCGATCAGCGCGACTTTCGGAAAGATCATGAGAGATCACCTGCCATGAACTGTGCCTTGAACTGGCCGATCAGATGGGCCACCCGGCGGCAGGACGGCTCGTCGCCCACGGTGATACGCAGGCAATGCGGCAGGTTGTAGCTGGCGACACGGCGCACGATAATGCCCTCGGATTTCAGATACTCGTCGCAGGCCTCGGCCTCGGCGGGCGAGGTGAAACGGGCGAGGATGAAATTCGCGGTCGAGGTATCCGACGGCACGCCCTTCTCGGCCAGCGCCTCGGCCAGCCATGCGCGCAGACGGGTATTGTCATTGCGGCAGCGTTCAAGCCAGTCCTGATCGCGCACGGCGGCCTCGGCGGTTTCCAGCTGCGCGGTGGACATGTTGAACGGCCCGCGCACGCGATTGAGCACGTCGATAATGGTTTTCGAGCCATAGCCCCAGCCCACACGCAACCCGCCAAGACCATAGATCTTGGAGAAGGTGCGGGTCATGATGACATTGTCCAGACGGGTCGCGATATCGGCGCCGCCATCATAGCCTTCCACATATTCGGAATAGGCGGAATCGATCACCAGAATGGCCTGCTCCGGCAGGCCACGGGCCAGACGTTCCAGCTCGGCAGGCGCGATCATCGTGCCCGTCGGGTTGTTGGGATTGGCAATAAAGACAAGCTTGGTGTTTTCGTTGCAGGCCGCGAGGATCGCATCCACATCGGTCGTGCGGTCACGTTCCTTCACCTCTACCGGCGTGCCACCGGCAGCCATGGTCGAAATGCGGTACATCAGGAAACCGTGCTCGGTGAACACCACCTCGGAGCCTGCGCCGACATAGGCCTGACAGAGCATGTGGATAATCTCGTCCGAGCCCACGCCAATGATGATCTTCTGCGGATCGAGCTTATAGACATCCCCGATGGCCTGACGCAGCCCCGCATGGTCGGTGGATGGATATCGATGCATCGAATGGGCACAACGCGCAAAGGCTTCTTTGGCTTTATCGGACGGCCCGAACGGGTTCTCGTTCGAGCTGAGCTTCACCGCATCCGTGCGGCCAGCCACTTTGGACGCCCCGCCCTCGTAGAGCGCGATATCCATAATTCCGGGTTGCGGTTGAATTTGGTCATTCATGATGCATCTACCCTCATCTTGCGCCGTCTCTTTATCTGCGGTCCAAGTGATTTTCCAGCAATCTTTGACCAGTGTTCCGAATTGGCCGGATTGCGTGGGAGATGCCCCACATATTTATGAAAAACTAACTCAAGTTTTAAAATTACACCCCGCTTATCGCTCCGCCGTTGACAGATTTACGCCTCATTTAGAATTCACAACTTACGCGTTATCAGGCGAAAGGAGCTCCAACAGAAAATGTCTCATGCACTGATATATACGGCCCCCCCACTGGCCTTTGCGACGACGTTCCTCTGCGCATTGGGCCTACCATCCTTGGCAAGGGCCGACAGCCTGCAGGATGTCTTCATGTCCTTACCCAAGGACAAACGGATCGCGGTCAAGAAGACCCTGAGCCGTTACCAGCTCTTTGTCGGCCGGATCGACGAGCGCTGGACCCCCGGAACCGAGCGCGCCTTGCGCCGCGGTGCCGAGGAAATCGCGTATCGCTCGAGTTCCTACAGCCGTCCGCGGCTGAATAACGAAGCGAATACAGCCATCTATATCGAAAAGCTCCAGAACGGGGACTTCGGCGATTATTTCCAGAAGGAAGCCCATGCACAGCTCTGGTCATTCCTCAGCATGTTCAACGACGGCTGAAGCCAGCCGTCGCCACAGCGGCGAAACAGACCCTTTGAAAACGTGAAAAGCCGCAGTGATCCACTGCGGCTTTTCGTATTTCGATCGTAATCGGCAAAGACGAAGGGGGGCCCGAAGGCCCACGCCCTTAGTTCTTTGCGTAGAATTCGACGACGAGGTTCGGTTCCATGACAACCGGATACGGAACGTCCGACAGACCCGGGGTACGGGTGAAGGTCGCGGTCAGTTTCGAACCGTCGACTTCCAGATAGTCGGGGATGTCACGCTCCGCCGAAGCTTGCGCTTCCATCACGAGAGCCATTTGCTTGGACTTCTCGCGAACTTCAATCACGTCACCCTCTTTCACGCGGTAGGAGGGGATGTTCACGCGCTTGCCGTTGACCAGAACGTGGCCGTGGTTGACGAACTGACGGGCCGCGAAGACGGTCGGCACGAATTTCGAGCGGTAGACAACCGCGTCCAGACGGCGCTCGAGCAGACCCACCAGGTTCTCACCGGTATCGCCTTTAACACGCTCTGCTTCGCCGTAGATGCGACGGAATTGCTTTTCGGTCAGATCGCCGTAGTAGCCTTTCAGCTTCTGCTTGGCGCGCAGCTGGATACCGAAGTCCGACAGTTTTGCCTTGCGGCGCTGACCGTGCTGACCCGGACCGTATTCACGACGGTTGACCGGGGACTTGGCGCGGCCCCAGATGTTCTCGCCCATGCGGCGGTCGATTTTGTACTTGGCAGACGTGCGTTTGGTCACGGCTGATCTCCTTCTCTAAGTTCCGAAGGGCGTTGTCCTCCTCCGGCCTTGCGACCGGCGACAGGTTTTCTCTTGCGAGATCCACCAACACCAATGAAAAACCGGCAGCCTGCGCCACCGATCCGCGCGCTTATACAGCCACCTTCCCCACTGTCAACGCCAAACACGGGCGCCTCCGGGGATTCAGGCGAGAAAAGCCCGCCGCGCTCAGAACCGGATATCCAGCCGCAGATCGCCCACGACCTGCCCTTCGGGCTGGCCAACATATTCCTCCGAGAGCCATGTCGCCCCGTAGCTCAACCGCATATTGTCCCAGCTATGGCTGACAAAGGCACGCAGCCGGTAACGTGTGTCCTCCGCCTCGACGCCGCCTTCAGGGAAGAGATTGCTATGGCCGACATGGGTCACGTCCGCGCCCAGCCCGAAGGTCGTTCCGCCGGTGTATTTATCTCCCAACCCCATATAGAGCCGGCCCAACGTATCGTCGCGCAGCCACAGCATCGGCTGCGGCGCATTGATCAGCAGATCGACGCCGGCCGTCAACAGATCCTCGTCGCCGCTCTTGCCAGACACGAACGGCACCAGCCGCGTTTGCGGCCCCAGCTCCACCGGATAGCGCAACTCTGCCGCGACCATCGGCCAGATCTCGTCACCCAGCTGGTTATCCTGCGCCGCGCTCGGATCGGGCTGGTCCAGCAGATCATGCAGCTCTTTCTGGACTTTGCCGGGCAATGTGTCCGGACCGATCCCCACCAGACTGAAACCGACCATGCCCTGCCAGCCACCTTGCTCGAAATAGCTGCGCGCGCTCAGTTCGGAGCGGCTGACATAGCGCCGGTCCTGCGCGGCGGGGCGGGTCAGAGATTGCGGGGCGATCACCGCCCCGCTCAGGCGGAACTCCCACAAGGCAAAGGGCTGCGCGGGAAGTGTGGCCTCCGGCGCGCGCCCCGCCAGAACCGATACACTGATCCCCCCGCTCTGCCAGCGGTCATGACCATCCCCGATCAGGTCGTTATACTGGAAGCGCGACCAGCCGAGATACTGGAAGCCCGAAGCGTTCTCGGAGCAGGCGGGTGCCGCAAGCCCCGCATATGCCGCCAGAAGGCCGGCAATCAGTCTGAAGGATGCGCACATCGGATGTCCCTATCTATCCCTGCACCGACACTGCCACAGCGGGGCAAACGTGCAAGATATTCCCTCTGCGCCGCCACCGCGCCCGAGGCCTGCGTTGCAGCAAGATCACGCTGAACGCCGCGTCAGTGACTCATAAGTCACGCCAGCCCTGCAAAGCCCTTGCTCCGGCCTGTACTTGGTGCTTGATGGACGAGGTTCCGACAGCCTGAAGCGAATCCACCACCGGCCCAAACCGCGTGATGCCGGGTACCTTCAGACGCGTAACGGACATCCGCCCTACCGCTGCCACGGAGGGCATTGGGGGTGCCATCCTTTGCTGCTCGCGGGGATGGCACCCTTTCTCACGAAATTTTATGTCCCGTTTCCCCCACATAACGAGACATTGCGAAAGCGCATGGCGGTTTTGCCTGTTCTTCCGATCGCGCTTGCGCTAAAGCTGCGCCCCGAAAGCGGGGCTCGTGTCCGTGATCCCCGCAAGCCATTGCCCAAAGAAAGGGAGCAGCCAATGCCCTATTATCGTTCCCGCAGATCGACCCATGGCCGCAATATGGCGGGGGCGCGCGGATTGTGGCGCGCAACCGGCATGAAGGACGGCGATTTCGGCAAGCCGATCATTGCGGTCGTCAACTCCTTCACGCAATTCGTCCCCGGCCACGTCCACCTGAAGGATCTGGGCCAGATGGTTGCCCGCGAGATCGAGAACGCGGGCGGCGTTGCCAAGGAATTCAATACCATAGCGGTCGATGACGGGATCGCCATGGGCCATGACGGCATGCTCTATTCGCTCCCCTCGCGCGAGATCATCGCGGATTCGGTCGAATATATGGTCAATGCGCATTGCGCCGATGCGATGGTCTGCATCTCCAACTGCGACAAGATCACCCCCGGTATGCTGATGGCCGCGATGCGCCTCAATATTCCGGTCATCTTCGTTTCGGGTGGCCCGATGGAAGCGGGCAAGGTCACCATCAACGATCTCGA
This sequence comes from Thioclava kandeliae, assembly GCF_040297545.1. Classification (NCBI taxonomy): domain Bacteria; kingdom Pseudomonadati; phylum Pseudomonadota; class Alphaproteobacteria; order Rhodobacterales; family Paracoccaceae; genus Thioclava; species Thioclava kandeliae. The sequence goes on from NZ_JAYWLC010000007.1 coordinate 198,736, forward strand.
GAAGGCCGTAGACCTCGTCGATGCGATGGTCGTGGCCGCCGATGACAAATATACCGATGAGGAAGTGGCCGAGTTCGAGGCCAATGCCTGCCCCACCTGTGGCTCCTGCTCGGGCATGTTCACCGCCAACTCGATGAACTGCCTCGCCGAGGCGCTCGGTCTCGCGCTTCCGGGCAACGGCTCGGTTCTGGCCACCCATGCCGACCGCAAGGAGCTGTTCCTCGAAGCGGGCCGCAAGATCGTCGAGATCACCAAGGCGCATTACGAGGACGAGAAGCCGGGCCTCCTGCCCCGCGACATCGCCAATTTCAACGCTTTCGAGAACGCCATGTCGCTCGATATCGCGATGGGCGGTTCGACCAATACCGTGCTGCACCTCCTCGCCATCGCACATGAGGGCAAGGTCGATTTCACGATGGACGATATCGACCGTCTCTCGCGCAAGGTGCCGGTCCTGTGCAAGGTCGCGCCCGCCAAGGCCGATGTCCATATGGAAGATGTCCACCGCGCCGGTGGCATCATGGGCATCCTTGGCGAGATGAACCGCGCAGGGCTGATCCATGCCGATTGCCGCACCGTGCACTCGGAGACGATGTCCGAGGCACTGGCCAAATGGGATATCGTCACCTCGAATTCGGACAAGGTCGACAGCTTCTATCGCGCGGCCCCGGGCGGCGTGCGCACCACCGAAGCCTTCTCCACCGAGAACCGCTATAAGGAACTCGATCGTGACCGCGTGAATGGCGTGATCCGCTCGGGCGAACATGCCTTCTCGAAGGATGGCGGTCTGGCCGTGCTGTTCGGGAATATCGCCCTAAACGGCTGTATCGTGAAAACCGCGGGCGTGGACGACTCGATCCTCAAATTCTCGGGCCCTGCCCGCGTCTTCGAGAGCCAGGACGATTCCGTCTCGGCCATTCTCACCGGCAAGGTGAAAGAAGGCGAGGTGGTGGTGATCCGCTTCGAGGGCCCGCGCGGCGGTCCGGGCATGCAGGAAATGCTCTACCCGACCTCCTATCTCAAATCCAAAGGTCTTGGCGCGAAATGCGCGCTGCTGACCGATGGGCGCTTCTCGGGCGGCACCTCGGGCCTCTCCATCGGCCACGTCTCGCCGGAGGCAGAAGAAGGCGGTACGATCGCCCTTGTGCAAGATGGCGATCTGATCGAGATCGACATCCCGAACCGCACGATCAACCTTGCTGTGGCCGATAACGAGCTGGCCGCGCGCCGCGAGGCAATGGGTCCGCTGCCGTGGAAACCGGCCGCCCCGCGCAAACGCGCCGTGTCGACCGCGCTCAAAGCCTACGCGATGCTGGCCTCTTCGGCAGCCAAAGGCGGCGTGCGTATCCTCCCCGAGGACCAGTAACCAAGGGGCACCAACAGGAGGACCGGCCGCAAGGCCTGTCCGACATATCGCGCAAAACCCGTCCCGCAAGGGGCGGGTTTTTCCATTTGCTAAACGGCGCGCCGGAAGAGGACATGCGCCACGACCTGGGTCAGCAGCGCCATCACCCCGCCGATCAGAGTGCCAATCACCCGCACCTCGGCATTCTCGACCAAGGCCGCATTGCCCATCGTGACCATCAGGACGATTGTGGCCGATAGAAGTGCGACAAAGACCGGAAAGCCCAAGGGTAGAAACAGGATCGCCGCGGTGCCCGTCAGCACGAACAGGACCGGCAGCACCCAATGGCCCGGCAGGACCATCACCACTATCGTCGCCGCCAGACAGCCCAGCACCGTGGTCACACATCGCGTGACAAGGCTCGCGCGGGTGGCCTTCAGGTCGGGGCGCAGGACAAAAAGTGTGCTCATCGGAGCCCAATAGGGCCGCGACAGCCCCATCATCAACGCCAGCCCCAAGGCCAGCGCCACGGCCACCCCCGATTGTGCCGCCTGCCACCCCATTGTCAGGATCGGCGCCCCTTCGTGATCAACTCCCATCACATTATCCCAGCGGCGGAAGCCCGACCAGGACCGCAGCCCCCGGATCACGCAATGCTCGAAACCCAGCACAAGGACATGGGTCGCCACAACCAGCACAACCAATTGCCACGGAGCCTCCGCCTGATCAAAAAATAGCGCCGAAAGGCCGAAAAACAGCCAGCTCTGGATCGAGAGCCACCACAGTGCCTTATCGAGCCGCGACAACGCCCCGACCAGACAGGCCCCCAAGATCATCGCGGGCCAGACAAGGCTGACGCCGCCGAGCGTCAGCGTTCCAAGCAGGACACCCGCAGCGATGGCGAAGCCCTTCCCCAGAACATCCAGCACCGCCAGCAACCAACGCCGTCCGGCGACCTGCCGCCCCAACCCGGTCGAGGCCGAGAAGGTTACCCCCAGCACAGCGATCTGTTCGGGACGCGACAGATCTCCTGCCTGCGAGAGCCATGTCGCGACAGAAAGCGCGATAAAGGCAGGCACAGCCTGCACCCAGTTCAATGTCTCCAGCTTTTCCACCACGCGCCCCCATATCCGGTCATAGCTAGATGCCGCGGGCGAGGCTGCAAGTCAAAGGGCCTCCCCCTGAAGGAAGGCCTGTCTCAGCTTCTTTCGGGAAACGCCTTATTCGGCAGGCGCATGCGCCTCCTGATCCGAAGCCTCGGGCGCGGTCTTGGGCTCTGGCAGGACCAGCGACAGGATGATCGCGCTCAGGCCCGACAGGGTGATCGGCGTCGCGACGACCTGCTTGAGAAGAGTCGGCAGATGCTGGGTCGCCTCGGGCACCAGCGTCACACCGAGGCCGAGACCGAAGCTGACCGCCATGATATAGACGCGGCGCTGGTCCATCGGTTGGGTCGAGAGGATGCGGATACCGGCCACCGCGATCGTGCCGAACAGCACAAGCGTCGCGCCGCCCAGAACCGGCTTCGGAATCAGCATGAAGATCGCACCGAGGATCGGGAAGAAGCCCATGATCACCAGAATACCCGCGACATAAAGGCCGACATGACGCGAGGCCACACCGGTCATCTGGATCACGCCGTTATTCTGGCTGAAGGTCGTGTTGGGGAAAGTGTTGAAGATCGCCGCGATCCCCGAATTCACCCCATCGCCCAGCACACCACCTTTGATACGTTTGAGATAGAGCGGCCCCGAGACCGGCTGGCCTGACACAACGGAGCTGGCGGTAAGGTCCCCCGAGGTCTCGATGGCGGTCACCAGATAGAGGAAGGCCATCGGAATGAAGAGCCCGAAGTCGAAATTCAGACCATAACGGAACGGGATCGGCAGCGCGAAGATCTGCGCATTGGCAAGCGGCGCGAAATTTACCATGCCAAGCGCCATGGCCACCAGAGTGCCCACGATCAGCCCCACCATGATCGCCCCGATCCGCAGCATGGGCTTGCCCATGAAGGTGCAGATCAGGATCACCACGGTCACGATCGCGCCCAGCAACAGGTTGACCGGCTGGCCAAGATTCTCGCCCGCCATCGCGCCACCGGCAAAGTCGGTAAAGCCCACCTTCACGAGGCTTAGCCCGATAATGGTGATGACGATACCCGTCACGGTCGGGTTGATGATGCGCTTGAGCTTGTCCATGAATTGCGAGAGCACGATTTCCACGAGGCAGCCCACAAGCGACAGGCCGAAGATCATCGCAAGGATATCTTCGGGCGAGCCACCCCGCCCTTTCACAGCCATACCGGCGGCTAGAATCGCGCCGAGGAAGGCAAAGGAAGTGCCCTGCAGGCTGAGGAGCCCCGAACCCACCGGCCCGATCCTGCGACACTGGATAAAGGTTGCCACACCGGAGACGAAGATCGCCATCGAAATCAGGTAAGGCACCTGCTCACCTAAGCCTAGCACCCCGCCGATCACTAGAGTGGGCGTCACGATCCCGACGATGGCGGCGAGGATATGCTGGAAGCCCGCAAGTGCGGCCTTTGCCGGCGGCGGGCGATCCTCCAGCCTGTAGATCAGAGAGATGGGATCAGCCATGTCGCGCTCCTCCTCGGTGGCTATTGCCCCCTGATTGGGCGCGTTTGCCATGGGGATGGAAAGATGGGAGCTTGCAACTGAAAGACGTATTTCCCCAACCGCCGCACTTCTGCCAAAAAAAAGAGCGCGCCGGCTTGGCGCGCCCAAATAGGGATCAGAGTGGAAATCAGGCGATACGCCGCTCGAGCGCCATACCGGTGAACATCGCAATCACAAAGACCAGCCCGCCCGGCCCGGCATAGCTGAGTGACGCAATCGCGGGACCCGGGCAGAACCCGCCCAACCCCCAGCCCACCCCGAACATCAGCGCCCCCAGGATCAACTTACGATCGATCCGGTGCGAGGGAGCCGCGGGATAGGGCTCTCCGAGCGGCGAGCGCTCGCGCTTGGCCGCAATACGCCACGCCACCACCATCGGTAGCACTGCTCCGCCGAGCACGAAGATCAGCGTCGGGTCCCACTCGCCGAAAATATCAAGAAATCCCTGGACCTTCTGGGTATCGGTCATTCCCGAGAGCATCAGCCCAAGGCCGAAGACCACGCCAGACAGAAGCGAGATTAGAATACGCATCAGATCACCCCCAGTACATGGCGCGCAATTGCTACGGCAACCATGCCGAAGCCGACATAAACCATCGTCGCGATAATCGAGCGCCGCGAAAAACGTGACATCCCGCATACCCCGTGACCGGAGGTGCAGCCATTACCGAGGCGCGCGCCAAACCCGACCAGAAGCCCCGCAACAATCAATAAGAGCCAGTTCGGGGTGACATGGGCCTCGGGTGCGTGCCACAGGAGGGCCACCAGCGCAGGTGCGCCAACAAGCCCAAGCGTAAATACCACGCGCTCACGGAATACCGCCCCAGCCGGTTGCATAAGTCCGGCCAGAATACCGCTCGCCCCCATGATACGGGCATTGAGGAGAAGCATGAGAACCGCAGCCCCCCCGATCATGAGGCCACCCAAAAGTCCCCAGAACCAGTCAATCGACATTTCCGCAGCCCTCTCCTGACGTTGACATCTTCCATAATACAAATTCAATTTATAATATATGATAAATCCGCGCGGGCGCAATAACGCGCTCACCATTTTCCCGCTCAGCCAGCTGAAAACTGGACGGTTTGGGCAGGAATTCTCAGACCTTTCATCACGATGGCGGGCTCGTGGCATCATCGTGTGATCTTGCCCCCTGAAGCGTGAGGTGCTCCCCATTTCCCGGACAGTTTTTGGGCGGCGCGAAGCTTGCCTGCTGATCGTGCTGCCGCTTTCAGATCGAGGCCTTGATGGGCCGCGAAGGTTGTTTTGCCACCTCAGCCGAATGGGGGCGCTTGGTGTTGTAGAAGGTCATCCACTTTCCGATGCCGAGCCGGGCTGCCGTGCCTGTCTCAAACGCGTTCAGATAAACGCATTCGTATTTCAGCGACCGCCAGAGCCGTTCGATCATCACTTTATCCATCCACCGGCCTCGTACGTCCATCGATATCTTCACGGTGGCGTCCGAGAGGATCTTCGTGAAGCGCGGGCTTGTGAACTGACTGCCTTGGTCGGCGTTGAATATCTCAGGTTTTCCATGCAGTTGCATGGCCTCTTCCAAAGCCTCGATGCAGAATTCCACGTCTATGGTATTTGACACACACCAGGATAGAACCCGCCGCGTCGCCCAATCCATGATGGCCACCAAATAGAGGAACCCGCGTTGCATCGGGATGTAAGTCATGTCTGCACACCAGACGTGATCGGGCCGCGTAATGGATAGATCTCGTAGTAATTACGGATACTTGCGGTGCTCCGGATGCTGGTCTTGCCCCACTGAAGTGGTCCACCTTTTGGGATAATTTATCCCGTATGATGGAGGACGACTTCGATGGCAGGCAAACGCGAAAAGCCGGAAGATATTGTCATGAAGCTGCGTCAGGTTGAGGTTTTGCAGGGCCAAGGCGCGAAACTGGCAGATGCGGTGCGCCAGATTGGCGGTGAGGCATGTGCCCGCCACTGATGGTGTGGATGGCCCCACCAAACGGCATCGCGATGTGCCAGGGTGGGTATGTTTCCAGCC
>NZ_JAYWLC010000008.1:0-188696 GCF_040297545.1 Thioclava kandeliae
CAGTCGTTCGGCACTCTTCTCGCCATAGTCCGCGCCGGTCTTGGCGCCAACCTCGAGCTCCATTAGTCGCTCGGCGGCAAAGCCAATCATCTCACGCAGTAAATCTGCATCGCCGCTCTGTTCGACAAGCGCGCGAAGGTCCATCATAGGTTTGGTCATCGGGTGTCATCCTTGGATCAGATTGAGTCTAGCAACCCGACCTTACTAAGAAACCCGATGGCCACCTGAGCTACACCATCCCGTGGGACACGATCCGGAAAGCTGAAACGACCTGCCAATTGCCGGGATGTCGCACCGGCCCAGCGTTTTCTCGCGGACCATCTCACCGATGCCTCGGCACCCGCGACATTTTAAGTGACGAAGACTGTATGGGCCGCAGCTGCCAAGGCCAACTCGGCAGCAAGCGGACGCACAGTAATGTGCTGAAGGGTCGCAGATCCGCGTCCGCGCTCTGAAAAACATCATACAGGCTATAACCTCTCTAAGCCATCAAAGGCTTGTTCGCCAAGCAAATTGGCCCAAGGAAAGCCCGCGCATCTGCGCGATCAGCGACAAAGGATCCAGGCGGCGCTGGAAGATCGGATACAGCCCTTGATAATTTGCACCTGCACCAAACTGCCCACAAGGAAAGTCTACCCGCATTGCAAACTATGCTTTGTATCCTGACCGGGTAGACTGCAGGTTCTTGTACAGGCGTCCAGATCGCAACGCCGCCTAGATTAATGTACGTAGTTTTGTAAAATGGGCGCTACTGAACACATATTCCATTATAGCCATGGTTACATAATACTTATTATGACGTTGATCGAGCTCAAAAGACATAGACACAATTGGTAAAAATGATGTGGCCCGCGAAACTCGAACAGTCTGGCTCGAGCTTGCCGTCAACGAGGACGAACGGCATGGCTGGATAACGGAAGAACTATAGAGCCTGCGTTCAAGGCGAAAGTGGCACGCGGGGCGATCCGCGATGAGGCAACGATCGGCGATCTGGTGGCTAAGTACGGCGTGCATCAGATGGTAATCAACGCATGGAAGCGCCAAGCGCTCAAGGGCATATCGGGGATCCTCTCGGGAAAGGCCGAAGCGAGCGAGGACGAGATCGAGAAGCTGCATGCGAAGATCGGCCAGCTTGTGGTGACGCGGGATTTTTGAGCGCGAGGCGAGCCGTTACTGCGCCACCGGTTCGAGCGCCGCTGGCGACGGCGAGCGGACGGCGAGGGTATAGCTGTGGCGGGACATGATCGCTCCCCATTATCCCGAGCTGTCGATCCTGCGGCAATGCGCCGTACTCGGGCTGAGCCGCTTGGCGTTTTACAGCCCGAGCAGACCCGAGCCGCCGTTGAACCTAGCCTTGATGAAGCTTGTCGACGCGCAGTTCATGGAGACGCCGTTCTACGGCAGCCGTCATATGGCGCGGCATCTGCGCAACCAAGGACATTGCCTCTGGCGCAAGCGGGTCAGAAGGCGCATGGCCAGGATTGGTCTGCGGGCTGTTTATCAAAGGCCCAGGATCTATTAACTTTTGAAGTCGAATCTGGATCTGAACGATCTGGAGTTTGACGTGATGAGTAACTTGTTCTGGCTGACCGAGGCGCAGATGAAGCGCATTGGCCCCTATTTTCCGAAAAGCCGTGGGCGGCCTCGCGTCGATGATCTGCGTGTGTTGAGCGAGTTGTCTTCATTAATCGCAATGGGTTGAGGTGGCGTGACGCGCCCCAAGGAATTTGGTCCGCCCAAAACGCTCTACAATCGTTGGAGCCGAATGGGTGTCTTCGCTCGGATCATGGAAGGCCTGACCTCCGAAAATTCCGACACTCGAACCGTGATGATCGATGCGACATATCTGAAAGCGCATTGCACGGCATCCAGCCTGCGGGTCAAAAAGGGGGCGTGGACGCCTGATCGGTCGCACGAAGGGCGGGATGAACACGAAGCTCTACGCCATCGCCGACATGAAAGGCCGCCCGATCCGACTGTTCATGACAGCAGCTCAGCTCAGCGACTTCACCGGTGCGCAGGCGTTGCTCGACAGCCTGCCACAGGCGAAATGGATGCTGGGCGATCGGGGATATGATGTAGATTGGCTCAGAGAAGCGTTGAAAGACAAGGGGATGAAAGTGTGAATCCCGATTCGGAAGTCCCGCAAGGCACTCATCGGATATGACAAGCGCCGTTACAAGCGACGCAATCGCATCGAGATCATGTTCGGACGACTGAAGCACTGGCGGCGGGTGGCTACTCGATATGACCGATGCCCAATCACCTATCTCTTGGCGATCGCACTCGCTGCTACCAGCTTGTTCTGGCTCTGGATGGAAATGAGCGCTGACCCTAGATCTTTCCGCATATCCTGCCCGCAGGGCTCCCAGCCGAATGGCAGGCCCATACGACCGGCATCGACCGCTACATCGGCATGCGCTACCGTCTACTCGACGGAATACTGGAACATATTTGACGAATAGGCCCGCATCCGGTCACAATAGGCCCCGCAGAGCACTTTGCCCTTGATGTCGCAATGTCGCGGTGATGCCCGCATCGATGGAGATCTTTACGATCCGCGCATTCTGCGAGCTATCGGGGCGGGCTTCGATTTCGGGCAAGCGCGGGCAGGCCGCCGCGTGAGAAGACCTCGCCCGCGCGAGCCTGTGTCTCCAGATCAGTTACAGCCTCGCGCAACAGCCCACGCTCGTCAGTGACATAAAGAATGGGGCAGCTATGCACGCGACCGCTGCCGATCGAGGTCGGCGGCACGTTGAACGAACCGTTCTGGTAGGTGGGCCTCATGGCGAGGGGCTCCACGGGGAAGACATCGAGCACCGCGCCCCCGAATGCGCCCTCACGCAGGGCGGCCACGAGGGCCATATGATCGATTACCCTCGCGCGCCCCACGCTGACCACCCCTGCCCCGCGTGGCAGAAGGCCCAGACGGGAGGCCGAGACGAGGTTCTTGGTCTCGGGGGTTAGCGGCAGGCTGGAGAAGAGGATATCCGTGCGGGGCAGCACATCGTCGAGCGTGCCGACGGGCAGGCAGGCATCGAGAGCGGCGGTGGAGCGGCTACTGCGGGTCACGCCGGTGACCACCGCGCCCAATCCGCGCAAGAGCGGCACCGCAGCCGAGCCGATCCCGCCCACGCACAGAAGTGTCCAAAGACGGATGCCCATGTTCACGCCGTCTTGTAGCTGGCGAATTGCGGGGTGGCATAGTTGGGCATCAAGGCCGCCGTCAGGAGGAACACGCCACCTTTCGCGCCATGCACACCCGAGGCATTGGTCAGCGCCACACCCTCGGGCAGATAGGGGTCAGGGTCTCGATGCCCGCCGAGATCACCTGGATCCAGTCGAGCTTCGGCGCCTTAACACGCAGCTCGCGCAGGTCGGGTTTGCAGCAGGCAAAGAGGATATCGGCCTGTGCCACGGCGGTCTCAAACGCCGCAGAATCGGCGTTTTTGGAGATCTCCATCCCGGTGATCCCCGCCTGATCCAAAGCCGCGCGCAGACGGTCGGCGCAGAGCGACAGGGGACCGCCATCAGTTTCAATATGGATATGCATCACGCCTGACGCTCCATCGCGATCGCATCCATCTCGACCAGAAGGCGCGGATCGTTGAGGCGGATGCCCACCGTGGCGCGCGCCGAGAATGGCGCATCGAAATACTCGGCATAGACAGCGTTCATCGCGGCGAAATCATCGCCATTCACCGGAAAGATCCCGACCTTCATCACATCGGCCATGCTCAGCCCGCCCGCCTCGACGAGCGATTTCATATTCTCGAGAACTTGCCGCGTCTGGCTGGTGATGTCGGACCCCGCAAGTGCCCCGCTCAAAGGATCGATCCCGACCTGCCCCGAAACAAACAGCATAGGTCCGTTGCGCCGCGCGGCAGAGAGCGGCGCGGGCCCCATCGGGCGATCGGATTGGGGAGACCGGGATGAGCGATTACGATCGTTTACGGTCAGGAACAGTTTTAAATTTGCCGCAGGTTTTCAGGGGGACATTGCCGCTGGCAGTGTCCTTCAGGCGAAGCGCATATAGATTATGGCCGCCAGAACGAATAGCCTGCTTATAATGTGATGTAGATCAAGAAAGCCGCAAAGGAACCCAGCGTTCAAATGCAGCCCACGCGGAACCGGAGGCCAATACGCACAGCGGCGCGTATGAAAACTCCCGCCCCTGTGCTGGCACGGGCGGGATGGACGGCACGAACGCCCCGGGTGCTTACGGGGTGGTTTCAGCCTTTACCTGCGCCACCTCTTCGGGCGACATCGTGCCGGTCGTCTCGACAGTTCCATCGGTGATCTTCCACAGGCGGAACGGGCCGGTGATATCGCCGTACTGATCGAAGGCGACAGGGCCGATCACCCCCTCGTAACGGATTTTCTTACCTTCCTTGATCAGCTCCAGCGCCTTCTTGAACTCGGCAGGACCTGCATAGATCGGTTCGCCCTCGGTGCCGGTCACCTCGGGGATGGCGGCGCGGATCTTGTCAGGCGTTGGTTCGCCTGCCTCGGCAATCGCCAGCGCCACGATCGCCCCCGCATCATAGGAGCGGTCGGCGGCGGGCGCATTAGGGGCGATCCCGCCCGAGAAAGTTTCGAAATTATCGTAGAAATATTTGGTCGAGGGGCTCTCGGACGTGCCCGAGGAGGTGCCATAGGCCGCCTCGAGATATTGCGCCCCGACAGCTTTGATGAAATCGGAGGAGTTCATTCCGTCATTGAGAAGGAATTTCTGCGGCCCGCCCGAGGAAATCCATGCCCGCGCGATGGTCGCGCCATCGACCGGATAGGAGATCAAGTAAAGCCCCTCGGGATCCCCTTTCAGCGCGGCGGTCGCCTCGGAGGAATAATAGGCCTGTTTCTCGTTATAGGGGGTGACGGAGGTGATCTCGCCGCCGAGCGCGGTATAGGCGGTCGTGAACTCGCGCATCATATTGACGCCGAAATCATTGTTCACATGAATGATGGCAAGCTTTTTCATGCCCTGATCGATGGCATATTTGGCCGCAGCCGTCCCTTGCAGCGCATCCGAGGTAATGGTGCGGAAGAAATAGCCGCCCGTCTTGCCCTCCTGCCCCAGCTGGGTGAGTGTGGGCGAGGAGGAAGCGGGCGAGACCTGCACGACCTTGGCGGGCGCGGTCACCGAGGTGAGGATCGGCAGCGTTACCGAGGAGATGATCCCGCCGATCACGACCGGCACCTTCTTGATATTGACGAGCTGTGTGGCCTGATCGACGGCCACATTGCCCTGGCTCTGGCTGTCGCGGATCTCCGACGCGATCTGGCAGCCCCCCGCGCCACCTGCCTCGTTGAAATCGCGAAACGCCATATCCACGGCCTTGGCACCGGCCTGACCATAGACACCGGCGGGACCAGTCAATTCCATGACCATCCCTACGTCGATCTTGCAATCCTGGGCCATCGCGGCGGAGCCAAAGGCGGCGCTGGCCGCTCCGGCAAGCAGTAATTCCTTCATATCAGTCAACTCCTGTTGGAAATGCCCTTTGTCGGGCGGGGATCGGAGGCTCAGGCCTCTTCTTTATTGAGATTGTATTTCATGATGGCGCCGTGGCGGCCGTGACGGTCCCGCTCGAGTTCGTAGACATCTCCCTTGAGCGGGACGGATTGCGCCAGCACCGCCTCGATCGCGGCCAGATCCTCGGGCAAGAGCGCCAGCGTCCCGATCCGCAGATTGGCCGCCAGATGCGCACGGTTGCGCGCGCCCACGATGACCCCTGCCACCTGCGGGCGGGTCAGCATCACCGCCGAGGCCACGGTCGCGATATCGCTCCGGTGACGGTCGGCAACGGTGCGCAGACATCCGAGCAGGCTCTGGAACAGATCCCAGCCGCCGAAATCCTCGATGATCAGATGGTATTTCGTGAGCGAGCGGTTCTCCATCTCGCCCTTGGGATCGGGCCGGCCCAGCCAGCGGTCCGACAGGAATCCGCCCGCCACGGTGCCATAGCACAAAAACTGCATCCCCTCGCGCGCGGCCAGAGCGGCCATCCGCTTTTCGGGGCGCAGGTCGAGGAGCGAATACTGGGTCTGGAGCGTGGCCAGACGGATCCCCGCCCCGAACATCGCTGCCACCTGATCGGTGCCGAAATTGGTCCCCGATAGAAGATGGATCAGCCCCTCGTCCTGAAACTCCCTGAGCCAAGATGCCGCTTCGAGCCAGTCGCCCTGTGCGTAATCCCACCAATGGAACTGCACCAGATCGAGTCGCTCGACCCCGAGCCGCTGCGCCGAACGCGCCACAGTTTCCCGCAGCATCGGGCGGGTGAGGCGGGCAAGCTTGTCGAGATCGGGCACGCATTTGGTATGGACGCGGATCTGGCCAAGCGCCTCTGCCCCGAACCGGCTGGCATAGGTGCGGCGGAAGGCGCCGATGATCTCCTCGACGCCGGTATAGATATCGGCGCAATCGAAGGTGGTGATGCCGGCCTGCGCGGTGGCGACCAGATCCTCCACCGCCTCTGCCTGATCGATCGCGCCATGTCCGCCCGCCAGCTGCCAGCCGCCACGGATCACGCGGGAAATCTCGTAGCCTGGGCCGAGTGTGGCGCGGGGAAGGGTCATGTCAGTCATCCTTTGTCAGAGATACGGCGGTGGTCTGGGCATGGCTGAAGCGCCGTTTGCCCAAACGGGTAATCCGGAAACGGGTGGAACAGTTCGGGTCGGGACAGGCCACCTCGGCATCGGTGCTCATCCAGTCATTGGGGTGGGTCTGGCGCTGTTTGGCCGCCAGCAGCGGCAGCACGGCAGACAGCGAGTAGATCGAGAACCCCTGTCCGGGCGGCAGATGGAGCATCTCGCCGCGCAGCTCGAAATAATCGCCGCGCTTGGCGTTGCAATAGATCGCGCCGCCCTCGGGAGCCGTCACCTCGACCCGCAGGTCCCAGAGCTCGAATGTATCATCCATCGCCTGCCGCCTTTCGCATATCCTCGCGGATCAGCGCGAAGGACTGGGTGATATCGGCATGGAGCGCACGCACCGCCGCCTCGGCATCGCGTGCCTCCAGCGCCTCGATCAGCGCCCAATGGTGATGCACCGCCGTCAGCGAGGGGTTGCGCCCGTAAATGATGGCCGAGGCGCGCACACAGGGGCCCGACTGCATCCACAGGCTGCGCACGATCGGCAGCAACACATCGGAGCCCGCCGCCCCGTAAATGGTGAAATGGAACTGGTGATTGAGCTGCGAAGTCTGGCTGGCATGTTCCTCGTCGAGACGGTTGAAGGCGGTCTCGCATTCGGCAGTCTGGGCGCGCAGCACGGCCCAGTCCTCGGGGGTCAGCCTAGGGACGGCCATCCGCACCAGTTCGCCCTCCACCAGACAGCGCGCCCGCGCCAGATCGGTCAACCGCTCCTCGGTGATCAGCGGCACACGCGCCGAGCGGTTGGGCATGATCTCGAGTGCGCGCTCGGTGGCCAGCCGCCCCAACGCCTCGCGCACCGGCATGATCGAGACACCCATCGTGTCGGCCAGCGCCTGCATCCTGAGCACCTGCCCCGCCGCGAAGGCACCATGGGTCAGCGATCGGGTCAGCTCGTCATAGACGCGGGTCTGCAGCGAGGCGCGGCCGACCCGCGCAAGGCCCGGCACGGCGGTGTCGGGTGGCCCCGCAATGGGCGAAGTGCTGTCCATTTAATCTCCCGCATCATCAACCAAGGATATTTCACCTTTTTGACTTGCCATGGCGAAATCTGTCAATGATCTTTGATCAAAGACACAATGAAACCGGAACCCCTGCCTAAATGCGCGGCGATTCCGGCAGCAACAGGGAAGAGGGAATGGACCAGACCCGAGAGGCGGTGCTTGCCGCCCATGGTCTCAGCCGGAGCTTTCAGGGGGTGCGCGCCGTGGACAATATGTCCCTGTCGCTCCATCCCGGCGAGTTGCTCGGCCTGATCGGCCCTAACGGGGCCGGAAAGACCACGATGTTCAATATGCTGGCGGGCGCGCTGCCGCCCTCTTCGGGGCGGATCGAGCTTGCGGGCCATGACGTGACCCGCGAGGGGGCCGAGAAACGGCTGGGCCGCGGTCTGGGCCGCAGCTTCCAGATCCCGCGCCCCTTCCCCGAGATGACAGTGCTGGAGAATGTCCTGTGCGGGGCCCAGAGGCAGAGCGGCGAAAGCGTCTGGGGGGCGGCCTTCCGGCTGGGGGCCGCGCGCCGTGACGAGGCCCGCGCGCTGGAGAAAGCCCGCCAGATCATCGAGTTCCTGCTGCTAGGCCATCTGGTGGATCAGCCCGCGCGGGTGCTTTCGGGCGGGCAGCGCAAGCTGCTGGAACTCGCGCGCCTGCTGATGGCCGATCCCAAGGTGCTCCTGCTTGACGAGCCCGCCGCCGGAGTGAACCCGAGCCTTCTCGAGGAGATCATGGGCCGGATCGTCGCGCTGAATGCGCAGGGCGTCTCGATCCTGCTGATCGAGCACAATATGGATATGGTGGCGCGGCTATGCTCGCGCGTAGTGGTGATGGCGCAGGGTGCCGAGCTGGCACAGGGCGCCCCCGACGCGGTGATCCGCGAGCCACAGGTCATCCGCGCCTATCTGGGAGATGCCGCATGAAGGATGTGGTGCGTATCCGTGGCCTGCATGGCGGTTACCAGCCCGATCTGCCGATCCTCAAAGGCGTGGATCTGGTCGTGGGCCAAGGCGAGTTCGTGGTGCTGCTTGGCCCCAACGGGGCGGGCAAATCGACGCTGGTCAAGACCATCGCGGGGCTGGTGCCCGTCCATGAGGGGGCGATCAAGCTCTACGGCGAGGAGATCTCCAGACTGCCCGCCCATCTGCGGCTGCGCCACAGGCTGGCCTTCGTGCCGCAGACCGAGAACATCTTCGCCCAGATGAGCATTCGCGAGAACCTGCAGCTTGCCGCGCAGATCCTGCCAAAGGCAGAGCGGGCGGAACGGATGGCCGCGATGATGGAGACCTTCCCCGATCTGGCCCGTCGCCCCGCCACCCGCGCGGGTAGCCTCTCGGGCGGGCAACGCCAGATGCTGGCCGTGGCGCGCGCGATGATCGTGGACCCGCAGGTGCTGATCCTCGACGAGCCCTCGGCAGGGCTCTCGCCCCTGATGGTGGCGGATGTGTTCGACCGCCTGCGCGCGATCAACCAGACCGGCATCACCATCCTTTTGGTCGAGCAGAATGTCCGCGCGGGGCTGGGAATTGCCAGCCGCGGGGTCATTCTGGTCGAGGGTCGTGTGGCCCATGATGCGCCATCGGCCATCTTGGCCAATGATCCGGTGGTGGCCGATCTTTATCTGGGTGGCCATGCCGCCGCCCCCGCGAGGGAGGGTGCGCTGTGATATTGCAACCTGTCATGGACGGCCTCGTGAACGGGGCGATCATCGGCCTTGGCGCGATCGGCGTCACACTCACCTATTCCATCCTGCGCTTTGCCAATTTCGCCCATGGCGAACTCCTCAGCTGGGGTGCCTATCTGGCGCTCACCATCAGCGCGGCGCTTGGCGCGATGCTGCCCGCACTCGGCACGCCTATCGGGCCGTTCAGCTTCGGCTGGTCGGTGCCTATTGCCATGGCCGGATCGATCCTCGCCACCGCCGCGCTGACATTGGCCACCGACTGGCTGCTGTTCGAGCGGCTCCGGCGCTCGGGAGCGGCCACGATCATTCTGGTCATGGCCTCTTTCGGTGCGGCACTTGCCCTGCGCAACCTCATCGAATTCGCCTATACCTCGAGCCCGCAATATTTCACCAATGCGCTGCAGATCAGCCGCGAGATCCTGCCGGGCCTCAGGGCCACGCCCGACCAGATGCTTGTGGTGGGGCTGGGCGTCGTGTTGGTGATCGCGGTGCATCTGGTGCTCACGCGCAGCGCCGCAGGGCGCGCCATGCGCGCCGTGTCGGAAAATCCGCAGCTGGCCGCTCTTGTGGGCATTGATGCGCGCGGGGTCATCCGCATGGTCTGGATCCTCGGTGCGGGGCTTGCCGCCATCGGGGGGATCATGTCGGGGGTGGTAGTGCAGATCCGGCCCACCATGGGCCATGACCTGCTGCTGCCGCTCTTTGCCGCCGCCATTCTGGGCGGGATAGGCTCTGTGCCAGGCGCCATGCTGGCAGGCCTCATCGTCGGGCTGGCCGAGGCCTTCACCGTGCAGATCATCGGTGCCGAATGGCGTGCGGCGGTTTCCTTTGTCATCCTTGTTGCGGTGCTTCTCCTGCGCCCGCAGGGTATTTTCGGAAAGGCAATGGCCTGATGGATCTTCTGATATACGCCGCCTTCTTCCTGACCATGGCGCTGACCTATGCCATCATGTGTCTGGGGCTGAACCTGCAATGGGGGCAGACGGGGCTGTTCAACGTGGGGATCGCGGGCTTTGTGGCCGTGGGTGCTTATGTCTCGGCGCTGCTGACCACCCCCGCCATCGACGGACGGCTCGGCGGCTTCGGCCTGCCGATCCTGATCGGCTGGCTGGGCGGCGGGCTGGCGGCGGGTGTTTTATGCTTCCTCCTCGGAGCGCTGACACTGCGTCTGCGGGCCGACTATCTGGCGATTGCCACATTCGGTGCCGCCGTTGTCATCCAGCTGGCGCTTCTCAATCTGGAGGGGATCACCGGCGGGCCCTTCGGCATCGGCTTCATCCCCCGTCCCTTCGGCACCCTGCAAAGTCACGCCAACCTTTTCACACTGGCCAATCTTGGCGTAATGGCAGCGACGGTGCTCCTGAGCTATCTGGTGCTCGAGCATCTGGTGCGCTCGCCCTGGGGGCGCGTGCTGCGGGCGCTGCGCGAGGACGAGACCGCCGCGCGTGCGCTTGGCAAGAACCCCGTGACCTACCGCCTGCAGGCCTTTGCCATCGGCGGCTTCTTCATGGGGCTAGGCGGTGCGGCACAGGCCCATTTCATCGGCTTCATCGCGCCGGACAACTATCTGCCCATCCTGACCTTCCAGGTCTGGACCATGTTGATCGTGGGCGGATCCGGCAATATGCGTGGCGCCATTCTGGGCGCAGTGCTCGTCTGGGCGATCTGGGCGCTCTCGGGATCAGCGGTCAGTGCGCTGTTTCCGCCCGAGGCACAGGCCCGTGCCGCCTCGCTGCAGATCGTCATGATCGGGGTGGCGCTCTGCGCGGTGCTCCTGCTGCGTCCGCGCGGGCTCCTGGGCGAGGCGGGGACTTTGCGCGCGCGTCGTCCTGCCCTGTTTTCCAAAGCCTCCCTCTCCAAAGGCACTCACTCCAAAGGATCCAAAACCAATGCCTGACAGCTCTTTCTCCACCCCCCTGCCACGCATCGATCTGGCGCCGGGATTGAATATTGCGCGGCTTGTCTGCGGCTTATGGCAGGTGGCCGATCTGGAAAAGGACGGCACGACGCTTGACCCGGTGCTGGCGGCCAACCAGCTTGAGGCCTATGCCAAAGCGGGGTTCGACACATTCGATATGGCCGACCATTATGGTAGCGCCGAGATCATCACGGGCGAATTGACCAATCGGGCCGGCATGGGCGGCGTGCGTGCCTTCACCAAATGGTGCCCCGAACCGGGCCCGATGACGCCCGAGATCGTGCGGGCGGGGATTGTCGAACGGCTCGAGCGGATGCGGACCTCGCGTATCGACCTCCTGCAATTCCACTGGTGGAGCTTCGAGGACCCGCGCTGGCTCGATGCGCTGCGCGAGATCGAGGCGCTGCGGCAGGAGGGGCTGATCGGCGCGATCGGTGTGACCAATTTCGATGCGACCCATCTGGAGCTGGCGCTGGCCGAGGGGATCGAGATCGTCTCCAATCAGGTGAGTTTCTCGCTCGTCGACCGCCGTGCGGCAGGGGCACTGACCGATCTTTGCGCCCGCTATGATGTGAAGCTTCTGGCCTATGGCACGCTTTGCGGCGGGTTTATCTCGGAGAAATGGCTGGGCCAGCCCGAACCCACCGAGATCACCGACTGGAGCCGGATGAAATACAAGCGTTTCATCGATGCGGCGGGAGGATGGGCGACATTTCAGGACCTTCTGGCGGCGGCCCACGAGATCGGGCGCAAACACGGGGTCTCTCTTTCGAATGTCGCCTCTACCTGGGTGCTGGAAACGCCTTCGGTTGCCGCGACCATCATCGGCGCCCGCATCACCGAAGCCGAGCATCGCGCGGATAACCTGCAGATCTTCGGCTTTGCCCTCGATGACGAAGATCGCGCCCGCCTCGAAGCGGTGTTTGCGCGGATGAAAATGGTGCCGGGCGATTGCGGCGACGAATACCGTAAGCCGCCGTTCCTGACTGCGTCCGGCGATCTTTCCCATCATCTCAATTCCATCGCCCCCCTCCATCCGGCGCTGCCCGACCCTATTCTGCCCGACCGTGCGCGGGTCTTCTCGGGGTCCAGATGGGAGCCTATCGCGGGCTATTGCCGCGCGGTGAGGGTCGGCGAGCGTATTCTGGTGTCGGGCACTACGGCCACGCATGGCGCCGATCATGCGATCGCGCCCGACAATGCGGGCGCACAGACGACCTATATCCTCGACAAGATCGTCGCGGCGCTGCGCGCGCATGGCGCAGGTCCCGAACATGTGGTGCGCACGCGCATCTATCTGACCGATGCGGAAGATTGCGAGGCGGTCTCGCGCGCCCATGGCCGCTTCTTTGCCCAACACCCCCCCGCCAACACCCTGTTGCAGGTCGCCAGACTCATCGGGCCCTACCGCGTGGAGATCGAAGCCGAGGCCATGCTGTCCGCCTGACCTCCCAACGAGATGCCCAGACGCGCGCCCCCGAACGGGGCGCGTTTTGGCGTTGACAAAGGGCGATGCAGGATACAGCTTCACGTTGTGCCCTTGGGAGGGGGTGCAGGAACAGGTTCGGGGAGGACCCTGTTTCGCTTTCAGATTTCGGCATCCGACATAAGCGCCGGACAAACCATCTTTATCGCGCGGGGGACCATCCCCTTGCGCAAGAAGCATTTTTACGGGTCCCCCCGACAGGCCACGCCAGATCATGCCCCTACACGGCGATCGGGCCATGTCATTTTCAGGAGGAACCCGATGCAAAATCCGCTCTCACACTGGACCCGTCCGCTCACGATCATGAGCCTGCTCATGGCGTCCTTCCTACCAACCCAGACCATCGCCCAGAGCGTGAGCCCCGCCCCGATCGATTATGGCGCAAAGGCCGGTGCGCCCCTGACCGAGGTCGGGACCTATCCGTGGCTCGCCAATGCCGCGGCGCTCACCAGTGACGGCACGATCTTTCTCGGTCTGCCGCGCTGGCCCGGCTACGAGGCGACACCCGGTATCGCGGTTCTCGACCCGCAGTCCGATACGCTACGCGCCTTTCCGGGAGGCGCGTGGAACACTTGGACCCCCGACGCACCCACAGGCGAGGCGCTGGTAAATGTCAACACGATCCATATTTTCGATGACGACACGCTCTGGGCGGTCGATCAGGGGACACCGTTCTTCGGGCCGAAGGTCGATGAGGCCGCCGCCAAGGTGCTGCAATTCGACACCAAGACCGGCAAGCTCCTGCGCAAGATCGTGCTCGGCCCCGATATCCTGCCGGAGGGCGGCTCGCTCAATGATCTGCGCCTCGATGCGGAAAATGCCTATTTCACCGATTCCGGTCTGGGCGGCATCGTGATCGT
This sequence comes from Thioclava kandeliae, assembly GCF_040297545.1. Lineage (NCBI taxonomy): Bacteria > Pseudomonadati > Pseudomonadota > Alphaproteobacteria > Rhodobacterales > Paracoccaceae > Thioclava > Thioclava kandeliae. The sequence goes on from NZ_JAYWLC010000008.1 coordinate 13,598, forward strand.
CAACCTCGAGACCGGCAAGGCGCTGCGCAGGCTCGACGGGCATGTCTCGGTCACCGCAAATCCCCAGCGCCCGCCCATCGGCGAGAAAGGCCAGATCCTGACCAATCCGCAGGGCGCGCAGATACAGGTCCATTCCGATCCGATCGAGATCTCCCCGGACGGACAATGGCTCTATTACCAACCGCTGAGCGGCCCGCTCTACCGTGTGCCCACCAAGGCGCTGCGCGATGAGACCCTGTCCGAGGCGGATCTCGAGAAACAGGTGGAATTTGTCTATGACACGCCACCGCTCGTGGGCACCGCGATGGATAGCAAGGGCAATCTCTATATGGCCGAGATGGACCGCCCCCGGATCACGGTGCTCTCGCCCGACGGAACCTTGCGCGTTCTGGCACAGGATGACCGGCTCTGGGGTCCGGATGCGATGGTAATCAGCGATGACCGCGCGCTTTATGTTCCGATCCCGCAGACCGGACGACTGGCCGCCAATCGCGGGCCCGACGGCAAGAACATGATCGAGCCTCCCTTCCGCCTGTTCAGGATGGCCCTGCCTGACTGGGCAGGAGACCGCGAGCGCGTGCCGCCGGTTTTCAGGTAAACGCGGCCAGAACCGAGCCCGTCCCTCCGCCGCTTATACAGGGCATAGGGGCGGCCACTCCTTCCCTAGGGGAAATCCGTGCGACACCCGGAACAACACCAAATCACACATCAAAATGACGTATTTTTTCTGACGTGAGAACAACAACTTGAAGAAATCCGTTCCTATCCTCACGCCCCTGTGAGTTGCGCGACGGAGGTGTGGGCATAGCTGGATCTTCATTAGCTTGCTTAGTTAACGTTCCCATTTCGGAACGGGCCAAGCACGCAGCCAGCAATGGAAAGCGAGCCCATGAGCCTGAAGCCCCCCTTATTGACCCGCAGACGGCTGCTTGCCAGCGCCGCCGCGGGCCTCAGCCTGATATCTACCGGCGCCTATGCGCGTGTTCTTGATGGGACCGCACCGTGGCAGCCCTTTGCAGCCAATCCGCCCGAACAGGGTTGGACCGGCACATGGCGGTTTTTCAACGAGGCCGAGGCCCGCACCATTGGCGCGATGGCCGATAGGATGATCCCGGCCGACGATCTGTCGGTCTCGGGGCGCGAGGCGGGCTGCGCCGAGTTCATCGATGGCCAGCTGGCCGGAAGCTATGGCACGGGCGAGAAGCTCTATATGCAGGGCCCGTTCAAGGAAGGCACGCCCGAACAGGGCGACCAGCTCCCCTGGACCATGGCCGAGCGCTACCGGATGGGGCTCGCCTCGCTCTCGGAATATTGCCGCAAGACCTATTCCAACGAGTTCGCCGATCTGGACGGAGAGACGCAGGACGAGGTGCTGAGCGGGCTCGAGACGGGCGATATCGCCCTCAGCCCGATCCCGTCCAAGACTCTGTTCTCCGATATCCTGAACAATGTGATGGAGGGCTTCTTTGCCGATCCGCTTTATGGCGGCAATCGCGATATGGCCTCTTGGAAGATGCTTGGCTTTCCGGGCGCGCGCTATGATTACCGCCCCTACCTTATGAAATACAACGAGAAACTCGACCTAGAGCCGGTCTCCATGGCAGGCCGCGCAGCATGGCAAACGGAGGCGACCCAATGACCGGACCAGCAAAAAGACTTCCTCATACGGATGCTGTTGTCATTGGCCTTGGCTGGGCCGGATCGATTATCGCCAAGGAAATGGTGGATGCGGGGCTCGATGTCGTGGGGCTCGAACGCGGCGGGTGGATCGAGACGGGGGTGGATTTCAACATCAACACCGCGCCCGACGAGCTGCGCTATGCCCGCCGTCAGGAGCTGATGCTGCAGACTGTGCAAAACACCGTGACCGCGCGCAACAACAGTGCGCAGGAGGCGCTGCCGATGCGCAAATGGGGCTCGTTCCATCCCGGCAATGGCACGGGCGGCGCGGGGCTGCACTGGGCAGGCATCACATGGCGCTTCCAGCCCGAGGAGTTCCGCCTCGCCTCGTATCTGAGCGAGAAATATGGCGATGAGGTCGACCCGAACCTGACGTTACAGGACTGGGGCACGGACTGGTCGGAGATGGAACCGGCCTATGACTATTTCGAGCGCATCGCAGGCGTCTCGGGCAAGGCCGGCAATATCAATGGCGAGATCCTCGCGGGCGGCAACCCGTTCGAGGGCGCGCGCACCCGCGATTATCCCACCGGACCGACGATCCCCACCTATGCGCCCAAGCTCTTCGCGCAGGTGGCCGAGGATCTGGGTTACAAGCCTTTCCACACGCCCTCCTCTATCCTCTCGGAAGCCTATACCAATATCTACGGCATGCAGATGGGCCCCTGCACTTATTGCGGCTTCTGCACCAATTACGGCTGCGCGAACCTGTCCAAAGCCTCGGCCATCACCTGCGTGCTGCCTGCGCTTGTGCGCCAGCAGGGCTTCACCGCCCGCACCCGCTCGGAAGTGCTGAAAATCGAGACCGATAGCACCGGCACCAAAGCCACTGGCGTGACTTTCGTCGACTCCGACGGGCAGGAATGGTTCCAGCCCGCCGATATCGTGGTCTCCGCAGCTTTCACCTTCGAGAACGTCCGGCTGATGCTCCTGTCGGGGATCGGCACGCCCTATGATCCGGCCACGGGCAAAGGCCAGACAGGGCGCAACTACTGCTACCAGACCGCCAATAATGTGCGGCTCTTTTTCGACGACAAGGAATTCAACAGTTTCATCGGCGGCGGCGCCATCGGCATGGCCATCGACGAGACGAATAATGACAATTTCGACCATTCGGGCCTGGGCTTCGTGGGCGGCGGCTCGACCCGCGTGGGGCCGATCGGCGCGCCGCCCATCGGATCGCGTCCCGTCCCCGAGGGCACACCGAAATGGGGCAGCAAATGGAAACAGGCCACGACCGAGAACTATAACCGCTCCATGTCGATCGGCTGCGAGAGTTCCTCCTATGCGCAGCGCGGCAATTACCTTTCGCTCGATCCCAATTACAAGGACCGGCTGGGCAGACCGTTGCTGCGCGTCACTTTCGACTTCCCCGAAAACGATCTGAGAATGTCGCAATATGTCACCGACAAGATCGAGGAGATCGGGCGCGCGATGAACCCGCGCTCGATCGAGCGCAACGCGATGACGGGCCATTGGAACACCGTGCCCTACCAGTCCTCGCATGTGGTGGGCGGCTTCGTGATGGGGGCAGATCCCGAAACCTCGGGGACCAATAAATACCTCCAGAGCTGGCAGGTGCCCAATCTCTTCGTGGTCGGCGCCAATGCCTTCCCGCAAAACCCGGGCTACAACCCCACGGGCACGGTAGGCGCGCTGGCGGTGAAAGCCGCATGGGCCATCACCCGCGACTATCTCAAAGCACCCCATCAACCGCTGGTGCAGGCATGAGGAGCGCGCTGATGAAACCCGTTCTGATCGCCGCGCTTCTGGCAGGCACCGCCGCCCACGCGCAGGATTTCAACGCCGTCGAGAAAGGTCGCAAACTGGCGATCACTGCCGATTGCGCCGCCTGCCATACGGGAGATGCGGGAGAATTCGCAGGAGGTGTGCCGCTCGAGACGCCCTTCGGAACGCTTGTGGGCTCGAACATCACCCCCGATCAGGCCACGGGCATCGGGCGCTGGACCAAGGAAGAGTTCCGCCGCGCGGTGAAATCTGGCAAGGCCGCCGACGGACATCTCCTCTATCCGGCCATGCCCTATACCGATTACGCCAATATGACCGATGCCGATGTCGATGCGATCTACGATTATCTACAGACGGTGCCTGCGGTCCACAACGAGGTCGAGGAGAACCAGCTGCCCTTCCCGCTCAATATGCGGGTGGCGCTCTATGGCTGGAACCTCGTCAACCAGACCGATGCGACCTACGAGACAAACCCCGACAAATCTGAGGAGTGGAACAAGGGGCGCTATATCGTCATGGGGCCGGGCCATTGTGCTGCCTGCCACAGCCCGCGCAATCTGACGGGCGGCGAGAAGACGGGCGATGATTTCCTGACCGGCGCGACGCTCGAGAACTGGCATGCGCCCGATATCACTGCCGATCCGCGTCTGGGCGTGGGCGGATGGTCGGAAGACGAGATCATTGCCTATCTCAAGACCGGCCATAACGCCTATGATACCGCGTCGGGACCGATGGCCGAGGAAGTAGCGCTGTCTTCGTCGAAATGGAGCGATGGCGATCTTGCCTCGGTGGCGGCCTATCTCAAGGAAGGCGAGGTGGACGCGCCCGCCTCTGCCAAAGCGCCCGACCCGCTCGATGCGCAAAGCGCCAGTATGCAGGCGGGGGCCGCGATCTATGGTGACCGGTGCTCGGCCTGCCATGCGGCGGATGGCAAAGGGGTGGCGGGGCTCTATCCAAGGCTCTCGGGCGCCCCACTGGTGGTGGCCGATGATCCGACCAGTCTGGGTCGTGTCGTGCTCGCGGGGTCGCAGGCGGGGGCGACGGCTGCGGCGCCTACAGGCCCCGTGATGCCCAGCTTCGGTGCAACGCTCGATAATGCCCAGGTGGCCGCCGTGCTGGATTATATCCGCAACTCGTGGGGCAATGCCGCGCCTGCAGTGGATACGGGCGACATGGCCAGCCTGCGTAAGGATCTGCAAACGCAGTAGCACCGGAGGGCGTGGCCGGTCTGCAGTGCGAGGATGGGGCGCACAGGGGTGAGCAGCGCGACACGCCCGGTCAGCGAGGCGTCATGCAGGTGGAAATCCACCAGCATGGACAGCCCCGTGCCGGTCGGCAGCGCAGTGCCTTCGGTCGCCATCGGACCCGACCTGCCGCCCCTGCCGGTGTTCGGGGTCTGTGCTGCGCTATGGGCCAGCCCCAGCCCCAGCGCAACGCCAAGGGCCTCCTTGCCGTTAATCCCGCCCTCGGCGGGACGCCTATGAAACCGCTAAGGAATTATCCTCGTTCAGCATTTGGATGGCATCATCGGTCAGAGACGGGCTCTGCCGAGAGCCGGCTTTCGCGATGGACCAATCCACATGGCAGCCCTCGGCCCCCATGATCCCCTTGTCAAATGGCTAGACCGGCAGGCTCTGCGGGACGCGTTCTGCCCCCGGATCCGGGGCGGGGGTCACTACCGCGCCTGTGCGGAAGTAGCTCTGCAAATTGCGCAGCACCAGCGCCTCCATATCACGCCGTGTCTCTTTGGTGCCTGACCCGATATGCGGCAGGAGCACCACATTCTCGAGCGCAAGGAATGCCTCGGGCACATGCGGCTCGTCGGCGAAAACATCGAGCGCCGCTCCCGCGATCCCGCCTCCGGCCAGCGCCCCGAGAAGGGCCGCCTCGTCCACCACCGAACCGCGCGCCACATTGATCAGATACCCCCGCGGCCCCAGCGCCTCGAGCACCTCGGCCGAGACCATCCCTTCGGTCGAAGCCCCGCCCAAGACCGTAAGCACCAGCATATCCGCCCATGCCGCCAACTCGACCAGAGAGTCCTCATAAGCCCATGGTTGGCCGATCTTCTCCATCCGTCCGGTATAGCGGATCTCCATGTCGAATGCGGCCGCGCGGCGGGCCACCGCCTGCCCGATCTGCCCGAGCCCCACGATCCCCAGCCGCTGTCCGCTGATCCGCGTGGCGAGCGGGAATTTCTCGCGGCTCCAGCGTCCGGCCCGCACGAAGCGCTCCGCCTCGCTGATCCGGCGCGCGGCGTCGATCATCAGCCCGAGGGCCAGATCGGCCACGCAATCGCTGAGCACACCGAAGGTGCCCGCCACCTGAATGCCGCGTGCACGGCAGCTGGCAAGATCGATCCGGTCAAGCCCGACCCCGCGGCACGAGATCACCTCCAGATCGGGCAAAGCCGCCAGTAGGTCATCGGGGACGCCCACCGGCGCCGAGGTCGCGATCCCGCGAACCGGAGCGCCGGAGTCCGCAAGCGCGGCAAGCGGTGTATCGCATTCCCATAGTCTGAGCACATCGAACTCTTCGGCCAGTTGGGCATCAAGACCCGGCGACAGCGCACCGGTCTGCAATATTCTGGGTTTCATAGCGGCTGTTCCGTCTGTGAAGTAAAAGGGGATGGTCGGAAAGCCCGCCCGCATCCAGCGCATGGATGCGGGCAGGCCCAGGCACTCACGCCTCGCGGCGGCGCGCCTCGGCTACCGGCTGCGCACGCTTGTGTCGGCGCAGACCCAGCTGTGCCCAGAGCGTGTAGATCACCACGATAAGCGTCATAACAAGGATCGTGCCCGAGATCGGCTCGGTGAGGAAGGGCAGGAAACTGTCCTGGCTTTTCTGCAGGCCACGACGCAGGTTGGTCTCGATGATCGGGGCCAGAATGAAGCCCAGAAGCAACGGGGTCGTGGGTAGCCGAGCCTTTTTCATCGCATAGCCCACCAGACCGAAGGCCAGCATGGTCCAGACATCGAACATGCGGTTGTTGATCGCATAGGCGCCGATCACACAGAGCGAGACGATCACCGGCAACAGAATATTGCGCGGCACCGCCAGCACCTTCACGAAGAAGGGCAGCCCGAAGAACAGCGCCCCCAGCATCGCCACATTGGCCACCACCAGCGCGGTGAAGATGCCATAGACCAGCACCGCATCATTATCGAACAGAAGCGGTCCGGGGGTAATGCCATGGATCATGAACCCCGCCAGAAGGATCGCGGTGGTATTGTCGCCCGGTATGCCCAGCGTCATCAGCGGCACCATCGCCCCGCCCGTCGAGGCATTGTTCGAGCTTTCCGAGGCCACGATGCCGTCGATAATGCCGGTGCCGAATTTCTCGGGCGTTTTCGAAGCTTTACGCGCCGCACCATAGGCGATGATATTGCAGACTGCGGCGCCCAGACCCGGCAGGATGCCAATGGCCACCCCGATGGCCGAGGAGCGCAGCGCGTTCCATGTCTGGCCCAGTGTTTCCTGCAGCGACAGCCCGAAACCCCTGATCGGATGGCGTTTGAGTTCCTCGGCACTGACCGCGCCATCGGTGTCGCCCTCGGCATAATCGAGCACCTGCGAGATCGCGAACAGCCCGATCAGCGCCGGCAGGAGCGAGATCCCCGCATCCAACTCGCTGATCCCGAAGGTCAGGCGCGGGAAACCGGTGATCGGCGCCATGCCCACCAGCGCGACCGAGACCCCGAGCACGGCGGCAATCGTGCCACGCAGGAGCGAATTGCCCGACAGCCCCGCCACCAGCGTGAGCGAGAAGAGCGCGATGGAGAAATACTCGAAGGGCCCGAATTGCAGCGCCACATCCGCAAGGAAGGGCGAGAGGGTAAAGAGCACCACAAGGCTCAGCATGCCCCCGATGAAGGAGAACACGATCCCGATGCCGAGCGCCCGCCCCGCCTCGCCGCGCGCCGCCATCGGCGCCCCGTCGAAAGTGGTGGCGATCGAGGCGGGCGTGCCGGGGATCTTGAGCAGGATCGCCGAGATCAGCCCCCCCGAGGTGCCGCCGATATAGAGCGCCATGAGTAGGGACAGCCCCTCGACGGGGCTCATACCGAAGGTGATCGGCAAGAACAGCGCCACGCCCATCGTCACCGTCAGCCCTGGAACGGAGCCCACGATAATGCCGACGATCGTGCCGCCAAGGATCATCAGAAGGGTTTTCAGCGTCAGGACGGAAAGAATACCGGTAAGTATCATCGTTGGGTTCCTTTCGGCTCAGCCGAGCAATCCGGCGGGGATGGTGACCTGAAAGACATGCACGAACAGCGCATAGCTGCCCGCAGCCACTGCCACGGAAATCCCCAGATAGAGCGGCAGACGCGCGCGCCGGAAGGGCGAGATGATCAGGATCTGGACGAAGATATAGAGGGCCGAGCACAGGATATAGCCAAGCACCGGCAGCGCCGCGACATAGGCCAGCATCAGCACCAGCGACACGATCACCGCAAGGCCGCCACCGATGAGCGGGCGGTCCTCTTTGGGGGTAGGCGCATCGCCCTCAATCGGGCGGGGGCGGAATGGCGCTGCTTTCGGCCTGCGGACATCGCCCAGCAGCAAAAGCGCGCCCAAGGCCACGAGAAGCACCGCACAGAGCTTGGGCATGAAGTCAGCGCCCACGGCGGAGCGACCGAATTCCATGAAATCGAGGCTCGAAAGATACAGGCCGATCCCGAGCAGGATCATAGCGCCGCCTGTCAGCGCGTTATGGTAACGGAACATGGTGGATCTCTCCCGATCCGCGAACATGCGCTCGCGGCTATGTCACAGCAGGCACCGGCCGGGCGCAGAGGCTCCGGCCGGTGGGGCTATCGGGGGCGCTCAGTTGCCCTGCTTGAGAAGGTCAGCGTATTTCGCGTAGATCTCGCGCTGGCCTGCGGCATAAGCCGCGCTGTCTGCGGGGCTCATCCATGTGGGCGTCACGAAGATCTTTTCCGCCTCGGCCTGGTAGTCTGGGTTTTCCACGACACGTTTCATCGCGGCAGAGAAGATCTCGACGGTCTCCTCGGGCGTGCCTTCGGGCATCGCGTAGAAGAAGAACTTGTTAAAGGCGAGCGGATAGCCCTCCTCCGCGGTGGTGACCACATCGGGGATCAGCGGATTGCGCTCGGGCGAGAGCAGGCCGAGGCTCACGAAATCACCCGAGGCAAAGTAATCGCGCGCCAGACCATACTGGATGTTGATCATATCGGTCTTCTTGCCCTTGAGCGCGACCATCTTGGCCGAGTTGCCGCCAACATCGACCATATTCAGCTTGATCCCCATCGCCTCTTCCAGCGCAAGCCCCACCAGATGCGGATAACCGCCCGTCAGGATCGCGAATTCGACCTCGCCCGGATGGGCTTTGGCATAGGTGGAGAAATCGGCAAGACTTTTGTAGGGCGCGTCGTTACTGACGGCGAGAACTGTCGTATTGTCCAGCACACCGATCCCCGCCATCTCGAAATCCGAGAGCGTGATGTCGGACATGCCCATCAGCTCGGGGATCATCGATTCATTGTGGTAAAACAGAACCGTCTGGCCATCCGGATCGGCATCGCGCACGCGTTTCATGCCGATCGTGCCGCCTGCGCCCTTCACATTGACGATAACGAAGGACTGACCCAGCTCCTTCTCCATATACCGGCTGAAGAGCCGCGCATTGAGATCGGTATCACCGCCCGCGCCGACCGGCACGATGACTTGGACGGGTTTGGGCGGATAGCCTTCCGCGTAGGTGGCCGAAGACAGGGCAAAGCTGCCCGCCAAGCCGATCACCAGCTTGGCAGCGAATGTTTTCAAAGACATGTTTTTCCTCCTCTAACGCGCCGGACCAACCCTCGCCGACAGTTTCCTCCCTCTGTCGGCATGGGCCCGCGCGACGATAATCTCCGTCGGGCGATACGGCGCTACCCGCAAGACTATCAGCGTCGCGGAGATTTTACCTTCCAAGAATGGATCGATGTGATACATTTTTTGTATCGAATTCATGGAGGGAACAATGGCCTCGGAAAAATTCGAATTCTTCCAGCTGCGCTGCTTCGTGGCGGTGGCGGAGGAGCTGAATTTCCGGCGAGCGGCGGAGCGGCTGAACATGACCCAGCCGCCTTTGTCGCGCCAGATCCGGCTTTTGGAACATGCGATGGGGGTGACGCTGTTCGACCGCAGCAAACGGCAGGTGATGCTGACCCCTGCTGGTGCCAATCTTCTGGTCAGCGCCACCGAGATCCTGCAGCGCGCCGAGTTCGCGCTGCTCTCGGCGCGACAGGCCGAGCGGGGCGAGTTGGGCGCGGTATCGATGGGCTTTGTGCCCTCGGCGGGGGTGGGATTCGTGCCCGACATCGCCGCGGCGCTCACCCGCGAGATGCCAGATGTGCGGTTCCGGCCCGCCGAGATGATGAGTTACGAGATCGTCGAGGCACTGATCAGCGGCCAGCTCGATCTGGGGCTGACCCGAAGCCCCGGGCGTCGCGGCGAACTGAATGCGCAGCTCGCCGTCAGCGAACCTTTTGTCCTTGCCCTGCCTGCAGGACACCGCCTTCTGGCGCGTGACGAGATCACGCTGTTCGATCTGGATAGTACCGATTTCATCGCCTATTCCTCCGAGCGCGGTGGCGCCCTGCGCAAGATACAGGATGCGCTCTTCGCCAATGAAGGGATCAGCCCGAGGATCCGCTTCGAGTTGAGCCAGACCCATTCGATCCTGCATTTCGTCAATCGCGGCCTCGGGATTGCACTGGTCCCGCGCAGTTCGATGCAGTTGTCCCTCGACGGGCTGCGCTACCGCCCGATCGCCATCGGAGACAGGTTCCGCTCCAAGATCTACCTGTGCAGCGGCCCGAAAACCCCCTCTGTTCTGCTGGCAAGGGTGGTCGAGGTCATGATGCGGGCCCTGACCCACCCGAATGGATATCTCCGGAGTGATCCACCTGAGTGAGCAGCTCGCGACAGGCGCGCGCCGCATGTCCAGCTTGTGTGATAATAGTTGGAAAAAGACGAGATATTTGCCCTTTTTCGAGGCATATCTGAATATTCACACCTAATTTTTCTGAATTGATCTGTATATGCGTGGAAATGTGTGGAGAAATATTGCAATGAAGGCGGGCAGCAGGACCGCTTATCCCCACCGCTCGCGCCGGAGACACCCGCCATGACCCAGCCCTCCCCGCCCAGATCCGCACTCCCCTCACCTATCCTGATCGTCTGCGCCGCGGCCATGTCGCTGGCACTGGCCATGGGGATCGGGCGCTTTGCTTTTACCGCGATCCTGCCGGTGATGATCGCGCAGAACGCGCTTGATCTGAAGCTGGGCAGCACCCTCGCCTCCGCCAATTATCTGGGCTATCTCGTGGGAGCCTTGGGATGTATGACCATCCCCTCCCGCCAGTCCAGCGCGCGTATCCTGCGGCTGGGGCTGCTGGCGACCGTGCTGGCATCGCTTGCCATGATCATCCCCTCCCCCACATTATGGATCGCCCTGCGCTTTGCGGCAGGGGTGATCAGCGCGGTAACCATGGTGCAGACGGCGCGCTGGTGCTTCCTGTCGCTTGCCCATCTGCAGCATGCGAAACTCGGCAGTGCGATGTTCACCGGCGTGGGGCTCGGCATCGGGATCTCGGGGCTGATCTGTATGGCGATGATCGCAGCCGATCTCGACTGGCAGAGCCTCTGGGTCAGCTTCGCGCTGATCGGCTGTCTGATGGCGGGATTTGTATGGTCTGTCGCCACGCCCGCGCGCGAGGCCCTGTGCACACCCGCCTCGGCCCGTGCACAGCCCGCCGCACAGGCTACCGCGCCGCGCCCGCAGGCCAGCCGTGCAAGGCTTGCGCTCTTCGTGTTGGCCTACGGGCTTGCAGGCTTTGGCTATATCATCACCGCCACCTATCTACCGCTGATCGCCCGGATCGAACTGCCCGGATCGGCGCTTGTCGATTTCTTCTGGCCGCTCTTCGGTTTTGCCGCAGCCCTCGGCTCGTTCCTGGCTACACGCCTGCATGACAGGCTGCCGCCACAGAACATCCTGATCCTGTGCTACCTGATGCAGAGCGCGGGCGTGATGTGGACCACATTCCGCCCCGATGCGACGGGGCTGGCGGTGGGCGCGCTTCTGGCGGGCCTGCCCTTCACGGCAATCAATTTCTTCGCGATGGATGTGGCACAGCGCCTCTATCCCAACCGCGTCTCCCAACTGATCGGACTGTTGACGGCGGCCTATGCGATCGGGCAGATCCTCGGCCCCGCAACGGTGCAGCTGGTGCTGCACCATGTCAGCGATCTGCAATCGGGGTTCAACCTGTCGCTGCATATCGCGGGTGGGGCGCTGCTGGCAGGGGCTCTGGGCTTTGTGGCTCTGGGTGTGCTGCGCCGCGTCTATGGCCCCGTTAACGCTACGCTCACCCGTAATTGAGCCGATCTGAGGGAAATCCCCACCCGCGCCCTTGCGTTTTGGCGCGCGGGCACCGAGCATCGGCTTGATCCGAGATGTTCGAGTGGAAGGACCGTCCATGCCCCGCAACCGGTATTACAATGGCCCGACCTCCGCCCATTTCGACGGGCTGCGCTTCCACTCCGCGGGCCTGCGCACCGACCGGAGCCTGCGCGAGATCCTTCGATGGAAGCGCAACGGCCAGCGCGCACAATGGCCAGCCCATGTGCCTGTCACCCCGGTGCAGCCTCCCGCGCGCAGCAATCAGGCGCGGATCACCATGGTCGGCCACTCCTCGACCCTGATCCAGATCGCAGGCCTCAATATCCTCACCGATCCGGTCTGGTCGCATCGTGCGAGCCCGGTGCGCTTTGCCGGCCCCAAACGCGTCATCCAGCCCGGCATCCGTTTCGGGGATCTGCCGGAGATCGACATCGTCCTGATCAGCCATAACCATTACGACCATCTCGATATTGCCACGCTGCGCCGTATCGAGGCGGTCCATCAACCTCTTTTCATCCTGCCTCTGGGGACCGATGCAACACTTGCGCCTGTGGTGCCGCGCGCACGCCTGCGCAGTGGCGACTGGCATGACCGGATCGAGGCAACGCCGGAATGCCGCATCATCCTGACCCCCGCCCATCACTGGTCGGCCCGTGGTCTGGGCGACCGGCGTATGGCGCTCTGGTGCGGGTTCTGGATCGAGACGGCAGCGGGCCGGATCTGGTTTGCCGGAGATACGGGCTATGGCGACGGGGCAATCTTCCGCCAGATCCATACCGATCACGGCGCCCCCGACATCGCGCTGATCCCGATCGGAGCCTATGCGCCGCGCTGGTTCATGGCGGAACAGCATGTGGGCCCCGAAGAGGCTGTGCGGATCTTTCAGGATGTGGGCACGGCCCATGGTCTGGGCATCCACTGGGGGACTTTCCAGCTCACCGACGAGCCCCGTGAGGAGCCCGTCACCCTATTGGCGCAGCATATGGATGCCGCGGGCATAGCGCAGGAGCGGTTCCGTGCCTTCGCGCCTGCAGATGTATTCATCAGGCCTTGAACGCGGCAAAGCTCAGCCCAGCACGGCAGTGGCAATCCATAGGCACAGGCCGAAGGACAGATGCGCCGAGAGGGTCTTTGCGAAACTCGCCCAAGGGTCGGGCGCATTGCGCCCGCAGATCCCTCCACCCATTGCGGGCTTCATGAACAGAAGCGGTGCCGCCAGTGTAAGGATACCGTAAATCGCCCCCGCAAGCGCCGAATTGGGCAGACGAGGCAGCGCCAGAATGGCCAGATAAATCACCGCATAGGCGATGCCGATCACATAGTGGAAAGCCCAGCCAAGCGCGTTCTCGTGCCGCACCGCCGGACGTTTGCCGATAGCCGCATCGATCACGCGGCCCTCGCGGGCGATGCCCACGACCCAGCGGCCCACCTTGCCCCAATGCGGACGGGAGCCATCGAAATAGCGCAGGAATCCGTATTGCCACAGATCCGCAAGGGCTGTGGCAACAAGGCCGATCAACAGGGTGGTCACAATCATCATCCGCTCTCTCTAGCGCAGGTGCTCACACATGCGCCAGTGCCCATTCCCAATCGGGTGACAGCATCTGCCGCCGTGCGCGCATCAGAAGCGTGCGCGAGTATTTGGCGAAATCGAAGGCGATGGGGGAGTTCAGGCTCTGATGCACGGCCCACAGCCCCCAGCGGGTGATAGCGATCCCGATATAGAGATAGGTGCGTGCCAGAGCCTCGGGACGGACCTTCCCCTCATACATCTCGAGAATGGAGGAAATCCCGTGCAGATCATCGAAGAAGATCTCGAAGCTGAACATCGCCACATCCCAGTAAGGGTCGTTGGCGGCGGCATATTCCAGATCGATCAGGCGGATCTCGCCAGCCTCGTTGCGCATGTAGTTCGAGATATAGGCATCGTTGAGGCAGCCCACGAGATCGATCCCTGACGCCTTGATCGCAGCGCCCGCACGCCGCGCCTGCCAGAGCATCTGCTCCAGATCGCGTGGCAGAAGGGGCGAGTCATTCGTGCTCTCGCGGGTCACGGTGCGGGCAAAACTCTCGAACTGCTCGAGCCCGGTATTGGCCTTCTCGAGCATCAGATCGTCATGGATGTCCTTATAGGCCGTCATGATCTTGGCGCGGATCTCGGCATCCTGCGCATCGAGCACCGAGCAGCTGCGGAAGCCCTGAAGGAACTCGTGGACCTCCAGCCCCTCGTCATCATCATGATAGATGACCTGCGGCCCTACCCCTTTGGCGGCGGCGATCTTGGCCGCACTCAGCGCGGTATGACGGTCGATATAGGCACTCGTGCCCGGACCGTGCTGCTTGACGAAGAACATCTCGCCCGAGGTGTTATCGCGCACGCGCCAGTTGATATTGGTGATGCCGCCATTGATGCGGAAGGGCGTGAGATCACGGCCCTCGAAATGGGGAACCTTGGCAAGCGCCTGAGTGATGTCGATCATGCTTGGGCCTCCCGCAGCAATCGGGCCATGTCATTGGCAGAGATCTGGGTGCGCAGCCGGACCAGCCGGTTGGCGGCATATTTGTAAAGCTCGGGGCCGTGACGTTCGGGGAAAACCTCGCCCAGCATCAGCTGCATGGCCCAAAGCGCATCATCGAGCATGCCGTAAAGCTTCAGCCGCGCCATCTGCGGGGCGGTGGCAGGCGCGCCGGTATAGGCCGCGATAAAGGCCTCGCGGTCCTCGTCATCGGCGCAGATCTCCTGCGCCATCGCCCCGAGATCGCGCCAGATATCGCCCATTGTCGCCCGGTCGAAATCGATCAACTGCACCGATTTCTCCGGCCCGATCATGATATTCGAGAGCGCGTTCTCCCCATGGCAGGCGCCCGGCTGCATGGGCGTTTCGCAGGCTTCAATGATCCGCTCGACCCAATCGGTAATCTGGTCCCATCCCATACGGATGGTCACCGGCGGGACAAGAACCGGATGACGGCGGATCTCCTCAAGAAGCCGCGCGAACTCCTCGCGCAGCGGGATCGCACCGGACAGCGTCGCCCCCTCATGGAACCGTTTCTTGGCGGCCAGCACTGCCGAGAAGATTTCGGGATCGAGCATATCGATCAGACCCGCTGGACGCCAGTCTTCGCCCAAGCGGACAAAGCCCATCGTCTGCGAGACGTCATCCGCGCCCAGAAGGTCCGGCGTCACCCCGAGGGCCGCCGCGGCCCGAGTGGCCTCCACCGCGCCTGCAAACCCGTGCGGCAGGAAGATCCCCTGATAGAAGCTCTTCACCAGCGCAGCCTGCCCCCCGATGATGGCAGGACGGGTCAGCCCGTCGAGCCCCTGATGCATCGGATTGGCAATGGCCGGCAGGCTGTCACCCGCAGGTTCGGCACGCAGTGCCGCAAGCCCCGCGGTTTCCCTGTCTGACAAGGGAGGCAGGGGGGCGCCGTTTTGCGTAAGACTGGCTTGCGTCATGCACGATCACTCCCCGACGGTTTGCGGAAACGGCTTGAGCGGACCGCGGGCTGCCTCATAGGCGAGGCAGGCGCTCAGGATCGCCGCATCCTCGCCTTTCGCCCCGATCACCTGAAGCCCGACGGGCGAGGTGCCGGCAAAGCCGCAGGCGACCGTCGCCGCAGGCTGGCCCGTCTGGTTGAAAAGCGCGGTGAAGCCAACGCCCCGATGCGGAAACTCGGGATCGGCCGATGTAAATTCGGCGGGATAATTGGCGACAGGCATTGTGGGTGCCAGCACCAGATCATAGGCATCGGTTGCCCGATTGACCGCGAGCGCGGCCTTTTCCACTGTCGACAGCGCCTTGGCGAAGTCCCGCGCGCTCATCGCATCCCCCTTGTCGCAGCAGCGCGTCAGGATCGGCAGCATATCGCCGCGACGGTCTTCGGGCAGGCCAGCGCGCTCGGACGCGGCCTTGACCGCGAAATAGCTCGTCAATGCCTCGAGGAACGGGAAAGGCACGGGGTTGTCCATCTCCGTCACATCGGCGCCCAGCCCTTTGAAGACCTCCGCCGCCTTGCGGATCAGCGCCTCCACCTCCGGTGCGGGGGCATCGCTATCGCCGATAGAGAGCATAAGGCCGATACGCTTGCCCTTGAGATCAGCCGGCGTCAGCGTCGCGGGAATGTCCATACCCGGCTCGTAGGCTTCGGCATCGGGTAGACCCAGCACCGACATCATCAGGATCGCGTCACTGACATCGCGGGTGATCGGACCCGCGGCACGGTCACGGCTATAGGGCAGATGCGGGATCGCACCAGCCGTGGGTTTGAGCGCAAACAGGCCGCAATGGGTCGCGGGAAGACGGACCGAACCGCCGACATCCGAACCTACCGAAATCGGGGCAAGCCCAGCCGCCACGGCTGCGGCCGGACCCGCCGAGGACCCGCCGGTATTGAGCGACAGATCCCATGGGTTACGGGTCACCCCATTTGCAGAATTCACACCCGCACCGAGGAAGCCCATATCGGGCATCGTGCCCTTGGCGAAGATGATCGCACCGGCCTCGCGCAAGCGGGCCACGGGCGGGCAGTCCTTGGTGTCGGGAGCTACATCGCGGCGCGCCTTCAACCCGCGCAGCATGACCATACCTTTCACGGCAAAACTGTCTTTGATCACGCAGGGCACGCCGTCGAGCGGTCCCATCGGTGCGCCCGCTTTCCAGCGCGCCTCCGATGCTTCGGCCTGTGCCATCGCGCCTGCCGCATCGACCTCATAGAGCGCGTTGATCTTCGGATTGACCTCATCAATGCGCGTCAGAAGCGCCGTCATGACCTCCACGGGCGAAAGCACGCCGCTTTTATACTGCTCGATAAGTTTGGTGGCGGAGAAATCCCACATAGAGATTGGCCTTTCTTATACGCTCCGGACCGGCCTCTGTGGCGGTCGGCAAACGGCCCACTGGGGGCCGGTGGAATTTGGCGGGGCCTGCCACGGGGACGGGCAGGCCCCATAGGACGCCCTCAGGCGGGTTGGCGACAAGCCGCGATGCGCGCGAGCATGGCCGCGTGCAGCTCGGGCGTGGCCGAAGCCAGCACATCGCCCTTGGACGTAAGGCCCAGCGGCGCGCCGCTCCAATCGGTGATCACACCGCCCGCGCCCTCGATGATCTGCACCGTGGGCAGATAATCATAGGGCTGCAGGCCGATCTCGAGAACCATATCGCAATAGCCCGAGGCAAGCAGGCCGTAATTGTAGCAATCACCACCGAAGCGTAGGAGATGGACCGCCTCGCGCAGCGCCTCGTAGACCGGACGGGTCTCGCCGAAGAACAGCTCGGGATCGGTCGTGTAGGCACGCGCCTCGGCCAGATCGGTGCAGCCGCTGGTCTTACAGACCTGGCCGTTGAACGTGCTGGGCTGGCCTTTCTGCCCCTGCCAGCGATCACCGAGGGCCGGCATGTCGATCTGGCCCAGATAGGGCGCGCCGTCGCGCAGGCGGGCAATCAGGTTGCCGAAGAGCGGGTGACCGGAGACGAAGGATTTGGTGCCGTCGATCGGATCGACAACCCAGATATCGCGGGCATCGAGCTGCGTTGCCGCCTGTTCTTCACCGAAGATACCGTCTTCGGGGAAGCGCTTGGCGATCTCTTGGCGCATGAAGGCCTCGATCTCGCGATCGGCGACGGTCACGGGCGAGCTGTCGGCCTTGTCATCGACCTTGAGGTCACTACGGAAGTAATGCAGCGCCTGCTCGCGCACGGCATCTGCGACAGAGGCGGCAAAGGAGAGTTCGGGCGAGGAGGTCATGGTAAGTGTCTTTCGTTGCGTTCATGTGGAGTTTTTAGGATTATTTGTGGAATCGCAAGAACAGACTTGGAAAAAATGGCGATTTTCCTCATCTGCTAAAATTACAGGCAGTTTATACTGTGCCAGACACTGCTTTATGGGCTGCAGTGATGCAATTTAGGTGAGAACGCCGCCAGAAGACGCTCCTGCCACATGCAATTTGTGGACTTCCTGCGGCAAACGCCCTTATGAGTCGGTTAAGTAAGGAGATGCCAAATGTGGTCCCATGAAAGACACTCGAAAATCCTGCAACTGCTTGAGCAGGAGGGTAAGGTTGCCACCAATCTTCTGGCGGACCGCTTCGATGTCTCGCGCGAGACGGTGCGGCGCGACCTTCTGGAAATGGAACGCAGCGGTGTTCTGAAACGGGTCCATGGCGGGGCCGTCACCCAGGAACAGGTCGAACCCGAGCCCGCCTTCGAATCGCGCGTCTCGCAATTCACCGACCAGAAACAGGCCATCGGCGAGCTGGCGGCGTCTTTGATCCCGCAAGGGTCCACCTGTTTCATCGACGCCGGCAGCACGACCACCGCATTCGCTCAAACCCTTGCCAGAAAAGGCGATTATAGGGTCATAACCAACTCCTTCGACATAGCGCGGCAAATGACGAAGGGGCGCAATTGCGACACGCTTCTGCTGGGCGGCACGCCTCATGTGGATGTGCCCGCCACCTATGGCGAGTTGACACTTTCAGAGATCGACCGCTTCCGTGCCGATTTCGCGATCATCTCGCCGGTGGCCATCGACCAGCTTCGCGGATTGACCAGCTATGAGCTTCATGAAGCTGAGGTCGCCCGCAAGATGATCCGCAACGCGCATAGCTGCATCGTGCTGAGCCATTCGGCCAAGCTGAACACCGAAAGCCGTGTGGGAATCTGCCGCCTCGACGAGGTCGAGCATCTGGTGACCGACAGCCATGCCGCACCGTTCAAACTCCCTCGCGGCGAGACCCATTACGCCGAACTCGGCTGAAATTATCCCGATTTGCACATTTGGCGCGGAATTCTGTTATGAATTCCGCGCCTTTTTCATGCCAGACATCCTCATTCAATAAACTTCTTGATTGAATATTAGACAGAAGCCTCGCAATCGCCTAATTTTCCAACACACAGGGCAATCGGTCTGGCAATTCTCGCACTACGCCCGAGAATCTCTTGACCGTTTTGTGGATCAATGTGGAAATGAAAGGCATCTGGAGTGTGGATTAGCAAATTGCCACAATCCAGCACATCATAAAAAACCGGAGACGACCGCGGTCCGATCTACCCGCGCACACCCATCTCCGGCATGAACAGGGAACGGATCTTATGGCTCTCAATCGCAGAACCTTTCTGAAGTCCACCGCGGCCTTGCCGCTGGTTTATGCCATTCCGGGCACCGCGGCATTTGCGGCCGAACCCGGCCATGTGCGCTGGCTCAGCCCCGAAAACACCACCGGTAACTGGGATCCCTCGGGCAACACGACCCAGGCCAATATCCGTTGCGAATTCCTGACCTATGACTCGCTGCTGCGCTATCCGATGGTGCCGGGCGATGATGTCCTCAAGCCCGAACTGCTTCTGGTCGAGAGCTATGACATGACCGACGGGCACACCGTCGATTTCGTCCTCAAGAAAGGCGTTAAGTTCCACGACGGCTCCGAGCTGACCGCCAATGACGTGAAGGCCTCGCTCGAATATTACAGCCGCCCGGGCATCGCGCGGGCCTTCTATCCGGGACCCGTAGGCGTCACCGTTAAGGATGATTACACCTTCACCGTCTCGGTTCCCGATTTCCCTGCCCACTCCTTCCTCTTCCTGCAGGTATATTCGCCGATCCTGCGCGCCGCCGACATCGCCGAGCCCGCCAAACTGCAATCGGGCATGAACGGCACCGGTGCCTACCGCTATATCGGCAGCTCTGCCGATGGCCACAGCTTCGAGCGCTTCGCCGATTACTGGGGGCCGCTGAACGAGGACGTCCAGAAGATCACCGTGCGCTACGTGCCCGATGGCAACGCCCGCATGCTCGCCCTGATGTCGGGCGAGGCGGAGATCATCGAACGTCTGGAGCCCGAACAGTTCGCGAGCCTCTCGGCGGAATCCAATGTCGCCACCCAGAAGGTGAACTCGGTCGAGAACCGCTACCTGCATTTCCGCTGCAACAAGCCGCCCTTCGATGATTATCGCGTGCGTCGTGCCGCCGCTGCGGCCATCGACCGCGAGGGCCTGCTGTCGCTTGTGGGAGATGCGGGCTATGCCGCAGATAGCGTTCTGCCGCCGATGAAACTGGGCTATACCCATCAGGAAGATTACGGCAAGTTCGACCCCGAGCTGACCCAGAAGCTGCTGGCCGAGGCGGGCTATCCGAACGGTCAGGGTCTGCCGCCGATCGAATATATCACCTCCACCGGCTTCTACCCCAAGAGCAAGGAAGTCTCCGAGGCGATTGCCGCGATGTTGCAGGCGCAGGGCTTCCCCGTCACGCTGACCGTGATGGAAGTCGCCGCATGGAATGATAAATATTACAACGTCAATGCCGGCAACATGATCGACGGTGGCTGGGCGCCCGACAGCCCCGAGCCGAATATCCAGATCATGCTGCAATACTACTCCAAGATCGGTCTGGTTACGGGCGTGAACGAGCCCGAGCTCGATGCGGTCCTGCTCAAGCAGGTGTCCGAGACCGATATGGACAAGCGCGCCAAGATCATCAGCGACGAAGTGCTGCCGATGGTCGCGGAGAAGATGCCCAATCTGGTGCTCTACAACTCCAACATGATGATCGCCACTTCGGCCGCGCTCAAAGGCGTGCGGATGACCGCGGCAGGCGATCTGGATATGACGCAAGCGACCCTCGCCTGAGGTCCTTTTTCCCCGAGGCCATCCTCCCGCGAGGGTGGCCACTCTGACAGCGACTGCGAGGAGTTCCATGATAGCTATCGTCTCGTTTCTCACCCGACGCCTTTCACAAGGTGTTGCCATCATCCTCCTCGCAGCACTGATCGTTTTCACGCTCCTGCGCATCGGTCCGGGCGATCCCGCACGGATGCTGGCGGGCGGCCTCTCCGATCAGGCCAGCGTCGACGCGCTTGCCAAGGAAATGGGGCTTGATGACCCCTTCCTCGTGCAGTTCGGAAAATATGTCGGTGGCATTGTCCTGCATGGCGATTTCGGAAAATCCTATGTCCGCTCGGAATCCGGTCTGGCAGGAAGTGGCGGCGACAATCCGACCGCCGGTAAGGCCGATGTGATCGGTCTGATCGCGGCACGCCTTCCGCTGAGCCTCGAGCTTGCCGCGCTCGGCATGGGGCTGGCGCTGGTGATCTCGGCTCCAATCGGGATCTGGGCAGGGCTCAACGCGGGCCGCATGCCCGAAGCACTGACCCTGATGGGCTCCTCGATCCTCGTCTCGATGCCCAGCTTCTGGATCGCGGGGCTTCTGGTTCTCCTTGTCTCGATCAAGCTGCAATGGCTTCCACCAGTGGGCTATAACGGCTTCAGCTATATGATCCTTCCGGCCATTGTGCTGGCCATCGAAATGGCCCCCATCTTCATCCGCACATGGTCCTCCGCCATCTCGTCGATGACGCGTCGCGATTTCATTCAGGTAGCGCCTGCCCGCGGTCTCGACCGTCGCACCATCTTCACCCGCCATATCCTCCGCGGCGCGGCCGTGCCTTTCATCAACACGCTCGGCGTAATGCTGACCGGCCTGATCGGCAGCCTTCTGGTGATCGAATTCGTCTTCGACTTCCCCGGACTGGGCAAACTGACCGTCGAGGCTGTGCTGCAGCGCGACTTCCCGCTGGTGCAGGCCATCGCCATCATCATCAGCGCCTTCTTCGTGGCGGTCAATATTGCCGTCGATTTCGTAAGCGGCCTGTTCGACCCGAGGCTTGAATACTGATGACACTCGAAACCACCAATATGACCCCCGCCAAGCCCAAGACCAAAGAACTCGCCATGGGTCGCCGAATCTGGCTGGCCACACGGTCCTCGCCGTGGTTCCTGGGCGGTGCAATCCTCTTCGCTGCCCTGCTGGTTCTCGCCTTCGTTTCGGTCTTCGTCTTCAATGTCGACCCGACCAAGATGAATTTCGTGGCGAAATTCAGCGCGCCTTGGGGCTTCGAGGGCTCAAACCCCGACTTCCCGCTCGGCACCGACCAGCTGGGACGTGACATGCTCTCGCGTGCCCTGGTGGGCCTGCAGATCACCTTCGTGATCGGCGTGGCCGCAACCTTCCTGTCCTTCGTTATCGGTTCGGCCGTGGGGCTCTATGCCGGCTTTGTGGGCGGCAAGATCGACCAGCTCCTGATGCGCGTCGTCGATATCCAGCTCTCGATCCCGCCGATCATCCTGGCGATCACCATCCTGGGTCTGGCTCGGGCCACACCCGCGCTGATCATCTCGGTTCTGGTGCTGGCGACATGGCCTAACTATGCCCGCCTGACCCGTGCCAGCGCGCTGGCCGAGCGCTCGCAGGAATATGTCCGTGCCGCCCGTGTGCTGGGCGCAGGCGATATCCGCATCATCCTGTTGATGGTCGCCCCCGTCGCGCTGCCGCCCATGGCCTTTGCCGCCGTGTTCGACCTTGCCCGCATCATGATTTTCGAATGCGTGCTCGATTTCCTCGGCATCGGCCTCCAGCCGCCGATCCCGACGCTCGGGTCGATCATCGCCGATGGCCGCAAATACCTGATGAACGCATGGTGGGTCACCGTCCTGCCCGGCCTGTTCCTGATGCTGCTCCTGCTCTCGCTCAACATGATGGGTGTCGCTCTGGAACGTGCCCGTAACGCCGTCTTCGAAGGAGAGAAATAATGTCCGATCCCCTTCTCAAGGTTTCCGGTCTGAGCATTACCAACACCGCCAACCCTGCCCTGCCGCCGATCCTCGACAACCTCTCGCTCGAGGTTGCCAAAGGCGAGGCCGTGGCCATCGTCGGCCGCTCGGGCGCGGGCAAAAGCGTGCTGGGCCGCGCATTGGTCGGCTGGATCGAACGGCCGCTGGGCCTGCAATCGGGCCGTATCGAGATCGCGGGCGAGGACATCCTTGCCGCCCGCGGCGGTGATCTGCAGCGTCTGCGCGGCACCGGCATCGGCTATGTCGGGGCCGACCCGACCCGTGTGTTTGACCCGACGCTGAGCGTCGGCACCCAGATCGCCGAGAAATACCGCATGCTGCGGCCCGAGGTCTCGATGAAGGAGGCGCTCGAACGTGTGCATGAACTCTTCGATCTGGTACGGATCCCGGAGGCGCGCCACCGGATGGACGAACTCCCCTCGAAATATTCGGGCGGCATGATCCAGCGCGCGGCGATCGTGGATGCGATCATCGGCGAGACCAAGGTCGTGGTGGCCGACAACGTCACCCAGCCGCTCGATGTGACGGTGGCCGCCCAGATCATCCGGCTCTTCCAGGATCTGCGAGAACGTCTTGGCACGGCCTTTGTGTTCATCACGTCCTCTGTGCCGGTCATCAAGGATTTCGCCGACCGGATCATCGTCATGGATGAAGGCCGCGTGGTCGAGGAAGGCCCGACCCAACAGCTGATCGATGCGCCCAAGACCCAGCAGGCAGAAACCATGATCGCGCAGAGCCCGCGTATCTGGGGAGCACAGGCGCCCGAGAGCCTGTCGGCGGCCGATGTGATGAACCGCCCGCCCGCGCTGGCCATTACCGGCCTCAAGCGCAGCTATAAGGTCCGCCGCAAGGACAGGCTCTTTGGCAAGGTTGAAGTGCAGGCCGTGCGCGGCGCCGATTTCGATGTCTATCCGGGCGAAAGCCTTGCGATCGTGGGGGAATCCGGTTGCGGAAAATCCACGCTGATGCGGCTTCTGACCTGGCTTGAGGCCCCTGACGAGGGTTCGGTCTCCTTCGAGGGGCGCAATGTCGGAGCCTTCACCACCAAGGAACGGTTTGATCTGCGCGCACAGTTGCAGCTGGTGCTGCAAGACCCCTATGGCTCGATCCCCGCGCATTGGACCATTGGCCGCACAATTTCGGAATCGCTCAGGCTCCACTCAAAGCTCGGGGGTAAAGAGCGCCGCGCCAAGGTCGAGGCCACGATGGCCGAGGTCGGGCTGGACCCGTCACTGCATGACAAACTGCCCAGCGGGTTGTCGGCAGGTCAGCGCCAGCGGATCAACGTGGCCCGTGCCATCGTTCTAGAACCCAAGGTGCTGCTTCTCGACGAGACCTTCTCGGCGCTCGACCCGATGGAACAAACGCCCCTCATCGAGCTCTTCCGCCAGCTGCAACGCGACCGCGCGATCACCTGCATCTTCATCAGCCACGATCTGGCACTGGTGCGGCGCGTGGCTTCACGGGTGGCGGTGATGTATCTGGGGCGGATCGTGGAAGCGGGCCCCAATGACGAGCTGTTCCTGAATCCGCGCCACCCCTATACGCGCGCGCTTCTGTCGGCGGCACCCACGCTTGAGGCCTCGCCCTACGATCCTGCGGAATGTCTGGTCGATGGCGAACCGCCCTCGCCGATCCGCCTGCCCCCCGGATGTGCCTTTGCCGAACGCTGCCCGGCCGCACAGGCGAAATGCCGCGAGAGTGACCCGCACCTGCATACGGCCGGAGAGCGCATCCGCGTGGCGTGCCATTTCCCGCTCGCGCCCGATAAGGTCGTCAAATCCGAGGCTATACCGGCAGAATAATACCACAGGACGCCGCCCGCGGGCGGCGTCCTGACCCCGGAGGATTATACCCAACCGGTGGCGTAGAAGAGCGCGATAACAAGGAAGGAGGCCAACGTCTTCAGAACTGTCATCACGAAGATCGGACCATAAGCCTCGCGGTGGGTCATCCCTGTGACCGCCAGCAATGTAATGATCGCTCCGTTATGCGGAAGGGTATCCATACCCCCCGCAGCCATCGCGGCGACCCGGTGCAGAACCTCCATCGGGATGCCCGAGGCATTGGCCGCCGCCACGAACTGGTCGGCCATCGATCCGAGTGCAATGCTCAGACCTGCCGCTGCAGAGCCCGTGATCCCCGATAGGATATTGATCGTCACCGCCTCGTTCAGAAGAGGATTGGGAATCGCGCCAAGTGCGTTGGCCACCACCACAAAGCCCGGAAGCGCTGCGATGATCGCTCCGAAGCCGAATTCGGACGCCGTGTTCATCGTTGCCAGAAGCGCGCCCGCGATGGCCGGTTTGCTTGTTTCGGTGAAACGCCCCGCAAGCGGGCGGCGGGCGACCACCAGCACGAAGAGGATCGCCACGATCATTCCTGCCATCACCGACCAGATGCCGAGGTTTGACTTGACCGCGACCTCTGTGGCCTTCGCCATACCCGGAAGCTGGAGACTGAAGTTCTCGCCGTAAATCACCGGTAGCCAGCGCGTCAGGACGAAATTCACAACACCCACCAGCACCAGAGGCGCGATCGCGATCAACGGATGGAACAATGCCGTATCGTGAGACGCAGCCGGATCGGCATCGTCATGTGCGCCGTAGCCCTCGCCCGCCGCCTGCGCCTTGCGGCGGAGATGTTCCAGATATTGCCAGCCCAGCAGGAAGATGAACGCAGCTCCCAAGAGCCCCAGCACCGGTGCCGCCCAGCTGGTAGTGCCGAAAAAGGTGGTGGGGATGATGTTCTGGATCTGCGGCGAGCCGGGGAGTGCATCGATGGGATAGGTCATTGCGCCAAGCGCGATGGTTGCGGGCAAAAGCCGCTTGGGGATGCCCGCCGCACGGAAGGCCGCCGCGCCGAACGGGTAGATCGCGAAGACCACCACAAAGACCGATACACCGCCATAGGTCAGCAGTGTCGCCGTCAGCGCGATCACCGCAATCGAACGCTGCGCGCCGAAAAGCCGGATCATTGCCTGCACGATGGAGTGTGCGAAGCCCGATACTTCCATGAGTTTGCCGAAGATCGCGCCGAGCAGGAAGACCGGAAAATAGCTCTGCACGAAGCCCGCCATCTTTGCCATGAAGAGGCTCGAATAGGCGGGGGCCACGGCGGCAGGCAGGGTCAGAACAACCGCCGCCATCGCGAAGATAGGTGCAAACAGGATGACGCTATGGCCGCGATAGGCCGTGATGATCAGTCCGGCCAGGGCCGCCAATACGATCAGGACGCTCATGAGGGGATCCCTTATAGGATGGCTTTACAGGAGAGGCGCCCGGAAATGGCGCGTAAAAATATTCCCTCCGCCCGGAGGCGGCGGAGGGTCAGGGCAAGGTTTGGCCTGCGGCCGCGTAGAAGATCAGAATTCCTCGTAGGCGCGCATCACGTCGATGCTCTTGGTATAGGCGGAGCCGATCCCGATCAGCATGGCGGTGCCGGCAGCTGCCGCAACCTCCTCGGCTGTCGCACCCGCGCGCTTGGCCTGATAGACATGCGAGGCGATGCAGCCCTCGCAATGCAGCGCCACCGCCACGCCGATCGCGATCAGTTCGCGGGTCTTGGCGTCGATCGCGTCATTCTTGTGGCCTGCCTCGCGCACGGCGTTGAAGGCCTCGATGATTGTCGGATTGGCGTCCTTCAGAAGCGCCGAGTCTTTCTGGATGCCCTTGAGCATATCGGTCCATTGCGACATGTCTTGCTCTCTTTTCTATAGGTTATTCGGTTTCGGCCGGAAGATCGGGATGACTGCTCCACTCGCTCCACGAGCCAGGGTAAAGCCGCACGCCCTTCAGGCCCGCAAGTTCCAGCGACAGGAGGTTATGCGCCGCACTCACCCCCGAACCGCAGCTCGCAACCACCTGCGCCATCGGGCGATCGCCCAACACGGCCTGCCATTCCTCCCGCAGCGCCTCGGGCGATTTGAAAAGCCCCGAAGCATCGGTATTTTGCGAGAACGGCCGGTTCAGCGCCCCCGGAATATGCCCGCCACGCGGATCGGTGGTCTCATTGATCCCGTGATATTTCTCGGCCCCGCGCGCATCAACGGTGACAAAATCACCGCTTTCGAGGCTGGCTTTCACTGCCTCAAGATCGACAAAGCGGGTGTTATCGGGTTGCGCGCTTACCGTGGTCGGCGCGAATTCCGGCACCTCGGAGGTCAGAGGGAGCCCCGCCGCCTGCCATGCCTGCATCCCGCCATCCAGCACGGCAACCCTCTCGAAGCCGATCCAGCGCAGCATCCACCACATGCGGGCGGCGGCGGCATTGCCGCCACGGTCATAGCAGACCACCTGATCATCGCTGCGCAGCCCCGCCTGCCCCAGCCAATCCGCAAAAACCTGCGGGTCGGGCAGAGGGTTGCGGCCATTGCTCCCGCTCCGCGGCCCCGACAGAACGGTCTCCATCTGCGCATGCAGCGCATTGGGGATGTGGCTCTCGAGATAGGCGGCGTGGCCGGCTTGCGGGTCGCTCATCGAATGGGTGCAATCGAAGACGCGCCATTCGGGATGGGCGGCAAGCTCCTCCACCGATACAATCGTATTGCTCATTGCACCTCTCCCTTCACGGCCACCGGCAGATCATGGTTGCGGCCCCATTCGTCCCAGCTGCCGTCATAGACCTGCCAGTCATCGCGGCCCAGACGGTGCAGAGCGAGCGCCAGAATGCAGGCGGTCAACCCCGAGCCGCAGGAAATCGTGACCGGCTGATCCAGATCCAGCCCCGCCTCGCGGAACTTCGCGTCAATCTCTGCGTCAGGCAGGAAAGTGCGCGCCTGCGGGTCCAGAAGATTGGCCCAGTAGAGATTGAGGCTATTGGGGATATGGCCCGCCCGTGCGCCCGGATAGCGGTCGGTCTCGGTGCCTGCCCATCGCCCTGCGGTGCGGGCATCGATGATCTGCTGGCCCGCGTTGGACCGCTCAAGAACATCGGGCGCCAGTGCCAGAAGGTCGCGGCTCTCCCCCGATGCGAAGACCGTCGCGGAGCGTTCGACCACGCCCGTCTCGAGCGCGCCGCCTGCGGCCTTCCATGCCACCATGCCGCCATCGAGCACCGAGACATTGTCATAGCCGAACTGGCGGAACAGCCACCACACACGCGCTGCGCTATAGAGCCCGGGCACATCGTAGACGACGATATGCTGGCCCGCGGCTATGCCCAGCTTGCCGACCTCGTCGATGAAGCGCGCACGGCTCGGGATCTTGCGCGGGCGCGGATTATCGGGATCGGCAAGGATATCGAGATCGAAGAACAGCGCACCGGGAATATGCGCGGCGGCATATTCCTCCTTGGCGTTGCGACCGGTATCGGCCAGATGCACGGTGCCATCGACGATCACCACATTCGGATCGGCAAGATGGTCTTTCAACCAGTCCGCACTGACCACGGGGCCGGGATATGTCATTGTCAAACCTCTCCTTCCGTGGCGCTTAGCGCAGGGATTTGATGATGGCCGAGAAATCCTCGCCACCAAATCCGGCTTCGACGAATTTCTCGTAGATTTCGGTCACATGCGTCCCCAGCGGGGTGTTGGCCGAGACCGACCCTGCCGCCTCCTGCGCCAGACGCAGATCCTTGAGCAGCATGGTCGCCGCAGCCCCAGGTTTGTAATCGTTGTTCGACGGCGCGGTCGGCACGATGCCCGGCACGGGGCAATAGCTCGTCAGCGCCCAGCACTGGCCCGTCGATCCCGAAGCCACATCGAACATCGCCTGTGCCGAAAGACCCAGCTTCTCGGCCAGCGCGAATGCTTCGGAGACGGCGACGATATTCACACCCAAGATCATGTTGTTGCAGATCTTGGCCGCCTGCCCCGAGCCCGCCTCGCCGCAGCGCACCGATTTCTGGCCCATAACGGCCAGCACCGGCTCGATCCGCGCGAGCGCCTCCTCGGAGCCGCCCAGCATGAAGGTCAGCTTGGCCGCCTGTGCACCGGCAACACCGCCCGAGACCGGCGCATCGACGCTTTGCAGACCCGCCTGAGCAGCCATCTGGTGGATCTCGCGTGCGCTCATCACGTCGATAGTCGAGCTATCGGCGATCAGCGCACCCTTCTTGGCATGGGGCAGGATCTCGGCCCAGACGTCGCGCACGAAAGAGGCATCGGGCAACATGGTCAGGATGATGTCGGCACCAGCCACCGCCTCGACTGCGCTGTCAGCCAGAGCCACGCCATTCGCTTCGGCCTGTGCCCGCGCGCCTTGTGCGGGATCGTAGCCCGTTACCTTGTAGCCGGCCTTCACCAGATTGGACGACATCGCGCCGCCCATATTCCCCAGACCGATGAATGCGATAGTTTGATCTTCCATGATGCCTCCGGTCGTAACCTTTTAAATGCGGGCCTAAGCTGCCCGAACCACCCTTACGTGGCCTCGCGCGCTGTGCCGTTCTCCCATTCAAGTAAAGTATTGAATGAAGCATGGTCAATGTAATCGGGGCTCGACTTGACCTCGACCGGACAAATTAAGAAAATGCTCCCGTGTTTGGCTCGGAGAGTAGGAGATCGTCATGACGAAGGTCCATCCGCGGAATATGGTGTTCCACCGCATGGCGGAGATTTCCCGTGCCTTGGGCAATCCGCACCGGCTGGTGCTGTTGCAACTGGTCTCGCAAGGAGAGCGCAGCGTGGAAAGGCTGGCCGAACTGACGGGCCTGTCTATCGCCAATACCTCCCAGCATCTGCAATCGCTCAAGCGCAACGCATTGGTCGTCGGGCGGCGCAAGGGCAAGCATGTGCACTACCGGCTGGCCAGCGACCAGATCCTGACCGTGCTGCAATCGCTCTCGGTGTTGGCCGAGCAAAGCAGCGCGACCCTGCGCGAAGTTTTGTCGGATTACTTCCGCAATCTGGATGCGCTGGAACCTGTCTCGCGCGATGAATTGCAGATGCGGTTGCAGGACGGGGCAGTGACGGTGCTCGATGCCCGCCCCGAGGACGAATACGCGCTCGGCCATCTGCCCGGCGCGCTGAGCGTGCCCGATGAGACAATCGAGGCAATACTGGAAAAGCTGCCCCGCGATCAGGAAATCGTCGCCTATTGCCGCGGCACCTATTGCGTGTCGTCATTCCGGCTGGTGGCAAAGCTTAGGGCGATGGGGTACAACATCCGCCGTCTCGAGGAAGGCTTTGCCGAATGGCAGGCCGCAGGCTTCGATGTGGAGCGCCACGCCACGTCCTAGGCCCGCTCCGCCGCAGCGGCGACAGGGCAAGGCAACTTCTCAGACCAGCTGTTGCAGCCGCGCGGTCATCGCCGAAGCGATACTGTCGAGAATGCGTTCTGGCACCTCCTCGGGCAGCGCACCGTAGCTGCGCGCGATGGCGCCTTCGGCCCTGTCCCGCAGCTCTTCGCACAGGCTTGCGATCATCTCGCGCGAGAGGCCCGAGGCCAGTCCCGTCTCGATGATATGGCGTCCGACAATATCCTGGACCCGGTAATTGTTGGACCCTCCCCAGCGCATGGCCAGCCGGAACTCCTTGCGCTGGATCTGGCGGGTATCCACGCCGGGCTGCACGCTCAACACATCATAGAGCGGGGTCATCCGGAAGCGCCCGCCCGGTGCCAGCGCGAGGCTGAAATTCTTGGCATGCCCATCGGTCGCGCCCATCAGCCAGAAGAGCACATTGGCCCTGAAGAAATCCAGCCGGTCCTGTAGCGGCTGGTCACTGCCGCGCAAAAGCGCCATGATCTCGGCGATGCCCGGCCCGCCCTCGTTCTGGTATTTGCGCGAGGGCGGGATGGACAGCGCCTGGCACATATCCTCCTGCGGCAGCCGCAACAGCCGCCCGTCCCGCGCCCAACGCCTGTCGAAACGCTCGACCACCAGCACCTTCTGGTCCTCGAACCGCGCGATCCGCGTCTGGGCCACCGACAGCCCGAAAGCCTCCAGAAGGGTCAGGCACAGATGCTCGTTCTCGACGCTGTCCGACAGGTCCATTCCGTTGGGCAGGCGTCCGATCTGGGGCTTGAGGATATGGGTCGTGGGTGTGGTGCCATCGGGCTCGATCCATTGTCCGTTCTGGTACAGGAGCGCCGTCTTTTCCTGCGCACCCGCAATCGAGATGCGGAAGCCGCTTTCAGCGCGCAGCCCCAGTGGGGCGAGATCCAGATCGCGCAGACGGGCGGCGATCTGCGCCTCGTCCAGCACGGTGCCGCTGAGCCGGTCGAGCGCCTGCGGCGCCTCGCCCTCGGGCAGAAACTGCAACGCCCCTACGCAATCGCGCCCGATGGCCGACAAAAGCCCGTAGGTATCGGCGCCCTGCGCCCCCACCCGCTCGGCGACACGGCGACGGATCGGCTCGTAATCGGGCAGCAGGTTGTCGAACACCGCCAGCACCACCGCACCACTATAGCGGCCCTCGCGGAGCGGCAGCGAGAGCGAGACCGGAAAGCTATGCTCCCAATCGAGCCAGTCACGGCCATAGGCAAAATACACCGCTCCGCTTGCGGCGCGGGCAAGCTGGCCCACCTGACGCCCGTTGAGATAGACATCGAGCGGCACGAAATGGCGTTTGCGCCCCATCAGAACAGGTCCTCGAGATCGCCCGAGCGGCTACGGGGGGTGACCTGCAGCTCCAGATCCAGCACCGCCAGAATATCGAAAACCGTCTCCAGCGTCGGCACCACCGCCCCGCTTTCCAGCTTAGAGATCGTGGCCTGTCCGACATTGCTCAGAGTTGCGAGCTGGGTTTGTGTCAGGCCGCGCGCCTTGCGAGCAGCGCGGATCGCATGACCGATATCGGCGGGCGTGCGGGCCAATAGGGGACCGGGATGGGGCATCAGGCTCTCCTTTGGTCGAGAATATGCCCCAAAAGATATAAAATTTCAATATGTCCTCTAGCGTATAAAATAGAAATATATACCAGAGGACATATTTTGGAGTCCATTGGCCCGCTTGTCCCCCCTCAGTCGACAAGCGCCTCTTCGACAGGGGCGGGGGCCGCGGCGCAGGCCTGCACAAGGCGGGCCTCGGCGGCCTCGAGTTCCGCCACCCAATGCGCCAGCATCCAGTCCATCCGCCCCGTCGGCGCCTCATCGGCAAAGACCGTCTCGCAGAGCGAGGCCCCGAGCCGGAACCGTGCGGTCACGAGCTTGGCCAACGTCTCGGCTCCGCGCCCGTAATTGTTGGGCGCACCGCCGCGCGGGCTGCACATGCCGGAGAAATAGAGATTGTCCAGATTGGCCGCCAGAAGCCCGCCCACCTTACGGGCCGGGAAATCGCCGATATAGTCCAGAAGCCCTTCGGGCAGGAAGGGCACGGGGGCCAGATAGCCGGTCGCCCAGATCAGCGTGTCGACCTGCAGCGTGCTACCATCGACGAAGGTCACCTGCCTGCCCTCGAACCGCGCGATCTTGGGCACAGGCTTCACCCGCCCGCGCTGCGCCCAATAGGGAACCAGCGTGGAGAAGGTCGGGGGCCGCGCGCTCCAGTCCTCGTCGGCGGGCTGCGGGAAGCCGTAGGATTGCGGCTCGCCCACCGACATTTTCACCATCAGATGGTTCATCTCGTCGCCCGAGGTACCGGGGAAATGCGCGGGGAAGGTCAGATCTGCGCGCGGCGTGCCGAAGAAGGATTGCGGCACGAACCATGTGGGCCGGTTGAGCGACATATAGGCCTGCCGCCCCGAGGCGATGGCATCGGTGACCATATCACAGGCCGAATTGCCCGAGCCCACCACCAGCACGCTCTCGCCCTCCATATCCTGCGGGCTGCGATACTGCGAGGTATGCATCATCTTGCCGGTAAAGCGGCCCTCTACCTGCGGGATGCGCGGCGACCACAGATGGCCATGCGCCGCCACCACCGCATCGAAATGCTGGCGTGTGCCATCACCCAGCGTGATCTGCCAGCCTTTAGCGCCCTTCTCGACCGGCTCGGCCGAGACGACCTCACAATTGAAGCGGATATGCGGCAACAGGCCGGCCTTCTTGGCGACCGAGCGGATATAGTCGCGATATTGCTGGCCTGTAGGGAATTGCGCCGTGTCCTCGGGCATCGGATAGCCCTTGAAGGCGGTGGCCTTGCGCGAGGTCAGCAACTGCACAGAGTCGTAGACATTCGCCCAGACCCCGATCACATCGCCCGATTTCTCGAACGCCTGCACCTCGTAGCCCTCGGCCAGCAGCTCGCGGATCGCCACGAGACCGGTCACGCCAGAGCCGATTACACAGATACGTTGCGGTTTCTTGTCCATCATCTTCTCCAATCCGTAAAATGTTGCACCAAGGATCAGCTCATCAGCTCGCCGCCGGTGACCTTGATCGTTTCGCCCGTGACGAAGGGAGCGCCCTCGCGGCTGGCCAGGGTCCAGACCCATTGGCCGATCTCGTCGGGCTGGGCCACGCGCCCGAGCGGGATATGTTTCTCCGCCCCCACCATCCGACCGGTCGCGGCATTGCCGGGGGTGTTGACCCAACCGGGCGCGATCCCGTTGACGGTGATATCCGAGGCCGCCACAGTTGCCGCCAGAACCCGCGTCAGCGACACTACCGCGGCCTTGGAGGCGCTATAGACCAGCTGCCCGGTCGAGGCGGTAAACGCATCCGCCGAACTGATGGTGACGATCGCCCCTTTCGTGCCATGGGACTGCATTACCGAAATCGCTTCGGCCGCCACGTTCAATGTCCCCAATACATTGACACTCATGATCTTTGTGAATTTCTCTTCGGTGTAATCCGCCAGCGTGGTGGGCGGGAAGATCCCGGCGGCGGTCACGGCGGCATGCAGATCGGGCCCGATGCCTGCCTCCTTGATCGCCCGCGCCACTGCGGCACGATCGGCCACATCGACGACGGCGGTGATCAGACCGTCCTGCGGGGAGAGCGCGGCCAGACCCTCGGGTGAGAGGTCCATCGCCAGAACCCCCCAACCCGCCGCGATAAAGCGCCGCGCAAAGGCCTGCCCCATGCCACTGCCCGCGCCTGTGACGATAGTCCACTTCTTACCCATAGGCTTAACTCCGTTTTCCAAGATAGGCTTCGGTCATCATCGGGGCATCCGCCACGACCGAAGGGGCGCCTTCCAGCACGACATTTCCTGCGGCCAGCACATAGGCGTAATCGGCGACCTTCAGCGCCGCACGGGCATTCTGTTCGACGATAAAGACCGCTACTCCGCGGGCACGGATCTCCTCGATAATCTCGAAGACACGTTTGACCAGCGCGGGCGCCAGCCCCATGGAGGGCTCGTCCATGATCACCAGCTCGGGGTTGCGGATCAGCGCGCGCCCGAAAGCCACCATCTGCTGCTCGCCGCCCGAGAGCACTCCCGAGGGGCGGTGCAGGAGCTTGGCAAGCGGCGGAAACAGCTCGACCACCTTCTCGATATCGCGGGTCGAGGCGCCGCGTTTTGCGCCCGCCCATGCACCCAACTGGAGGTTTTCCAGCACGGTGAGCGAGGCGAACATCCGCCGGCCCTCGGGCACAACGCCGATCCCGCGTGACATACGTTTTGGGGTCTTATCGGCGGTCACCGCCTCGCCCTTCCACAGGATGCGCCCCTCGGTCACATCGGTGGTGCCCGAGATAGTTTTCATGGAGGTGGATTTTCCGGAGGCATTGCCCCCCAGAAGCGCCACGATCTGACCGGGATAGATGCGGTAGCCGACATTGCTCAGCGCGCGGAAGCGGCCATAATTCACGCTGACATTGTCAAGCTCGAGTAGCGGCACGTCCGAGACGGCCTCTGCAGTCTGGAAATTAGCCAAGGAATGCCTCCACCACGCGTTCATCTGCTTGGATCCGGGCCACCGGCCCATGGGTGATGATCTTGCCGCTGCTGAGCACATAGGTGCTGTCGCAGAGCTCGCTGATCACCTGCATCTTGTGCTCGACGAGGAGCATCGAGATTTTTCGGGTGTCATTGAGCGCACGCAGCTGGTCGGTCAGCTCCTCGGTCTCATGCGGATTCATCCCCGCCATCGGCTCATCGAGCAGGAGAAGTTCGGGCGCCGACATCAGCGCTCGCGCGATCTCGACCCGCCGGCGATTGGCGTAGGAGAGTGACAGAACCTGCTGGCCCGCGCGTGGCAAGAGCCGGTCCCCGAAAAGCGCCATGATCTCGTAGGCGCGCTCGCGCTGGCGGGCCAGTTCGCGCCGTGCCTGCGGGGTGCGCAGGATGCTGCCGGCAAAGCCCGAACCGTAATGGATATGGCCGCCCAGCAGGATATTCTGCTCGATCGTCAGTGTATCGAAGAGCCGGATCCCCTGAAAGATGCGCCCCAGCCCCGCCTTGGCGCGGCGATTGGCGGGGATGCCGCGCATCTCGCGCCCGCCGATCCGCACCTCACCCTCATAGGGGCCCTGATAGGCCCCTGAAATCACGTTGATAAAAGACGATTTCCCCGAGCCGTTCGGTCCGATCAACCCGATGATGCGGCCTTCGGGCACCGTCACGCTCACATCCTCGAGCGCCTTCACCCCGCCATAGGACAGCGAGAGGCCGGAGACGCTCAGCGCAGGAGTGTCTGTGGGAGTAGTATCAAACATCACTGCCTCATTTCTTGATCAGATTGGTGATCTTGGTCTTGCCCAGCAGCCCTTCGGGGCGGGTGGCCATGAGGATCACGATGAAGAGCCCCGCCAGAAGCTGGCGATATTCCTGCAAGGGACGCAGCACTTCGGGCACAAGGATGATGATGCACACCCCCAGGATCGAGCCGCTGATGCGCCCGAGCCCGCCGATCACCGCCATCTGGAAGATCAGCAGACTCGCCGAAACGTCAAAGCTCTTGAAGCCGACATAGCCCAGATTATAGCCCAGAAGCGCCCCCGAGAGCCCCGCAAGTGCCGAGCCTATGGCGAAGAAACAGATCTTGGGCGCAGCAGTGTTGATGCCCACCGAGGCGGCGGCCAGCTCGTCATCGCGGATCGCCTCCATCGTCAGGCCGAAACGGCTCGAGACGATCCGCTGCGTGGCCAGCAGGCTCAGAAGCACGATCCCCACCGTCCCGAAATAGAAGGCCGGGCCGATCCCCAGATCATAGCCGAAGAGGCGCATGGTCGGCACGCCGGTCAGCCCCGTGGCCCCGCCCGTGACGCTGCCCCATTGCAAGATCACGTCGATGACGATCAGGTTGAAACCCAGCGAGACAATGAAGAGATAGTCACCGCTGATCCGTAGCGCCGGAAAGCCCACCAGCGCACCGACCCCGCCCGAAATGACGATCGCCGCCAGAATGGTGATCGAGGCATCAAGGTTATAACGCACCGCCAGCACCGAGGAAGCGTAGGCGCCCACGCCCACAAAGGCCGCCTGACCCATCGCCAGAAGCCCCGCATTGCCGATGATCAGGTTCTGGCCCACCGCTGCGGGCACATAGATCACCGTCAGAAGCGCGGCCGCCTGCCAGATGGGCGAGAGCCCGAGCAGCGGGATCGCCAGCACGATGGCAAGCCCGATCACCCAGCCCGCGACCAGCGCGATGCGGCCCCTGGGCCAGGGCAGACTCCTCCCCTGCCCGATTGCTCCCGTATTTTCCATATTCGACACATTGCTCATGATGGCCTCCTCAGGGACGTTGCGCGATCTGCACACCCGCGATCCCCGTGGGACGCAGGAGCAGGAACAGGATCAGCAGCGAAAAGGTGACAGTATTGAGGAGCGCCGAGCTGACATAGCCCGTGACCATCGCCTGCACGACGCCCAGCAACAGCCCGCCCGCAAAGGCCCCCCAGACGCTCCCGATGCCGCCGATCACCGTGGCGGTGAAGGCATTGAGTGTGCCGGTAAAGCCCATCGTGATGGAGAGGGTGTTGTAATAGGCGCCATAGAGAATACCGCCCACCACGCCGAAGATCGCGCCCACCACATAGACGGTGACCACCACCCGATCGACCGGCACCCCCATCAGCTCGGCGGTCGCCAGATCATCCTTCACCGCGCGCATGGCGCGACCCAGATCGGTTTTGGTCGTGAGGAACCACAAGAGCCCGGCCATGGCCAGCCCGACCACTGCGACGACCAGCTGCAGCGGGCTCAGCACCACGGGACCGAGATGGAAGATGTCATCCTGCATCGGGAAGGGCATCGGGCGGATGCGCGAGGACCAGATCAACTGGGCGACATTCTCGATGATGAGCCCGATCCCCACGGCCGTAACCGTGGGCGCCATGCGGTTGCCGCGCACGGGCCGGTAGGCGAAGCGCTCGATGGCAATGGCCATTACCGCCCCCGTCAGGAGCCCAGCCACGATTGCCAGCCACAAGGGCGCGCCCCCCGCAATCAGCGAGGCGGTCACGAAGGTGCCGAACATATAGACATAGCCATGGGCGAAATTGATCTGCTGCAGAATGCCGTAGACCAGCGAATAGCCCACCGCGAGCATCGCATAGACGACACCGGCGGTCAGACCGTTCAGCATCTGGGTTGCAAGGAATTGCATCGGAAAACACCTCTCTGGGATGCGCGTCCATCGCGCATGGCAAAGCCGCTGGCCGGAAGCGGCCCGATTGGGGAAACTGGAGAAGATGCGCGGGACGGCACCCGCGCATATCGGGCGTCAGTCGGCGTGAAGCTCTTCGGTGCGGGTCTCATCGAAATCCCACGACCCGTTCTTGAGCTGCAGCACAACGAGCGCGCCACCGGTATTGTCGCCCGTCTCGTCGAAACGGATCGGGCCCATCGCACCGTCATATTTCGAGGCGAGAATTGCCGGCATCAGATCGGAGGTCTCGCCACCATTATCCTCGATCGCCTGTTTGAGCACATAGATATTGTCATAACCGGCCGCCGCCTGAACACCGGGCGTAGCATCGAAAGTCGCTTCATAGGCGCTCACAAAGGCTTGGTTCTGCGGGCTGGGATTGTGGACATCATAGACATTGGTCACCCAGGTGCCCTCTGCGGCCTTGCCTGCCAGATCGACATATTCGGGCACCTGTGTCTGGGCATTGGCCAGAAGCGGGATCTTCTCGCCGCCAAAGGCCCGCACAGACTGGCTGACCGCAGCACCCATATCGGCATAATAGCCCGCAAGAAACAGGGCATCGGGTTTGGCGGCCGCGACATTGGCCAGCAGCGAGGAGAAGTCATTGGTCGAGCCCGAGACATAGGTCTCGGAGGCCACGATCTCGCCGCCCGTTTTGGCCGCCGTATCCTTAGCGATATCAAGCAAGACCTGTCCGTAATCATCGCTGGGATAGAGCACGGCGAGCTTCTTGTATCCCAGCACATCGGTGCCGAGCTCGACACTGCCCGCGCCTTGCAGATCGTCATTGGGAATGATGCGCGCGAAATTGGCGAAGCCCTTTTTCGACAGGGCAGGTGAGCTGGCGGTCGCGGCAATGACCGGTAGCTTGACCCGTCCGAAGATCGGCATCTGTGCCAGCGTCGCCGAGCTGCAGACATTGCCTACCACCGCCACGATGGAGCGGTCCGAGATGATACGATTGGCCGCCGTGGCCGCCTGTGTGGGATCGCATTGGTCATCCAGCTCGGTCAGCTCGATCTGCTTGCCACCGATCCCGCCCGCCTTGTTGATCTCGTCGATGGCCAGATGCAGCCCGTTCATCGTTTCGATCCCGTAGGCCGCGGCCGGTCCGGTCAGGGGGGCGCTCGAGGCGATATGGATCGTGTCGGTATCGGCGGCGAACGCCTGACCCGTTGCCCAGACCACCATGACAGCGCCAAGCGCCGCGCGGGCCGAAGCTGTGGAACTGTGTCGCGTGAGTATCGGCAAAGAAATGTGGGACATCTTGTTTGCTTGCTCCTGTTGGGACATGGGCGGGACTATGACAACCATGTGCAAATTGATTTTTGGATCAGTAAATTGTCATCCGCTTCATAATTTTATGGGTAACATCAGGCGAATAAAGCACGATGCAGGACAAGTAAGCAGAAGCATAAACAGGTCTGTCAATAGTTTTGAAACTGACGAATTGCTGGAGAAAATCCGACAATATCTATTTTTCATGCGATTTTTAGTCTTTAAAACAAGGAAATTTTTCAGCTTGCGCCGGATTGATCAGAAGTGTTTTATTCATTGACTAAATATCTTTTGCTGATTTATGGGGCGATACCACCCCGCTCCAGAGAGGGAAGCCCGCAAAATGAGCAAGATGCTTTTTGGTACTGATACCCAGCCATCGGCAGAAATGGCCGTCGCGCTGGTCAATTCGTTGCCCGAACGCGGCGGGCAGGAAGGGCTGCCCGATAGCGAGTCGCTGCTGAGAATGGGGCGCGCGCTACAAATCTTCTATCAGCCCGATGGCTCACAGGCCGAGCTACTGGCCATGCGCAATCTGCGCCAGCGGCTCAATGAAATCATCCGTACCCCAGAGCTGCAACCGCGCATGGATATGCTCAACGAACTGTTCTTCTCTGCCTCGGCGATCCCGCAGATCGTGACCCACCCCGAGGATCCGACCCCGCATTTCCATTATACGCTGGAGGATGCGAGCTATATCGACCATATCAAGGCGATCACCACCTACGCACTGTCGCGCCTCATCATCATAGGGGAATGGGGACGGCTGCGCACCTGCGAAGGCCATGATTGCAACCGGCTGTTTCTGGATACGACCCGCAATGGCAAGCGGCTCTATTGCAACAGCAAGACCTGCGGCAACCGTATCCATTCGGCCCGCTATCGCAACCGTGCGACCTCCTGACAAGGCCGCCACCGAATAAGCGCGCCACCCCGGAAGGTGGCGCGACACGTCCTAGCGGAAGGGCGCGAAGAACAGATCCTTGACCTGATCGGGATTACAACTGGTGGCCACCTCGATCGGCGGACGCCCTGCCCCACGCCGCGTAGCGCCTGCCTCGGGCCCCTCCAGCGTCACCGCCAGAGGTGTCACTGTCAGCCCCAGAAGATCCGGCATCACCGCCGACATCAATGTCAACGGATCATGAAGCCCGCATCCGATCTGGCCACGGGATTTGTAGAACTCCAGATAGAAATGGCTCATCTCGCGCAGGAAGGCCCCGTGGGTGGGGTTGATCCCTTCGAGCGCCGCGAAATCAGCGGCATCGAGCAGCACCTTATTGGTCACATCCAGCCCGACCATGCGGATCTTCGCGCCGCTCTGCACCACGACATCCAGCGCATGGGGATCGTGATAGGTATTGGCCTCGGCCACGGGCGAGACATTGCCCGGCACATCGAGTGCCCCGCCCATGAACACGATCTCCGCCAGATTGCCGGCAAAACCGGGATCGAGCGCGATCGCATGGGCGATATTGGTGATCGGCCCGACAGGGCACAGGACCAGCTCGCCACGATATTCGCGCGCCATCCTGACCAGAAACTCCGGCGCGCTCTCGGAGATCGCTTTGCGCGACACGGTGATATCGGTAATATCGCCAAACCCTTCCGGCCCGTGCACATGCTGACTGGGCTCGATCGGCCCGTTCACCAACGGCTTGAAGGCCCCCTGCGCCACCGGTATATCGAGGCCCGCCCGCTCGACCAGATGCAGCGCGTTGCGGGTGGCCTGCTCGACCGTCACATTGCCAAAGACCGTTGTCAGCCCCAGCAACTCGATCCCGGGGTGCGCAGCGGCGTAAAGGATCGCCATCGCGTCATCAACGCCCGGGTCCGTATCGATAATCATCTTCATGTCTTCAATCCACATCCAGCATGTCGGGCCGAAGCCCGCTGTCCATCATCCAGCACATAGTCTAGGCGATACCGCGGCTCTTGGAAATCGCGGCGCGAAAAACGGGCCCTCTGGAGACCGGTGAGCGGGAGCGCAGGCCCGCCACGCACCGAAGTCTACGGTGTTCTGCAGCACGTTACCGGCAAGCGCCCATCTGTTCGCCCCCGTATCGACAGGAGCAACAGGCCTGCGCATCCGCCGCGGGTCGTCGACTGGCCGCACGGCATCACGGGGCCTTCGGAGACAACCCTGCGGCTTCGCTCCCGCTCGGACACGGGTTATAGTTGCAATAATGTATACCGAAATGACCAACACAGCGCATAACCAACCCCGCACAACACGCGCAAAAGACAGGCACAGCACAAATATAACGCTTAAAATTCGGATAACATTGCAAATACTATGTAAATTTTTATATTCGTGAAAATCGGATATGGAACGCCTTTTCCAACTAGGTATACTGAAACCAAAAGAGGTTTTCATGACTCCCCAGACCCAGCCCGAAAAACATCAACCACAGACGCGCGGATCGGAAATCTATGAAGGGCTGAAGGCGCGGCTCATCAGCCATGAGTTCCGGATGGGCGATCCCCTGCGCGAGGAGGATGTCGCAACATGGTTCGGCGCGAGCCGGGTTCCGGCACGGGATGCGCTCAAACGGCTCGAGAGCGAAGGGCTGGTCGAGCGCGTGGGGCGCAAATATGCCGTGCGCAACTACAGCTATGACGAGGTCGAGGTGACCTACCGGATCAGGGCGGCGCTCGAACATCTGGCAGTCGACCGGCTGGTGAAATCCGCGCGCGACGAGGACCTTGACCGGATCGCCCATGTTCTGGACCGGCAATCGGGAGCCCTCGCCAGCAGTTCACGCGCCGAATTCAGTGCACTCGATGCCGATTTCCACATGCTGATCGCGGAGCTTTCGCAAAATAGCATGCTCGTCGCCGAGACCCGCCGCGTGCTCGACAGGGTCCGTCTGATCCGTTCGAACGAGCTCGAACGCGATAACGGTCCGGCTGCAGCCCTTGCCGACCACCAGCGGATCTTTGCAGCACTCGCCCGTCGCGATGGCGCCACCGCCAAGGCCGAGCTCGACTTCCATTATGCAACCACCCTGCGGTTGCACGAAATCACCCCAACTCCCAAGGCCTGACCGGCACCGAGGTATCGAATGTCTTCCCCTTCCACCCCGCAGCCCGCAAACCGGCCGGATTGCAGCGTCAAGTTTCCAGCCTATTGGGGCGATGTCGCGCAGGAACCCGCACTGGGCGCGGCCCCTCTCGCGGGCGAGGTCCGTTGCGATGTGGCGGTGATCGGTGCGGGCTATAGCGGGCTGACGGCTGCGATCGCGCTGGCCGAGCGCGGGCTCGATGTGCGCCTTCTCGAGGCGGGCCATGTCGGCTGGGGCGGATCGGGGCGCAATTCCGGCTCTGTCATCCGCGGCTTCAAGACCAGCCGCACGGGGTTGATCGCTCAATATGGACGTGAGCGCGGTGGCGCGATGTCAGCATTCGGCGACGGGACCGTGCAGCAGGTCTTCGATCTGGTCGCGCGCTTCGATATCAGATGCGATCTGCGCAAGAACGGCTGGATCCTGCCCGCCCATAATGCGGCGGGGCTTGCGCGCACCAGGGAACGTTGCGAGAGCTGGACGGCCGATGGCACGAAGGGCCTCGCGATGCTCGACCGCGCCCAGACGGCGGAGCATCTGGGCACCGAGACCTATATGGGGGCGATGATCGACCACGAATGTGGTGCGCTCAACCCGCTGGCCTATGCGCGCGGCCTTGCCCGTGCGGCGCAGGGCCTTGGCGTCATCCTCCATGAAAACAGCCCTGTCACCGGCCTCGAGCATGGTCCGGACGGCACAAGGGTGCGGACCGCACAGGGCGTGGTCCGGGCCGGACAGGTGCTGATCACCACCAATGCCTATGGCAACGGGCTCGACCGTGAAAGCGGCGCGCAGCTGGCCACCATCCACACCCATATGGTCGCCACCGACCCGATCCCCGAGGAGATCGCGGCACGGATCATGCGTCACGGCCAGTCGGCCTCCGACAGCCGCCGCATCCTGCATTACTGGCACATGGAAAGCGACCGGCGGATGCTGTTCGGCACCCGCGGCTTGCTGGACGGGCCGCGCAAGAATGGCGATTTCGCCCATGTCATCGCCTCCCTGCACCGCATCTATCCCGAGCTGAAAAACATCGGCATCAGCCATCGCTGGGCCGGACGGGTCGGGATGACGCGCGACTTCATGCCCCGTATCGACCAGCCCCGCCCCAACATCTGGACGGCCTATGGCTATTGCGGCCGCGGCGTGGCGATGGCCAGCTCCTATGGCACCCTCGTGGGCAAGGTCATGGCCGAAAAAGGAAATCTGGCGCAGATCGAGGTTCCCAACGGTCCCGCACCGAAGCTGCCCGCATTGCCGCTACGCCGGATGGGAATCGTCTCGGTCACCCAGCTCTACCGGATGATGGATATGGTCGCCTGAGGGCGGCCTTCCTTGACAAGCCCATGATGGCAGGTACATCTAGCCGCGATTATACATCCGGCCCCTGATGTGCCTGCGCGCTCGGGGCCCTGCATTTCCAGGACCATCGCCATGACGACAGACAGCCTCCGCAGCTTCGGTGAACGCCTTGCAGAACTTGCCGCCGCACGTGGCGAGGCGCTGGCACTGGTCTATATCGCGGCCGATGATCGCGAGACGCGGTTCTCCTGGGCCGAGATGGATGCGCAGGTCAACCGCTATGCCCGCGTGCTGATGGAAGAGGGCGTGACGCCGCGCGATGTGGTGGCCTTCGGGCTGCGCAACTCGCCCGCCCATCTGTTCACGACGCTGGCGATCTGGCGCCTCGGCGCGACGACGATGGGGTTCGACCCGAACCTGCCCCCCGAGACGCGTGACGCGCTTCTGTCGCGGGTCGAGGGCAAGCTGTGCATTCAGGAAACGCCCGATCCCGATTGTCTGGACCGCGCGACACTCGAGGCACGGGCCGCGGCCCAGAGCGCCGATCCCGTGCCCAATGTCACCTCGCATCCGGGCAAGATCCTGATGTCGGGCGGCTCGACCGGCCTGCCCAAACTGATGGCCGATGACCAGCCCTATCTGCGCGCACCCGGCAAGACCTGGGGCGATGTGGCGCCGGCGCTCGGGTTCCGCACCGATCAGGTGCAGCTGACCTGTGCGGCGATGTCGCATAACGCGCCCCTGACATGGACCCAGAACGGCATCTTCGAGGGCAACACCACCATCCTGATGGAGCGGTTCGACGCGGCAAAGGTGATCGCGGCCGTCGACCGGTTCAAGGTAGGCTTCCTGCTGACAGTGCCCACCATGCTGGTCAGGATGCTCGATCTCTGGCCCACCGCCAATGCCAGCTTCGCCTCGCTCCATGCGCTCTACCACACGGCGGCCCCCTGCCCTGTATGGCTGAAGAAAGCATGGATAGATATTCTTGGCCCCGAGCGTGTCTACGAGATGTATGGCTCGGGCGAGAATACCGGACAGACCGTCATTACCGGCCCCGAATGGCTGGAGCATGTGGGATCGGTTGGGCGGGGCTTCGAGACCCAGATCCGTATCCGCGATGCCCAAGGCGCGCTCCTCGGACCCGACGAGGTGGGCGAGGTCTTCATGCGCCCCGATGATCTTTCGGGCCGCTCGCGCTATCTGGGCAAGGATGCGCCGCAACCGCGTGCGGATGAGGACGGGTTCTATTCGGTGGGCGATGCCGGATGGCTCGACAAGGATGGCTATCTCTACCTGTCCGGACGGCGCGATGACGTGATCAATACCGGCGGCCATAAGGTCCATCCCGAGCGGGTCGAGGCCGCCCTCCTGCGCCATCCGCAGATCAACGACGCCGTCTGTTTCGGGGTGGAGGATCGTGACTGGGGGCAATCGGTGATGGCGCTCGTCTCTGGCCCCGATGCGCTGGATCTCGAGGAGGTGCGCGCCTTCCTGCGCGCGCATCTGGAGCCGGGCGACATTCCGAAAACGCTGCGTCAGCAGGACGCCCTGCCCCGCGACGGGTTCGGCAAGATCCGCCGCAAGGCGCTGCAGGCGCAGGAAAACGCTGCCCGCGCGCTTATGGAACCCTGATCCCGCGCGAGGCGATCTCGGCCTTGGCATGGCGCAGGAATGACTGGATCATTATGTAATTCAATCGGTTATGCTGGGTGATCGCAGAGAGCGTAATGTTGACCCGCGGCTCTAGCGCCACCGCGCGCAGATGCCGGAAGCGCGAGGATGTGGCCGTCAGCGCATCCATGATCGTAATGCCCAAGCCTTCCTCGACCATATGCCCCGCCACATTCATGAAGCGCACATCCATATCGGGCACCAGCCGCGCACCCTCCTTGCGGAAGGCCGCCTCGATCAGCGAGGCGATCCGGCTGGAGGTGCGCGCATTGATCATCACCTGATCCTCCAGATCGCGCGGGTTGACCGTGATCCGCCGCGCCAGCGGATTGGCCTCGTGCACCGCCACGACCATCTCCATTTCGGCCAGCGGCTCGAAATCGAGCGTGCTGCGCGGATGCGGCTCCATCGCCAGCCCGATATCGACAACGCCCTGCTCGACCTCTTCCATGATCACATCGAGCCGCTGCGTCTCGAGCGAGATCTCCACACC
The DNA here is from genome assembly GCF_040297545.1 of Thioclava kandeliae. Classification (NCBI taxonomy): domain Bacteria; kingdom Pseudomonadati; phylum Pseudomonadota; class Alphaproteobacteria; order Rhodobacterales; family Paracoccaceae; genus Thioclava; species Thioclava kandeliae. The sequence continues at coordinate 58,314 of NZ_JAYWLC010000008.1, forward strand.
GCGATGCTCGGCCCAGAACCGCGCGAGCACCCGCGGCAGGAGTGTTTCCGACAGCTCGGAAGTCGCCACGATCCTCAGCCGCCCTTTCTTGCCCGATTTCAGATGCGCCGCCGTCTGGTTGATCGCCTCGGCCATGCGGAATAGCGGCTCCGCCTCGCCCAGCAGGATCAGCGCCTCCTGCGTGGGGTTCATCCGCTTCTGCGAGCGCTCGAACAGCGCAAAGCCCAACGTTCCTTCCATCGCCTTCACCGCGTTACTGACGGCGGGTTGCGACATGCCCAATGTCTCGGCGGCGGAGACGGTCGAACGGGTGCGCACCACGGCACGCAGAATCTCGAGCTGACGGAGGTTCATGGAAGCCTTTCAGGAGGAACCGGTTAGATGACCGAATTTTATCCATAAAATTCCGAGTCATCAATAATTTTAAAATATCCATGAGCATCAATAAATAATCCATAGTGATATTGCCGGAACCCCGATGCTGCCGGATAGTGGTCCCATGGTCACCAACCCCCTTCAGCACTCCGGTGACGTGGATCGGGCCCGACAAAAGGGCAAGAGTATCAAGGATTAAGAGTATGGATTTGTTGGCAGGCGTTCGCGTCCTCAGCTTCAATCACTATCTAGCAGGGCCGCTTGCAGCCCAGACGCTGGGCGATCTTGGCGCTGACGTGATCTGCATCGAACCTCCGGGCGGCGCCTTCCAGCGCAACTGGGCGGTGGCCAATAAATTCGTGGGCTCCGATAGCGTCAACCATCTGGCCACGGGGCGGAACAAACGCTCGATCGTGGTCGATCTGAAATCGCCCGCGGGTGTGGAGGCCGTGAAGAAACTGGCCGCCACCGCCGATGTGGTGATGGAGAATTTCCGCCCCGGCACGATGGAAAAGCTCGGCATCGGCTACGAGACCCTGCGCGAGATCAATCCGCGCCTGATCTATGCGGTTTCATCGGGCTTCGGCACCACCGGCCCGTGGAAGGACCGTCCCGGACAGGATCTGCTATTGCAGGCGCTTTCGGGCCTTGCCGCCCGCACGGGTCAGGCCGACGGGGCTCCCACCGCCGTGGGCACCGTGCTCGTTGATCAACATGCCGCCTCGCTCTATGCCATGTCCATTCTGGCGGCGCTCTATGCCCGCACACAAACCGGCAAGGGCCGTCTGGTCGAGGTGAACCTCTATCAGGCCGCCATCGACCTGCAGGGTGAATCGCTCACCGCCTTCCTCAACGGCGCGCAATCGGACAGCCCGCGCGGCCCGTCGGGGATTGCCTCGTGGTTCAGCCCCGGCCCCTATGGCATCCACACAACCGCCGATGGTTTCCTTGCCATCTCGATGGCGGCCCCTTCGGCGCTGGCCAAAGGGCTCGAGGCGCCCGAGCTCGCGCAATTCGGCGATGACGAGAGTTTCACCAAGCGCGAGGAGATCACCTGCGCGGTGAGTGCGCGTCTGGCGCAGCATCCCACCGCGCATTGGTTGCCGATGCTGGAGGCCGCCAAGGTCTGGCACGCGCCGGTGCAGGATTATCCCGACCTGATGGACGATCCGCAGCTCTCCCATCTGGGCGCTTTTGAAACCACCACAAATGCCTCGGGCGAGGAGATCACCATGGTGATGCATCCGGCCCGCTATGATGGCCAATCCCCCAAAACCCGCCTGATCCCGCAACCGCTCGGCGCCCAGACCCGCGAGGTTCTGGCCGAGCTGGGGCTGAGCCCCGACGAGATCGAGGCCCTGATCGAAACCGGCGCGGTTCGCGCTGCCTGACTTGACGCGCCGCCTCGCGCGGCCCCTCCGGAAGAAGAACATGATCGATTTCTCCATCCCCGAAGAAACCCGTATGCTGGTCGACACCGTGCGCCGCTTCGTCGAGACCGAAGTGCAGCCGCTCGAGGCCGAGGTCGAGGAAACCGCCCGCGTGCCCGCCGACAAGCTCGCGGTCATCAAGGCCAAAGCACAGGAGCTCGGCCTTTATGCCATGAACATGCCCGAGGATGTGGGCGGTGGCGGCCTGAGCTGTGTGGACCATTGCTTTGTCGAGGAAGAGCTGGGCAAGACCTCGGATGCGCTGATCCGTCGCGTTTTCGGTCAGGTCTATCCGATGCTTCTCGAGTGCAAGGGTGAGCAGCGCGAGAAATACCTCCTGCCCACCGTGCGTGGCGAGAAGATCTGCGCCATGGCGATCACCGAACCGGGCGCGGGCTCGGATGCGGCCTCGATCTCGACCAATGCGGTGCTCGAGGGCAATGAATGGGTGATCAACGGCACCAAGCATTTCATCTCGGATGGCGATATCGCCGATTACGTCATCGTCATGGCGCTGACCGATAAGGACAAGCGCGCCCGCGGCGGCATCACGCTCTTCCTTGTGGACAAGGGCATCGCGGGCTTCAAGGTCTCGCGCACCCAGCCGATGATGGGCCATCGCGGCTATGGCCATGCGGAACTGGTATTCGACAATGTGCGCATCCCCAAAGACGCGGTGCTGGGCGAGGTCGGTCAGGGCTTCAAGCTGATCATGACCTCGGTCGAGGAAATCCGGCTGGCCCATATCGGCGCGCGCGCCGTGGGAATGGCCACCCGCGCACTCGATCTGATGCGCGACTATGCCGCCGACCGTAAACAGTTCGGCCAGCCCATCGGCGACTTCCAGATGGTCCAGAAGCTGATCGCAGATAGCGCGACCGAGATCTTCGGCGTGAAGATGATGGTGCTGAACACCGCCTGGGAAATCGATCAGGGCCGCGATGTGCGCACCAAGGTTTCGGCGGTCAAGGTTGCCGCCTCCGAGATGCAGGGCCGCGTGGTCGACCGCGCCATTCAGGTCTTCGGCGGGATGGGCTTCACCAAGGAGATGCCGCTCGAACGGATGTATCGCGATGCCCGCGTCACCCGCATCTATGACGGCACCTCCGAGATCCACCGCATGCTGATCGCGCGCGGCGTGATCAAAAAAGGCTTCGATATTCTGGGGGTATGAGCATGAGCACTCTGAAAACCGGCGACAGCTTCGCCTTCCGCAAAACCATCACCGTGGCCGAACAGGCCATGTTTACCGGCATCAGCGGCAACCTTGGCGGTCTTTACGTCGACGCCACCCGCGCCCGCGCTCTGGGGGCCCCCGCGCAGGTGGCCTTCGAATTGATCGCTGGCGCCATGGCGTCCACGGCCCTCAATCGCCTGGCCGGCCCCGAGTGGCGCATCAGGGGCGTGAGCTTCGAGTTCCCCGTGCCCGTCCATATCGGCAATTCCATCGCGGCACGCGCCGAGGTCACCACCCTGAGCGGGACCGAGATCACCTGCGCGATCACCTGCACCCTGAACCCCGAAGGCACCATTGTGGCCACCGGCAGCGCACAGCTCGTGCCCTACGCAGCCTGAGCGGAGATCGCCATGTATGATCCCAAATCCTTTGACGATCTGGAGGTTGGCGACAAGGTCACTCTGAACAAGACCGTCACCGAAGCCGATGGCGCGCTCTATATTGCCGCAACCGGCGATTTCGGCCCTGTCCATATCGACGAGGCCTATGCCGCCGACACCCGTTTCGGCCAGCGCCTTGCCCCCGGCATCATGGTGGCGGGGCTGTGCACCTCGGTGCTGACCGCCGAGCTTGTCGGGACCATCGGCGTCTCCATCGAGGACCGTTTCTGGTTCACCGGCCCCGTTTTCTATGGCGATACGATCTCGTTCTCGGTCTGGATTGCCGAGAAGGTCGAGGAGAACCGGACCATCATCTGGGAAGCCAGCGCCACCAACGAGACCGGACTCGAGGTTCTCAAGGCCCGCGCCACGCTGAAATTCCCTCGCCGTAAACCTGCCGCCTGAGGAGCACATCATGAGCAAACTGACAGGCAAGGATCTGCATGGCCTCACGGTCGCGACCGTTCTGCCGTTCCTTGAGGATATGTCCATCGACTGGGCGGGCTATGACCGCGTGCTGGACCATTGCGCCTGCCCTGCGGGGATCACGGCGGTGCTGGTCAATGGCCATGCGGGCGAGGGCGGCGCGCTCAGCGATGCCGAGCGCGTCGAGGTGATCCGCCGCACCCGCGCCAAAATCGGCCCCAAACCGCTTCTGGCAGGCGTGATCGCCCATGCGACCGATGTGGCCATCGATCAGGCGCGTCAGGCCGAGGCCGCAGGCGCCGATTGTATCGTGGTCTTCCCCGCCATTCCGCTGGGAGGGGGCGCCTCGCTGACCGCCCGCGCCCCCAGAGCCTATGTCGAGGCCATCGCGCGGGCCGTCTCGCTACCAGTGTCGATCTTCCAGTATCCGCTCGGGTCGGGCATGGGCTATGCGCCAAAGGTGCTGGCCGAGATCGCCTCTGTGCCGGGTGTGATCGCGGTGAAGGAAGGCTGTGACAGCATCCTCGCCTATGACGAGAACCTGCGCGCCCTGCGCGCATCGGCCCCCGATGTGGCGGTGCTCGCCTCGAATTTCAACTGGTTCCTGCCACAGCTGGCCATCGGGTGCGACGGGATCCTGTCGGGTCTCATCAGCCTTGTGCCGGATCTGTTCATCGATCTGTGGACGGCTGCGAAATCCAATGATCTCGTAGCTTTACGCGCAGCCAATGACCGTCTCTATCCTGTGATCCGCGCCATCTACCATGACCAGCCGGTTATGGATATGCACACGCGTATGAAGACCGGACTGAAAGAGATGGGCATCATCGCCAATGACGCGCCCCGTGCGCCCCTGATGCCGGTGCTGCCCGAGCAAAGGGCCAAGATCGTCGCCGCCCTGCGCGCGACCGGACAGTTGGCCGAACATGTCTGAGGACCCCATGGACGACGCCCCCTTCACCCATATCGTGCGCGTGGATATCGACCCCGAACACGAGGACGCCTTTGCCGAATGGTATGTCAGCCAGCATTTCCCCGATCTGCTCGCCTGCCCCGGCTGGTTGAGCGCCCAACGCTATATCACTGTGGGCGAGGGCCAGAAATATGCCGCCGTCTACGAGGTCGCAGGCAAATGGGCCTTCGACACGCCGGAATTCCATAAGGTGAAAGGCTTTGGTCCCTTCACCCCCCATGTCAGAAATTTCGCTCGCGTCCAGATCCGCGCGATCACCGAGAAATTCTGATAAGACCGGCCGGGGGGGCATGGTGCCTGCCCGGTTTCTGATAGCGGCCATGAAGACGCCGCGTCGACCAACAAGGGAACTCCCAGATGTTCAAACTCCCCAAGATTGCCGCATTGAGTGTCGCACTCGTGGCGCCGCTGGCCGCCCATGCCCAGTGCACGCCCGCCATTGCCGATGCCGACCTGATCGATGCGGGCAAGCTGCAACTCTCGATCAACCCCACCAACCCGCCGCAGCAATTCGTCGACAAGGACGGCAAGCTGCAGGGTCTGAATGTGGATCTGGCCGACGAGATCTCCAAACGCGTCTGCGTCGATGTGGAGCTCGTGCGCATGGACTTTCCCGCGATGATCCCCGCCATGAAGGGAGGCCGGATCGACGGGATGAATACCGGCATGTTCTGGACCGAGGAGCGCTCCAAGATGATGTGGACCGTTCCCTATTCCGAGCAGTCGATCGCCGTTATCGCCAAGCCGGGCAGCGACGAGAAACTGTCCTCGGAGACCGATCTCGAGGGCAAGACCGTGGGCGTCGAGACCAACAGCTACCAGCAGAACTGGCTGAAGAAGCTCAACGAGACCAATGTCGCGGCGGGCAAGAAAGAGATCGACATCCGCGGCTTCGCCACCGCCAGCGCCGTTGTGGCCGCGCTACAGGCCGGTCAGGTCGATAACGCGCTGGTCGTCGACAGCGTTGGCGCGGATCTGGTCAAGCGCGAGAAGGCGAAAGAGGTGCTGACGGGCCTTGGCAAGACCCGCACCACGATGGCATTCGCCAACAAGAACGTGGCCGATGCTGTCGTGAAGGCGATGGACGAGATGCAGGATGACGGCACCTATCAGGCGCTCTTCGACAAATGGAAGCTCTCGCCGCTGCCCGAGGGCGAGAAAGTGTCCATCGCAGGCCCCGGCCCCTCGAACTGAGGGCGTAAGCTGAGCCACTGAGTGCATAAAAAAGGATCACGCCAATGACCGTATTCGATCCCGAAGCCTTTTTCGGCTATCTGGTCAACAGCTTCCTGATCGGCGGCGTTGGCGTGACCATCGCCCTGACCGTGGCCTCCGTGATCGGGGGCCTCATCCTTGGGACAGCCATCGCGATGGCGCGTATGTCCCCGCAACGCCTGATCAGCCTGCCCGCCCGCGCCTATATCTGGTTCTTCCGCGGCACGCCTTTGCTGATCCAGCTGGTCGTCATCTATACCGGCCTGCCGCAATTGGGGCTGAAGCTCGATGTGATCACCTGTGCCCTTGTCGGGCTGATCCTGCACGAGGCCGCGTATATGGCCGAAATCGTGCGCTCGGGCTTCATGTCGGTGCCCAAAGGCCAGACCGAGGCAGGCTGGTCGCTCAACCTCTCGCCCTTTACCATCTTCTGGCGGGTGACCCTACCGCAGGCGTTCCGCCTGATGGTGCCGCCTCTGGGCAACTCGATCAACAGCCTCCTCAAGGCCACCTCGCTGGCCTCGGTCATCTCGGTCGAAGAGATCATGCGCCGTTCCGACGAGCTGATGCAGCAGGATTTCCAGACGCTCGAGGTCTATGCCGCGGCCGCCTGCTATTACCTCTTGCTGACCACGCTCTGGGATCTTGCCCAACGCCGGATCGAGGCGCATTTCGCCCGCTCCTTCACCCAGACTGCGGCCAGAAAGCCCAATCCCAAAGCCGCCTGAACCGAGGGAAACGCTATGCCCGATTTCACCCCAGCCAAGACCCATGGCACCCCGATCCCCGCCGTCCGCATGGCCGCTGTCTATAAATACTATGGCGAGTTCCGCGCCCTGACCAATGTGAATATGGTGGTCAGTCCCGGCGAGCGGGTGGTGGTCTGCGGCCCCTCGGGATCCGGCAAATCCACCCTGATCCGCTGCATCAACCATATCGAGAAACGTGATGATGGCATGATCTCGGTCAATGGCACCGATCTCAATGGCACCCGCGCCAATATCGCCAAGGTGCGCTCGCTCACGGGGATGGTGTTCCAGGGGTTCAACCTCTTCCCGCATATGACCATTCTCGAGAACTGCGTGCTGGCGCCGATGTCTTCGCTCGGGCTCGGGCGACCGGAGGCGGAGGCCCGCGCCATGGCCTATCTGGAAAAGGTCCGTATCGCCGAACAGGCGCATAAATATCCCATCCAGCTGTCGGGCGGCCAGCAACAGCGCGTGGCCATTGCCCGCTCGCTCTGCATGGAGCCCGAGATCATGCTCTTTGACGAACCGACCTCGGCGCTCGACCCCGAGATGGTCAAGGAGGTTCTGGAAACGATGGAGACACTCGCGAAAGACGGCATGACCATGATCTGCGTGACCCACGAGATTGGCTTTGCGCGTCAGGTTGCCGATCGCGTGGTGTTCATGGATCGTGGCGAGATCATCGAGGAAGCCCCGCCCGCGGAGTTCTTCGACAGGCCGCAAAGCGCGCGCGCCAAGGAGTTTCTGGCCCAGATCCTGCATTGAGCCGGACCCGATTATCCCCGACTGGCCGTATCCTTCCGGATGCGGCCTTTTTTATGGCTCCTGCGGTTCGGTGCCATACAGGCAGACAGGAAAATGGCGGGCCCCAACACACGGGGCCCGCCATCCACACACGCTACTCGTTATGCAACCAACACACTCGTTACATACATAGGCTGGACCCTATTTCGGGCCCATAACCAGATCGGGCAACCACAGAGTGATCTGCGGGAAGCTTGCGATCAGGATCAGGACGATGATCGGGGGGATCATCAAAGGGAGGATGGCGACCGAAAGGCGCTCGAATTTCACGCCCGAGACCGCCGACATCAGATAGAGGCCGACGCCCAGCGGTGGCGTGGCGATACCCAGCAGCAGGGCCAATGTGATCACCATCCCGAATTGCACGCGGTCGATCCCGAAGGCATCAGCGGCAGGCAGCAGGAGCGGCAACAGAATGATCTTGGCGGGCGAGGCTTCCATGAAACAGCCGATGATCACCAGAAGCACGATGGTGAACACCATGAAGACCCAACGCTGGTTGATCGCCTCGAGAAGCCCCGAGGCGAAGGCCTGCGGCACCTGCTCGAAGGCGAAGAGCCAGCCCATGATCTGCGAGAAACCGATGATCATCATGATCAGCGCCGAGAGCCGTGCCGAGGAGGCCAGCGCGTCCCAGATGCCGCGCGCCGTGAGCGAGCGGTAGAACAGGCCGATCAGGATCGAATAGCCGCAGGCAATGACCCCGGCTTCGGTCGCTGTGGCAAAGCCGAAGACGATGGCGCCAAGGATGATCCCCGGTGCAATCAGCGCGGGAATCCCTTCCATGGCGCTGGTGCCCACCTGCCGCAGGGTGGCGCGGTTTTCACGCGGCATCGGGGTCCATGTCGAGACCACGCGGATATAGAGAATGAAAGACAGCGCCACCAGAATGCCCGGCACGATCCCTGCAAGGAAGAGCCGCGCGACCGATTCATTGGCAAGCCACGCATACACGATGAGCGAGATCGAAGGCGGCACGATCGGCCCCACCAGCGAGGTGGCCACGGTCAGTGCTGCCGAGAATTCCGGCGAGTAGCCACGCTCGCGCATGGCGCGGACCTCGAGCTGTCCGAGCCCCGCGATATCGGCCGTTGCCGCCCCCGACACACCCGCAAAAAGGAGCGAGGCGATGACGTTGACATAGGCCAGACCCGCACGGAAATGCCCCACCAGCGCGAGGCAGAAATTGAAGATCCGGTCGGTCAGCCCGACCGCATTCATCAGGTTACCGGCCAGAATGAAGAAGGGGATCGACAAGAGCGCGGGTTTGGCCGCCCCATCGAGGATCTGCTGCGGCACAACCAGAGCCATATCGCCGAAACCGGCAAAATAGAGCCCCGCAATCGAGCTGGCACCGATGGCGATGGTGACCGGAACACCCAGTAGCATAAGCAGGATAAACCCGCCGATGACGATGAAACCAAGGGTCATTCGGGCGCTCCCTCGACTGTGTCATTGCGGGCGAAGGCCTCGCCTTGCCCCGTCAGGATACGCAGGAAATCCAGCGCGAAATGCGCAAAAACCAGAATGGACGAGATAAACAGCGGCCCCGAGCGGACATAGATCGGCAGGGCGATGGCCTCCATCGGCTTGGATTGCAGCTTCAGGAGTTCGGGCGCCCCGCGCAGGATTGCGGCCATCGTCAGCATCCCGATCACACAGACCAGAAGCCCGCCCAGCTTGCGCACGGGGCGCGGCAATCGCGTCATGACGATATCCACGACCACGTCATGACGCAGCCGGATATAGACGAAAAGCCCCAAAAGCAGCATCCAGACGAACAGAAGCATCGTCCAGTTGAAGATCCAGCCATAGGCCACCCCGAGGAACGAGCGGGAGAGCACGTTATAGAGGTTGAGCCCGACCATTACCGCAAGGATTACGGCACAGATCACGCCAAACACCATCGCAATGGCATCCAGCACGCTGTCGCAGGCGCGCACCAGCCCCTTCGGGCTGGTGGCTGGGGAATTTCCGCCGGAGACCGCCATGATTACTTGTCACGCGCGGCGTCGACCGCGTCCAGAAGACCTTCGGGCAGTTTGCCCTCCTTGTCATATTCGGCGTAGAAATCTTTCATCTTGGCCACCAGCGGTGCGGTGTCGAACTCGAAATTCACATTCACGCCGTCATGCGCCTCGAGATCGGCCTTGAGCGTGGCCGACTGTTTGGCCAGAAGGTCACGGCCATAGGCTGCTGCTTCCTTATGTGCGCGCAAAAGCGCCTGCTGATCGGCCTCGGGGAGCTTTTCCCATGCCTTCTCGCTCATCATGAATGCCACTGCCTGCGGATATTCATCGGTGCGGATGATATTCGGCGCGACCTCGTAAAAGCGCATCGATTCAATCGATTCAGCAGGTGCGGTCACCGCGTCGACGATCCCGCGATTGATGCCGTCATAGACCTCGCCCCACGGCAATACGCGCACTTCGGCGCCCAGATAGGTCCAGGCATCGATCATCAGGTCGCTCTGGTACTGGCGGATCTTCAGGCCTTTGATGTCATCTGCGGTCTCGATCGGCTTGGTGGTCAAGAGCGTGCGGAACGACCCGCGCGGCATCGCCGGAATATCGCCCAGCACGGAGATGCCCGCCTCGTCCTTGACCTCGTTCAGCCAGCCCTGGAACAGATCACCATCGATGAAGCGTGCCCAATGGTCATAATCGTCGAACAGGAAGGGGGAGGCCGCGAATTTGATACCCGGCTCCCAGCGCGACATGAAGCCCACAGCCGAAGGCGCCAGCTGGATCACACCCGCCGAAAGCTGTTCGACCACCGAGTCCATCGAGCCGATCTGTTCATTGGGATAGATCTTGATCGTCAGATCACCATTCGAATACTCGTCGACCAGATCCGCGAATTTCTGATAGGTCTGCCCCTCGAAACTGTCCGGCGTCATCATCGACGACAGCCGCCATGTTTCGGCATGGGCGGGCAGAGCAAGACCGGCGGCCATCAGCGCACCAGCGATACGGAACATCATCGACATCGTGTAACTCCTGTTGATCAGACAGCTCATGAACTGGTCTCACGGCTGATTATAATTTGCAAGCATTCTTGACTTGTCACTATATATAATTCGGATGATAGTAGGGCAATGATGTCAAGCGCGATTGATAAAATGATGGATGTTCGGGCCCTCGAGGCCTTCGAGGCGGCCATGTCCTGCGGCTCGATGACGGCCGCCGCAAAGCAGCTGAATATCGCGCAACCGACGGTGACCCGTCTGGTAAAAGAGCTCGAGGCCGAGGTCGGGTTCGATCTGTTCCACCGTAATGGCCCGCGGATCACGCCTACCGATAAAGGACTGAAATTTCACGAAGAAGCCCGCCGCGTGCTGGGCGGCCTCAAACTGATCCGCGACCGCGCCGAAGCGATCCGCAGCGAACGGCAGGAAGCTCTGGACATTGCCGCCACGCCCACGATGGCGGGCGGTCTGGTGGCGCCTGCGCTGCAGCTTCTGGCCGAAGACCTGCCGCAGGATGTCGATCTGCAGACCATGACTGCCGATCATGTGGTCGAGGCGCTTCGCAACCGCACCGCCGATCTGGGCATCGCGGGCTTTCCGCTCGATGCCACGGGCCTCGTGGCCCATGTGCTGTGCGAGAGCACGCTTGTGGTGGCCCTGTCCGACAGGGCAGCCCGCGCCTATCCCGATGGCCGGTTCCCGCTACGCGATCTTGCAGGCAAGCGGTTGATATCCGCCGGAAACCGCTACCGGCTACGCCCCCTTATCGACGCCGCGATGCAGGCCGCCGGTATCCGCCCCTCGGGCTCGATTACTTCCAATTCCTCGCTCAATGCGATCATGGCCGCGCGGGCCGAACTGGGCGTGGCCATCATCGATCCGGTCACCGCCTACGGCATTCCGGTCAAGGGCACGACGATCCTGCCGCTCGACACACCGATTCCCTATCTCTGGGGCCTGTTCAGCGACAGCCATCGCGTGACCACCCCCGCCCAGACGCGCTTTGCCGAGATGTTCCGGCAGGTATGCGCCGATCTCATCCCCGATTGCCGCTTTCCCAACCCTTCCGAAAACGACGCCATCGCCCAGACCTCTAGGATGTTGCCATGACCTCCCCCATCGGGCTGCCTGCCCTCGAAGCCGATCTTGCCCGCCAGAAGACGCTGCTGAACCTTCCGCCCAGGGCATGGATGCCGCGGACGGATGGCGTTCTGGATGTGGCGATTATCGGGGCGGGGCTTTGCGGGCTGGTGGCCAATCTGGCGCTCTCGATGGAGGGTATTTCCAATGTGCGCCTGTTCGACCGCGCGCCCGCACATCTCGAAGGGCCGTGGATAACCTATGCCCGCATGGAAACCCTGCGCACCGTCAAGGAGGCTGCAGGCCCCGCGATGGGCATTCCGGCGCTGACATTTCGCGCGTGGTTCGAGGCACAATGGGGCTTCGACGCGTGGGAGGCCATGCATCTTGCCCCGCGCGGGATGTGGATGGATTACCTGATCTGGTATCGCAAGATGACCGGCGCGGATGTGCTCAATGACTGCGATGTCACGGCGATCACCCCCGAGGGCGATCTGTTCCGTCTGACCACCTCGCAGGGCACATTCATGGCACGCCGCGTGGTGCTGGCAACGGGGCTCGATGCGCTTGGCGCGCCCCGTCTGCCTGCCGTCGCGCAGGGGCTCCCCAACGGCAAGGTCTATCACTCTGCGGATATGTTCGACACCCAGAGCCTGAAGGGCAAGCGGGTGATCGTGGTTGGCGCCGGTGCCTCGGCGATGGATAACGCCGCCACCGCTCTCGAGGAAGGCTGTGCAAGGATGGACCTTCTGGTCCGCCGCCCCGCCATTCCGGTGATCGACAAATTTACCGGCACCGGATCGCGTGGCATGACCGCAGGCTATGTCGGCCTGCCCGATGATGTGAAATGGCAGATCATGGACGAGGGAGACCGCTTCCCTGTGCCGCCGCCCAAACATTCGGTCGAGCGGGTCGCGCGCCATCCGAACGCGCATCTGCATGTGGGCGCGGCCGTGCTGGCTGTGGAGGAGACCGCAGAGGGCATCCGTGTCACCACCCCCAATGGTGCGATCGAGGCGGATGTCGCGATCTTTGCCACAGGCTTCACCATCGATCTCGACGCCCGTCCCGAGCTGGCGGCCTTCGCCGGCCGGTATAGGACATGGGGCGATGTGGTGGGGCCCGAGCGCGCCGCTACCAATCAGGGCCTTGCCTCGCATCCCTATCTGGCGCGTGATTTCTCCTTTATCGAGAAGGCTGGGGGCAGCTGCCCCTCGCTCAAGCGCCTGACCTGCTTTGCCTATCCGGCGGTGCCCAGCCACGGCAAGGTCACCTCGGGCGTGCCCTCGGCCTCCGAGGGCGCGCGGCGTCTGGCCTCGGGGCTCGTGCAATCGCTCTTTGCCGAGGATGCCCAGATCCATCTCGACCGTTTCCGCGATTACGACACGCCCGACATGACGGGCGAAGAATGGCTGCCCGCCGATCTTACACCGACTGCCTGAGAGGATACCCAAGTGACCGATACGTCCCTCCATTCCCGTTCCATCGTCATCGACGCCCTGCAATGCTCCGATTTCAATCGCGAGATCCTGATCGAGGCGCAAAAGGGGGGCGTGACCGCAATCTCGGCCTCTTCCGTTTTGTGGGAAGATTTCCGCGGCGGCATGGACTATGTCATCATGTGGAAGCAGAAACTGGCAGAGAATGCCGATATCGCCATGCCCATCAAGACACTGGCCGATATCGAACGTGCCAAGGCCGAAGGCAAGGTCGGCATCATCTTTGGCTGGCAGAACACCTCTCCGGTGGAAGACAGGCTGGACTATTTCGGGATCTTCAAAGATCTCGGCGTCAATATCATGCAGCTGACCTATAACACGCAGAACTTTTTCGGCGCGGGCTATCTGGAAGAGAAAGACAGCGGGCTGACCGGCTTTGGCCGCGAGGCGGTGGATGCGATGAACGAGGCAGGGATCATGATCGATCTCAGCCATGTGGGCATCCAGACGTCGCTTGATACCATCGCCTATTCCAAAAAGCCGGTCGCGGTGACCCATTGCCTGCCGCGCGGCCTGCGTGATGTGCCGCGCAACAAGCCCGACGAGGTCTTCAAGGCCTGCGCCGATAAGGGCGGTGTCATCGGCACCTCGCTCTTTGCGCCGGGTCTGGCGGCGGGCAATGATGCAAGTGTCAAGGATGTGATCGACGCGATGGAATATACGATGGATCTGGTGGGCGAGGACCATGTCGCCATCGGCACCGATTTCAACCATAACCGCGCCCGTCCCGGCCCGTGGCTTCTCTGGGCCAACAAGGACAAGGGCACGGGGCGCACGCTGACCGAATTCGGCTCTGCCAAGATCACCAAGCCCGAGGGCATCCGCCGCAATGACGAATTCCCGAACCTCACCGCCGAGATGCAATCGCGCGGCTGGCCGGAGGAGCGGATCACCAAGATCCTCGGGGCCAACTGGCTGCGGATGTTCGCCCAGACCTGGGGCTGAGACCCTGAGACAAAAACGGCGGGAGATATCTCCCGCCGTTTGTCATTCCACCTCTGCTCACCCCTCGAGCGGCACGAACCTAGCGGTCGCCGGATCGGCGCTATATCGCGCGACCATCGAAGCCGCGTCCTTTGACAGCTGCGTCACCGCATCGATGATGCGGGTCAGATCCTCCTCGTCATGGCACCAGCTCAGATCGAGCCGCGTCCAGCCGGGCTTGGCCAGTTCCTCGCCCGCCTGCAGCCGTGCCAGCAGCGCCTCGGAGGCCGCACGATCAATCTCCAGCAGACGGTGCGCATAGGGGCCCGCGCAGGCACAGCCGCCCCGCGCCTGAATGCCGAACCGGTCCGACAGCATCCGCGTGATCAGCTGCGGGTGGATCTGCTTGCCAGCCTCATCGAACATCTGGAAAGAGAAGATCGGCAGCGCGGCCGCCTCCGGTTTGCCAAGGATTTTAAGTCCCTTCAGGTCGCGCCATGCCTCCAGTGCACGGGCGCGCAGGACCACCTCGCGGTCATGCAGCCGCTCGGTGCCGATGGCCGTTTTCACCATCAGCGCGAGGGCCGCGCGGATATCGCCGATCACATTGGGCGTGCCCGCTTCCTCACGCGCCTCGACGCGCCCCGAATAGACCTGCGTCCAGGGCGAAACGAAAGATACCGTGCCACCCCCCGGCGCGGCAGGCACCTGACGTGCCACGATGGTGTCGCGGATCAGCGCGACGCCGGTGCCGCCCGGACCGCCGGCGAATTTATGCGGCGAGAAGATGATCGCATCGATCGGCGCGCCTTCCAGATCCATCCGCATCGCCAGATGCGGCGCACCACAGGCATAATCCCAGATCGACAGCGCACCATGCGCCTTGAGGAGTTTGGTCACCGCCGTCACATCGGTGAGCTGGCCTGTCACATTCGACGCCGCCGAGAAACTGCCAACGATCAGATCGGTCCCTTTGGCCGCCACAAGACGCGCCTCCAGATCGTCCATATCGACCCCGCCACAGACGGCCTCCCCGATCTCGATCACCTCCGCCCCGCTTTCGCGCCAGGGCAGGATATTCGAGTGATGCTCGTAAGGCCCGATCAGCACCGTCACCTTCTCGCCCGCCGCGCGCCGTGCAGGGATGTCCAACAGCCCGATCACACGGGTGATTGCCCCCGTGGCCCCCGATCCGGCAAAGAGCACATGACAATCGGGGCCACAGCCACAGGTTTGCGCGATGATCTCGCGCGCCTCGGCCCGCATCCGTGTGATCACGCGACCGCAATGCGAGGCCTCGGTATGGGAGTTGGAATAGATCGGCAGGATCTCGGTCATCACGAACGCCTCCACCTGACGCAACGCGCGACCGGACGCGATATGATCGGCATAGAGCATCGATTGCGTGCCAAAGGCCGTCTCGAACGCCATGCCCCGCCCGATCAGCCCCTCACGGAGCCATTCGATGATATCGGGACGGTCGAGTGAGGCCTGGAAACGCTGGAGCGCGGTAAGAGCAGTCATGGGGAGGATCCGTTGTTGATTTCCCTAACCCTACGCCGCGACTTTCGCGGATTTTCACCAAATTGATTGCTTGGCAGTATATAGTTTGGGTCATATGATCGAAAAATGGAAAAGAATCTCGATCATATCGACCGTCGCATCCTTGCCGCGCTCCAGCGTAACTCGAACCGTTCGCAGCGCGAGCTGGCCGATGAGGTCGGTCTGTCGCAAAACGCGCTCTGGCGGCGGCTGAAGCTGCTGGAAGAGGCCGAGGTCATCACCGGATACACGGCCCGCATCGACCGCGCGGCGGTGGGCATGGGGCTGGTGACATTCTCGATGATCCGCACGCGGCACCATTCGGGGGACTGGCTCAAACGCTTCCGCCAGCATCTGCACACCATCCCCGAGGTCGTGGGCTTCTACCGCATCAGCGGCGATTACGACTATATGCTGAAGATCGTGAGCGAGGATATCCGCGCGTTCGACGCCGTCTACCAGCGCATCACCGAGAAAATCGAGCTCGATACCGTCACCTCCTATTTCTCGATGGAGGCAATTATAGATGACGGGCCCCTACCGCTGTAAGGGCCCGTTCTGTCGGGAAAAAATCAGTCGATATCGAAGACGACGCTCTGCGCCAGAGGCAGCTCCTTGGAGTAGTTGATCGTATTGGTCGCGCGGCGCATATAGGCGCGCCACGCATCCGAGCCGCTCTCGCGCCCGCCGCCGGTTTCCTTCTCGCCCCCGAAAGCGCCCCCGATCTCGGCCCCCGAGGTGCCGATATTCACATTGGCGATGCCACAATCCGAGCCCCGTGCCGAGAGGAACATCTCCATCTCGCGCAGATCGGTGGTGAAGATCGACGAGGACAGCCCGCCCCCCACATCGTTATGCGTCTCGAGCACCTCGTCGAAATCGCTGTATTTCATGACATAGAGGATCGGCGCGAAGGTCTCGCGTTTGACCGGACCCGCCTGCTCGGGCATCTCGACCAGCGCGGGTTTCACATAATAGGCCGCATCCGGCCCCACCTGTTCACGCGCGCCGCCATGTACCACGCCGCCCATCTGGCGGGCTTCCTCCAGAGCGGCAACCATACCGTCATAGGCGGCCTTGTCGATCAGCGGCCCGACAAGGGCGGCCGTCTCCAGCGGGTTACCCACGGTGACCGAGGCATAGGCCTTTTTAAGCGCGGGCACGAGCTGGTCATAGATGCTCTCATGCACGAAAAGACGGCGCATCGTGGTGCAGCGCTGGCCTGCCGTGCCCATCGCACCAAAGGCAATCGCGCGCAGCGCCATGTCCAGATCCGCCGAGGGGCAGACGATGCCCGCGTTATTCCCGCCAAGTTCGAGGATACATTTGCCAAAGCGCGCCGCCACTTTCGGCCCCACGATCCGCCCCATGCGGGTCGATCCGGTGGCCGAGATCAGCGCGACCTTCTCGTGATCCACGATCACCTCGCCCAGTTCCGGTCCGCCCACCAGCACCTGCGACAGCCCCTCGGGCGCATCGGCGCCGAAGCGGGCCAATGCACGCTCGAATACGGCCTGACAGGCAAGGGCCGTCAGCGGCGTCTTCTCGGAGGGTTTCCAGATGACGGGATCGCCACAGACAATCGCCAGCGCGGTGTTCCAGCACCATGGCGCACAGGGGAAGTTGAAGGCGGTAATCACACCCACCACGCCCAGCGGGTGCCATGTCTCCATCATACGGTGGCCGGGACGTTCGGTGGCGATGGTCAGACCGTAAAGCTGGCGCGAGAGACCCACGGCGAAATCGCAGATATCGATCATCTCCTGCACTTCGCCCAAGCCTTCGGAAGGCGATTTGCCCGCCTCGATCGAGACCATGCGCCCGAGATCGGCCTTGGCCTTGCGCAGCTCCTCGCCGTAGAGCCGGATCAGCTCGCCACGGCGCGGAGCGGGCACCATGCGCCATTTGCGGAAGGCTGCCTGCGCTCCGGCCACCATCGCCTGCGCCTCGTCCACCGTATGGGGATTCAGGGTGGCCACCACCTCACCCGTCACTGGCGAGATCACATCCATTCCTGCCGCATCGAGCGCGACCTGCGCGCCGCAGGCCTCCATGGTCTCGCGGGTGATGGTCGAAAGGGGTTTGCTCAGCATGGTCATGTCCTTCGCGTTGGCTCCGAAAGCCCGATTTGCCAGAACCCTAGCGGCTTGTCCCAGCCCTGCCCAGCAAACAATCGGACTACCCCCATTCCGCCCGCGCATGGCGCCTTGAGGGAAGACCTTCGCCCGCAGAGCTGCTAGATCTGGCCCGAGACCGGAGGAATCCCCTATGATCGAGCGCCGCAACCTGCCGGATATGAAGATGCTTCAGACCTTCGAGGCCGCCGCCCGCCACGGCAATTTCACCCGTGCCGCCGAGGAGCTTGCCCTGACCCAGAGCGCGGTCAGCCGGCAGATCCGCGACCTGGAGGCGCAGATCGGGTTCGGGCTCTTCGAGCGGGTGCCCGGACGGGTGGTGACCACACAAGAGGGACGCCGTTTCCTCCATGAGGTGGAGCGGCTTCTGGCCATGGCGGAGACCACCATGCGCCACGCGCGCGCGGGCCCTCCCGACCACCAGATCCTTGCCATCAATGCACTGCCCACCTTTGCCGAACGCTGGCTCCTGCCGCGGCTCGACGGCTATCTGGCGACCCATCCGCAGACCCGTTTCGACATCACGACCCGCCGCGGGATTTTCGATTTCACAACCACGCAATGCGATCTGGCCATCCATTACGGCCAGCCGCTCTGGCCAGGGGCGGTCTGCACCTATCTGTGTAGCGAGATCGTTCTGCCCGTCGCGGGCGGGGCGCTGCGCAAGGGCGGCCACGTCACAGTCGGCGATCTGGCCTCCGCGCCCAAGCTGCATGTCAGCGAGCGACCGAGCCTCTGGGCGGACTGGTTTGCCACGATGGGCTCGGACGAAAAACCGCAGAACGGGCACTGGTTCGACCAGTTCTCGCTGACAATCGAGGCGGCAAAAGCCGGTCTGGGCTACGCGCTCCTGCCGCGCTACCTGATCGAAGCCGAGCTTGCCTCGGGCGAATTGACAGTGGTGCTCGAGGCTCCACATTCGACCGACCAGGGCTATTATATCGTGACACCCGAGGGCCGCAGCCAAGCGGTGGAGACCTTCCGCGACTGGCTTCTGTCACAGGTCAGCTTCCGGCCGCTGGCCCGCGATGGTCAATCTTCAATCATAGGATGAATTACGCCCTATAACCCTCTGGTATTGTGCACTAACCTTCTCGCCTTAGATCGGCCAGAACCTCCCTCACCGCGGCCCGTCCCGCCCGGGTCGCGCCCACGGTCGAGGCACTCGGACCATAGCCCAGAAGATGCAGGCGCGGATGTCCCTCCACCTGCGTCGCCAGCCGTCCCGTCATGGTAATGCCGCCTTGCGCGTTGAACAGCCCGAGCCCTGCCAGATGCCCGAGCGCGTTGCCGAACCCCGTCGACCAGATCACCGCATCCGCCCTATGGGCCGTTCCATCGGGCAGGATCACCGCCTCTTCCGTCATCTCGGTGAACATGGGCTTCGGGTCCAGCACCCCGCGGCTCCGCGCGCGTTCGAGCACCTCCGAGGGCGGCAGGCCGGTGGCCGAGACCAGCGATCCGGGCGGCAGCCCTGCCCGCACCCGTGCCTCGACCCGGGCCACCGCTGCGCGGCCATGTTCGGGCAGGAACGGGCCCTCATGGTAGCGCGGCGCGCTTCGGGTCGCCCAGTAGCAATGTGCCACCTGCGAGACCTCCTCAAGGATCTGGATCGCCGAGATCCCGGCCCCGACCACCACCACCTCCATCCCGCGAAACGGCGCCGCGTCGCGATAGCCCTGCGCATGGATCTGCAGACCCGTAAACCGCTCCGCCCCCGTGATCGCGGGCCTGTAGGGCGCGTCCCATGTGCCTGTCGCATTCAACACCGCCCGCGTTGAAATCCGCCCCCGATCCGTCTCCACGAGATAGCGCCCGCCTCGCAAGCTGACCTGCCGGACAGAGACGGGCCGATGCACCGGCAGGCCGAACCGCGCCTCATACTGGTGGAAATACTGCGGCACGGCATGCGCCGCCTTGATTTCGGGGCTGTTCTCCAGCCCGAGGCTCTCGGCCAGACCGAACCCGCCCGGCAAGTCATGCACCCCGTTGACCGTGCTGAGTGTCAGCGAGGGCCAGCGGAACTGCCACGCCCCGCCCGCTTCCGGTGCATGATCGAGGATCGTGAAATCGCGATCGGGCCGGAGCCCCGCCTCGCGCAGATAATAGCCCGCCGACAGCCCCGCCTGCCCGCCGCCGATCACGACGACGTCGAGTCTGGGAATGGCGCGCGGCTGGGTTGGGCGTATGCTTTCCATATCCGGACTATGGGCCGGATCCGCCGCTGCACCAATCCGGCAGGCAAACAGAGCGTGCTTGGCCCAAACGCACAGGCGCCAGACATTCTGCGGACGCGAACATGCCCCTGTCTTGCCAAAGCCGGTGGCCATCCGCTGCGGTTTTCTCTAGCGTCGCGACTGTCTGATCAGGAGCCCCGTCATGAGTTTTGCCCCCGATGCCTTCCGCCACCATCCGGGATTGGCCGACAAGATCCGCGATCCGGCGGTGAGTTTCTTCCGCGATCTCGATATGGCCGAGATCGACCGGATCTGGGCCGAAGCCGGAGAGCAATCCAACCCGCGCTATGACGATGCGACCCGCGAGGCGATGCGCCACGAGGCACTGGCGCCCTATCGCGGCAAGGATCTGTGGGTCTTTGCCTATGGCTCGTTGATGTGGGATCCGGCGGTCTATTTTGCCGAGGTCCGGCGAGCGCGGCTCGAGGGATACCGGCGCAGCTTCTGTCTGGTGGACCGCTCGGGCGCGCGCGGCACGGCGGAGGCACCGGGTCTGATGGCCGCGCTGGATCACGGGCCCTATTGCGACGGTTTGGTGTTCCGTCTGGCCGCCGAGACGGCGGATCGCGAATCCGAGATCATCTGGCGGCGCGAAATGATGGCGCCATGCTACAAGGCTGTTTTTGCCCCTGTGGAGACCGCGCAGGGTCAGGTGGAGGCGCTTTGTTTTGTGGCCGATCCCGAGGCCGCCATGATCGAGACCGACATCTCGCATCACGACCAACTGCGCTATCTGGTAACCGGCACGGGGCGGCTCGGTAGCAGCCGCGAGTATCTGGCCAATGTGCTGGCGGGATGTCACGAGCTGGGCATTGCCGATCCGGCCCTCGAGGCGCTCCTGCGCGAGGTGGACGGGCTGCGCGAGATGCGGCCCTAACGGGCGGCAGATCCCAATCCGGCAGTAGCATCGTGATCTGCCCTGTCGGCCACACCCCCTGCGCCTCCGCATCGATGACAGTATCAACCTAATCCTGAAAGACGATCTGCGGCACCCGATGCGCGGAACGGAAAGGCTGCGTGCAGGTGGCGCCCGCTCCCCACAAGAGCCCGTAGAAAACGCCGACTGAACATTGCCTTGTGACATCAAGCCTGATGAACAGGCCCTCCCGCATCCGGTCTCTCTCTCGTTCCAAAATCTCGGCGCCAGATCATCGGTCGCGCCCCCCGCAAACAGAAATCCGTCGAAAAGACTGCAGGATCAGTCACATGGCAACCCGCTCAGGCGCGTCCGGGCATAGATCGCTCGCCCGTAACGCCGCCATAAGAGCCTCGGGATCGATGGCCTTGCAGGTGCCGCCCCCTTCAGGGCGGGCAATCGCCACATCCTCGGCGGCCAGCATCGCGTTGAGCACCGCCTCCTCCACCGCCTCTACCGCGGCCAGATAGACCGGATCGAGGAGCTCGTCATTGAGGCTCACCATCTGCCGCCACGGGCCCGAGAGCTGCGGCAGATCCATCTCGTTAGCGGTCGAGAAGGCAAGGAAAATATCGCCGGAATTGTTACCCCCCGGGGTGCCGCCGCGCCCGATGCCAATCGACGCCCGCCGCGCGATGCGCTCAAGCTGCCCCGATTGCAGCGGAATATCGGTGGCCAGCACCACGATGATGGAGCCCCGCTCGGCCTTCATTCCGGGGATACGGTGTTCGGAGAACTGTCCCCCCACCTTCTGGCCCGCGACCGTCAGCCATGGTCGCAGCCCGTGATTGGCCTGCACCAATGCGCCCAATGTAAAGCTCTGCCCATCCAGCGTGATCCGCCGCGACGAGGTGCCGGTGCCGCCCTTGAACTCGTAGCAGATCATCCCTGCCCCGCCGCCGGTATTGCCCTCGGCCACAGGGCCCGTGCGGGCGGCATCGATTGCCTGACGGGCATGCGCTTCGGTGACGTGCATCCCGTTGATATCGTTAAGAATACCGTCATAGGTCTCGCCCACCACCGGCAGCGCCCAGAGATGGTTGTTTTCCCAAATATCGGCATAGGTCTCGATCATCCAGCGGGTCGCGGCCTGATGGGCCGCACCCACCGCATGGGAATTGGTGATCAGGATCGGCCCGCAAAGCCAGCCGCCATCGCGCACCCAATGCGCGCCCGTCATCTCGCCATTGCCATTGAGGCTGAACTGCCCCGCCCAGACCGGTTTCGGCTGCGCATCCCGCCCGCGGGGCAGGATCGCGGTAACGCCGGTCTGCACCGGAATGCCGCGCGTGGCCAGCGACGGATCGCGCGACGAAAGGAGCTCCATCGTCCCCACCTCGACCCCTGCCACATCGGTAATAGCATTGAGCGGGCCGGTCTCTCCCCCAAGGGCGATCCCGAGATCGCGGGCGCGTTTCTTGTCAGTCATGGGTCAGGTCTTTCGGGAGCGGATATAGAGGCCGATGCCCGCCACGATCACCGTGAACAGGAGCATCAGGGTCGCGATGGCGTTGATCTCGGGTTTGATCCCGCGCCGCAGCATGCCCCAGATATGGATCGGCAGGGTGGTATTACCGGTGCCGGCGATGAAATAGGTGATCACCAGATCATCCATCGAGATGATGAAGGCCAGAAGCCCGCCGCCCATCACACCGGGCGCAATGGCCGGCAAGGTCACCTTGCGGAAGGTCTGGGCGGGGGTGGCGCCCAGATCGGCCGAGGCCTCCTCGATGGCCGGATCATATTGCGCAAGCCGCGCCGAGACGGTCACGAAGACGTAGGAGATCAGGAAGGTGCACTGGCCAAGGATGATCGTCACGACCGAGAGATTGATCCCGATAATGATGAAGAAGATCAGAAGCGCGATGCCCAGCACGATATCGGGCATAACCATCGGCACCATCATCAGCATCCGGTAGAACCCCGCCAGCCGGAACCGGTAGCGCGCCACCGCCAGCGCAAGCGCCGTGCCGAAGACGGTCGAGATCACGGAGGTCGAGAAAGCGACGATCAGCGAGGTGCGGATCGAGGCGTAGAGCTGGTCGGTGCTGTCGATATAGGTGGAGCTGTCCGAGAGCGCGGTCTTGATGCCGAAAAGCTCGCGATACCAGTCAAGCGTGAAGCCGCTCCAGATCATCATATTGACCGGATTGGCGTTGAAGGAAAACACCACGACCAGCAGGATCGGCGCATAGATGAAGACGAAGAAGGCGATGCCGTAAAGCGTCAGATAGGGGCGTTTCATGCGCGGCCCTCCCTACGGCCAAGCCGTAACTGCACGACCAAAAGCACCAGCACGGCGGCCATCACCAGCATTGCCAGCGCCGAGCCGAAAGGCCAGTTGCGTGCCGACAGGAACTGCTGCTCGATCAGGTTGCCGATCATCACGACCTTCGCGCCGCCCAGAACCGAGGGCACGATGAAATTGCCCAAGGCAGGGATGAAGACAAGGATCGCCCCGCCCAATATCCCGGGGAATGTGGCAGGCAGGATCACCTTGCGGAAGGTTTGCAGGCGCGTGGCCCCCAGATCGGCAGAAGCCTCGATCTGGGCGGGGTCCAGCCGTTCAAGCGCACCGTAAAGCGGCAGAAACATGAAGGGGATGAACACATAGGTCATGCCAAGGATCACCGCGAAATCGGTATAGAGCAGCTCGAGGGGCGCATCGATCAGCCCCAGTGCCATCATGCCCTGATTGAGAAATCCGGTAGGTCGCAGGATCAGCACCCATGCAAAGAGTCGCACGATCAGGCTGACGAAAAACGGCAGCGTGACCAGAAACATCGCCAGATTGCGCGTGGTGGGGCGCATTCGCGAGATCCAGAACGCCGCCGGATAACTGACAACCAGTGTCGAGAGCACCGTCAGCGCCGCCAGTTCCAGCGAGCGGGCGAAGATCTGCAGATAGACGGGGTCGAATTTCTCGTATTTCGTATCGGCCCAGCCGAGGATGCGCCCGTAATTGAGATGGAAGAAGCTCCATTCCACCCCGCCATAAAGACCGGGCATCAGGAAACTGTAGACGAGCATGATGACGAGCGGACAGAAGAAGAAAAACAGCAGGAAGGCGGTGGGCACCGACAGGAGCCCGAAAAGCTGGACACGCTTGCGCAGGGCCAGTTTCATCGCGCCACCTCATCGATCAGATGCAGATCGCCCAGAGAAGCATAAAGCCGGATGGTGGCGCCCTGTTCGGGCACCCAACCGCCCGCGCGCAGGAGTGCGTGCAGCGGGCCGAAAGACGCGGTCTCCAGCGTGATCTGGCGATCCTTGCCGGTATAGGCCTCCGCGGTCACAATGCCATCGAAGGTCAGATGCGGGCCCTCGGGCGGGGTCAGATGCAGCGCCTCGGGGCGCAGCATGGCGGTTGCCTCGGCCCCTTTATGCGGGCTGGCAAAGCGCTGGCCATCCGCCAGCTCCGCTTGCCCGCCCGCGATACGCACGGGCATCAGGTTGCTCTCGCCAAGGAAGCGCGCGGTGAAGAGGTTCTCGGGGCGGCGGTAGAGTGCGGCAGGCGTGCCCAGCTGCTGGATCTGCCCGCCTGCCAGAACGGCGATCCGGTCGGACATGGACAGCGCCTCTTCCTGATCATGGGTGACAAAGATGAACCCGATCCCCAGCTCGCGCTGGATCGATTTCAGCTCCTGCTGCATCTTCTGGCGCAAGTTCTTGTCAAGCGCCGAGAGCGGCTCGTCGAGCAAAAGCAGCTTGGGCTTGCCCGCCAAGGCCCGCGCCAGAGCCACCCGCTGCTGTTGGCCGCCCGACAGCTGCGAGATCGACCGTTTCTCCAGCCCCGAAAGGCCTACCAGATCAAGCATCTCGCCCACACGCCTCTTGATCGTGGCGCGGTTTTCACCTGCGATTTCCAGCGCATAGCCAACATTTCGGCCCACCGACATATGCTCGAACAGCGCGTATTTCTGGAACACGGTATTGACGGGGCGCTGATAGGCGGGCCAGTCCGTCATCGCGGTGCCATCGATCAGGATATCGCCCGCATCAAGGCTCTCGAAGCCCGAGACCATCCGCAAAAGCGTGGTCTTGCCACAGCCCGAGGGACCCAGAAGCGTGACAAATTCGGCCGAGGCGAGTTTGAGAGACACCTTGTCAAGCGCGATCAGCGTGCCGCCTTCGGGTGTGCGGAAGCTCTTGCTGGCGTTGAAGATTTCCAGAGGTGCAGCCATGGTCGTCCAGTCTTTCCGGCCCGTAAAAACAAAAAGGGGCCGTCAGGTATTAGGGGGTGGGGGAGGCCCCGAAGGGCCTCCCCCGTCACTCGTTACTGTGCGGTTTTGATCCGCGTCCACTCACTATTATACAGCTGCAGGTCGCGCCCCAGATCCTCGAAGATCTGGAGTTTGTCCAGGACGTCCTGCGGCGGGTAGATGGTCTTGTTATCGGCGATCTCCTTGGGGATCAGCGCCTGTGCCGGTGTGTTGGGCGTGCCGTTCATCTGCTGCTCGACATTGAGCGCGGCAATCTCGGGCTTGAGGTAGAATTTCAGGAATTTCACGGCATTGTCGAAATTGGGCGCCGTTTTCAGCACGCAGATATCTTCCTGATACATGGTCGCGCCTTCTTCGGGGATGATATAGCCCAGCGTGTCGGGATGCTCGTTCACGAAGATATTCGCCCCCACATACCATTGGGCTGCCGCCACATCGCCCGAGGTGACCAGCGGGATCGAGTCATAGGAGAAGGCCGAAATGCCCTTCTTATGCGCAATAATATAATCGGCGGCTTTCTCGACCTCGGCCTCGTCGGTGGAGTTGACCGAGGTGCCGTTCATGATGTGACCGACACCGATCACCTCACGCAGATCGTCGAGCATGATGATCTTCTTGCCCGCATCGCCGAGCGCGAAGAAATCCTTCCAGCCGGTGATATCGCCTGCCAGCGCCTTGTTATAGACGATGCCCACATTGCCAAAGGCATAGGGCAGGCAGAATTTGCCCTCGGGGTCGGTCTTGGCGCGCAGGAATTGCGGATCGATATTGGCGAAGGCGGGATCCTCGTTGATATCGGTCTCGGCCAGAAGATCCAGGTGGGACATGATGTCCTGCATATGGACCGAGGGGAAGACGATGTCATAGCCCGTAGCCCCCGCCTGGATTTTGGCCAGCATCTCCTCGTTCGAGCCATAGGTATCGAGGCTGACCTCGATCCCCGTCTCTTCGGTGAATTTCTCCAGAACCGCCGGATTAATGTAATCGCCCCAGTTATAGAGCGCGAGTTTCCCTTCGGCCTGCGCGCCCAGCGGGGTCAGGGCAAGCACGGCCCCGAGCGCAAGATATTTCATCGTCATTCATTTCTCCCCGTCAGGCATGACGTGTTTTTCTTGTGCTCTCAGGGTGGTTGTTTACTGTCATTTTCGTCAAACGTTAGTTTTCTGTCATGCAGAGGTTCTCCATGCCAATCGGGTTTTCCTCCTTTTCCGATGCCCCTCTCGACGAGTTGGCGCGCAAAATTGAAGCAGGCATGGCCGATCTGCCCAAACAGGAAGCAAAAGTTGCACAATATATCCTCCTGAACCTCGCCTCGATTCCCCTCGAGACGGGGCAATCCATCGCCTCCAAGGCCGGCGTTGCCGAAATTACCGTGGGGCGGATGCTGCGCCGGTTCGATTGCGCGGGGATGAAAGAGTTCAAGGCGCTGTTGCGCCAGCGCTATTCGGTCAGTGGCGAGGTGATGGGCCGCAAGAAGACAGAACTCTCGCGCGACTGGCAGGAGCAGCTGACCGTCGAGATGCACGGGGTGCAGATGGTCTATGACCAGATGGAGACCCCCGCTTTCACGCAGGCGCGCGATCTTCTTGCGGGATCGGGAGAGGTCTATGTGACCGGTTTCCAGACCATCCGCGGTCTGGCCGAGGATTGCGCCCGCAGGCTGGCTCTGGCGCGCGACAATGTCCGGTTTCTCTCGGGACATGACTCGATGCTGTCGGAATGGATCGCGCCGGTTCCGGAGGCCGGAAGCTGTCTGATGATGTTCGATGTAATCCCCTATGCTGCCGAGGCCGAAATGATCGCGCGGATTGCCAAGGATCGGGGGGCGGGCGTGGTTCTGATCACCGATGAATACTGCCATTGGGCACAGGGACTAGCCGATGCGGTGATCAATGCGCCCTCGAAAACGGGGCTGTTTCTGGAATCCACGCTCGGGCTGCATGCGGCGGCGAGCCTTCTGGTCCATGCCACCGCCGAGGCGGGAGGGGCGGATGTCGCCGGACGGATGCAGGCATGGAAGCGGATGTCGCACCGGCTGAAGCTGTTCTAGCGCCGCGTTCAGGGTTAAAATACAGCGCATTTTACCGATCAGGCTGATTATCCACGCGACAGAAGAGATCCTTAACAGACGCTCCCTAGCATCGGTCCCGATAAATACATGGGTAGGCAAGGGCGCTGTTATGGCAAAACCATCCTCTGGGCGGCATTCGAACGAGCTGCACGACATCTTCGGTCCGGCGCGCTCCGCCTTATGGGTCGTCGGGATTTTCTCGGTGGCCATCAACCTGCTTTTGCTGACCGGACCACTCTTCATGCTGCAAGTCTATGACAGGGTGATCGGGTCGCGCTCCACCTCGACATTGCTGGTGCTGTTCCTGATCGTGGGCTTCCTGTTCACGATGATGGGGCTCCTCGATTATTTCCGCGGTCGCATTCTGTCCCGGATCGGCGCGCAACTTGTGGAACGGCTCGACAGCCGGATCATGCGCGCCACCATGGACCGCACCGCTTCGGGCGGGTTGCGCGGCACACCCGCCACCGGCGCCGCCGAACTCAGCCGGATCAACGCGCTCTTCGGCTCCTCCGCGCTTGGTGCGGTGTTCGATCTGCCGTTCACGCCGCTTTTCGTGGCGCTGCTCTTCCTCTTCCATCCCCTGATGGGATGGTTCGCGATCGCCTCTTCGCTCGTCGTCTTTACGCTCGCGGTGCTCAATCAGCGCCTGACCCATGCCGCCCATGGCGAGGCCAATCGCGCCGCAGCCGAAGCCGAAATGCGCAGCACTACCATGCGGACCGGCATCGAAACCCTGCGCGGATTGGGAATGAGCAACGAGCTTATGGCCCGCTGGCAAGACGCGCGCGCGCGTGCACTGCATCACGCCATGCAAGCCGCCGACCGCAGCGGCGGCTTTACACAAGCCACCAAAGCCTTCCGGATGTTCATACAATCGGCCATACTGGCACTGGGCGCATGGCTGGTGCTGCAAGGTATGCTGACGGCGGGCGCAATGATCGCGGGCTCCGTGCTGCTGGGCCGCGCGCTGGCGCCGGTCGAACAGACGGTGGGTCAGTGGTCGGCCATCCAGAATGCGTGGATGGCGCGAAAATCCCTGACAAAACTGCTCGAGGAGACCCCCGAGAAACCGGCACCCATGGCGCTGCCGCGCCCTGCCGTGGCCTTGAGCGTGAGCGAGATCCTCGTCGCGCCGCCGGGCACCCGCACCCCCACCCTGCACCAGCTGAGCTTCGAGGCCAGTGCGGGCGATGCGATTGCAGTGATCGGTGTGTCTGCCTCCGGAAAATCGACATTGGCGCGGGCGCTTGTCGGGCTCTGGCCTCCACTTCATGGCGAGATCCGGCTTGGCGGGGCAACACTCGGACAGTTCGACCGCGAGGGTCTCGGACGGCTTCTTGGTTACCTGCCTCAGGAAGTGATGCTGTTTGCGGGCACTGTGTCGGAGAATATCGCGCGGTTTACCGAAGGGGCGAATCCGGAAGACGTGGTCCGTGCGGCGCAGACGGCTGCCGCCCATGAGCTGATCCTGTCCCTGCCCCAAGGCTATGACACGCAACTGAGCGATGGCGCCCCCGAACTCTCGGGCGGTCAGCGCCAGCGTATCGGGCTGGCGCGTGCGCTCTTTGGCGATCCGATCCTTCTGGTGCTCGACGAGCCCAATTCCAGCCTTGATGACGCGGGCACCAAGGCGCTCAACCAGTCCATCGCCATGGCCCGCAAACTGGGACAGATCACGCTGGTCATGTCGCACCGCCCCTCGGCACTGGCGCATTGCAACAAGGTGATGCTGCTCGACAAGGGCCAGATCCGCGCCTTCGGCCCACGCGACGAGGTTCTGCGGACACATGTGAAGAATGCGGGCAATTTCACCCGCCCCCGTGCCGTAGGAGAGAATTGAGATGAGCCGCTATTCCACCCGCATGCCTGTCATCGCCGGTCTGACGGTGCTCGCCCTCGGCTGTGGCGGCTTCATGGCCTGGGCGGTTGCGACCGAGATCGATGGGGCCGTGGTTACACAGGGTCGCGTCGAGGTCGAGGCACGGCGCCAGACCCTGCAACATCCCGATGGCGGCCTCGTGTCCGAAATCCTGGTGCGCGACGGCCAGACGGTCGAGGCCAATGCGCCGCTTTTGCGTCTGGATGAGGCCGAATTGCTGGCCCAACGCAGCCTGCTTCAGGCCAACCTCACCGAAACGCTCGCCCGCATCAACCGGTTGCAGGCGGAGGTCGCCGATTTCGCCCAGATCAGCTTCGATCCGGTTCTCCTAGAGGAGGCCGCACGCGATCCGCAGACCGACCGGCTGTTGCGCTCGGAGATCGCGCTCTTCGAATCGCGGCGCGACACACAGGCCCGCACCCTTGAACAACTCGTCGAGCGCAAGAAACAGACCCAGGCCCTCATCGGTGGCTATCAGCGGCAGGTGCAGGCGGGCGAGCGTCAGCTGAATCTGATCCGGCAGGAACTGGCCGATCAGGCGAGCCTGCTCGATCGGGGGCTGACGCAGGCCAGCCGTGTCTCGGCGCTCTACCGGCAGGAGGCGGAATTGCAGGGCAATATCGGTCAGCTAGAGGCCTCGATTGCCGAAGCCCGCAGCTCTATTGCAGGGTTCGAGATCGAGGGATTGCGCACGCAAGCCTCGCGTCGCGAGGAAAGTCAGGATGCGCTGCGCGCCGAACAGCCGCGCGAACTGGAGATCCGGGAACAACTGGGCGTGGTCGAGACCCGGCTGAGCCGTCTCGTTCTACGCGCGCCGATGTCGGGTCGCGTTCTGGGGCTGAAAATACATACCGTCGGGGGCGTCATCACCCCCGGCCAAGAAGTCGTTTCCATCGTGCCACAAGACGTGCCACTGATCTTTACCGTGCGTATCGATCCGGTCCAGATCGACCGCATTCATGCCGGGCAGCTGGCGATGGTCCGCTTCCCCAATTTCAACAGTCGCACCACGCCAAGCTTTGCCGCGACGCTGCGCACGGTCTCGCCCGATACGATCACCGATCCGGCCACGCAGGCGACTTATTATACGGCCGAACTGGAACTGACGGAGGAGGCGCAAACGGAGTTAGGGGATCTGCCTTTGCAACCCGGCATGCCGCTCGAGGCCTTTATCCGCACCGGCGCGCGCTCGCCCGCATCGGTTCTGGTAAAGCCCCTCGCCGATTATATGGCCTATGCTCTGCGCGAGGACTGAAATATAGAAGTCCGGGCCTTACAGCCCGGACTTCCGGTCGGCCGAGGACCGACTTAATTCGCCGCTTTGGTCTCTTCCAGAGCCCCCGCAGCCGCTTTCGCAATCGGGATATCCAGATTGCCATCAGGCGTGCTGACCCCAACGCCACCAACCACGACACCATCGACTTTGATGGGTGAGCCACCCGGCATCGGTGCCAGATCCGGCACGGCCAGAAGGTTGGTCACGCCGTCCTTATTGAGCATATTCATGAACGTATCGGTATCGGTCTGGAACATCGATGCCGTATGGGCTTTGACCAGCGCGGAAGAATTGCAGTTGGTATAGGCGCCCTGCTCACGTTCGAAATAGATCAACGAGCCCTCGGCATTGGAGATTGCGATGCAGCCTTTGACATCGCGATCTTCCATGCCTTTCTTGGCCGCGGCCACGATTTTCGCAACATCTGCGTCTTCGAGAACCGGCTGCATGGTGACCGCGCCTGCCTGAGTGGCAGCGGCGGCGGCAAAGGCCAGGCTGAGTGCGAACATCTTCATAATCAAAATCCTACTTCTTGTCACGGGCAGACCCGTGGGGAGGTTTGACCGTCACAGGCAGCTGTCTGTAACGGTCGTGAACGCCGCGCGCAAAACCATGCGCACGGCAGGATGCCGTTGGAGGCGGACACCGGACTTTGCGGTCAGGCCGTTTTACGGCTGCGTTTGACCGCCCAGAAAATCAGCGCGATGATCACCAGTGCCCCAATGACAAAGCCGATAATCGCCAGAGCCGCCGCATTCTTCAGCAGGAAGGGCAACGGTGCACCGGCACGGATCGATGCAACCTTGGAACCCGTCAGGCCCGCATCGCCACGGCCGAACTGCGCCGTAACAAAGTTGCTGACCGCGGCGATCTGGTCGTTATCGAGACCCGTATGGATCACCTGCGTTTCGGGCGCGAAGGCGGGCATGACGGCATTGCCATCAGCACTCTCGCGGTGGATCCCGTCAACAATCGCCATCACGAGGTTATCGGGCGTCTCGGCACCGACGGCGGTGTTATGGGTCAGCGAGGAGAAATGCCCGTCATCGCTGCCTTCGCCATTGATGCCGTGGCAGGCCGCGCAGTTCACGTTATACAGAAGCGGACCATCGGTGGTGCTGGTATCGGTGTAATCCTTGGTATCGGACGCCCCCTCACCCGGCTCGTATTGCGTCCAGTCAACCGGCGAGACCTTGCCATAGGAATAGGCGGGCTGCGCCGTTTTCGAGGTCGCAATCGCGGGGATCGTTTTCAGATAGGCCGCGATTGCATGGGTATCCTCATCGGTCAGATGCTGGAAGCTATGCTCCACCGCATCCGCCATCGGGCCACCGGCCTGCGCCTTGCCTTCGACATGACCGGTTTTCAGATAGGTCGCGATCTCGTCCTCGGACCAGCCACCGATACCGCTATTCTCGTCGGGCGTGATATTGGAGGCCATCCAGCCATCGACCACGGCGCCCGAAAGGAACTTGTCGCTCTCTTCGGCCATCATCGAGTTGCGCGGCGTGTGGCAGGTCGAGCAATGCGCCAGACCATCCACCAGATATTTCCCGCGGTTCTGCTGGTCATTCAGCTTCGGATCGGGGGTGAAGGGTTTGCCATTGGCATAAAGCAGATCCCATGCCGCCATCTCGCCCGGCAGGTTGAAGGGGAAATCCAGCTCCGTCTTGCGGACAGGATCGGCGTCCACCGGCTTCACAGCCTGTTGGAAATAGGCATAAAGCGCCTTCATGTCGTCATCGGTGATATTCGAATAGGACGTGTAGGGCATCGCCGGATAAAGCCTACGACCATCGGCGCTGACCCCCTCACGCAAGGCACGCGCGAACTGTTCCTCGGTCCAGTTGCCGATACCGTTGGTCTTGGAGGGCGTGATATTGGAGGAGATGATCGTCCCCATCGGCATTTTGAAGACATAGCCACCGGCCATGGCCTCACCGCCTTTGGTGGTGTGGCAGGCCGTGCAGTCGCCAGCCTTCGCCAGATATTCGCCCCGTGCCACCAGATCGTCCTGCGCAAGCGCGGGAGCGGCAAAAGCCCCGAGCAGCAGCGCTCCTGCAAGGCCGGCTTTCAAGCGAGCATGCAACATCTCAGACCTCCTTCGCGATGATATCGGCCGAACGGATGCCAAGGGCCACCGCGGTCAGCGTCGGGTTGACAACGCCTGCAGCCGGAATGATCCCGACGGAGGCAATAAAGAGGTTCTCGTGATCGTGGCTGCGGCCCTCATGGTTGACGACCGAGTTTTTCGCATCATCCCCCATGATCATCGTGCCCATCAGGTGGTCGTGGTTCTCGAAGCCGTTGATACGCAGGATTTCTCCGCCCATCTTGTTATTGATGTCGTGATACATCTCGCGCGCCTTCACGGCCCCCGCTTTCACATAATCATCAACGTCGAAATGGATCTTGATCCCCGGCAGGCCGATGCTGTCTTTCCAGTTCGGGTTCGGTTGGATGCGGTTGGCCGGATCGGGCAGCATCTCGAAGAAGGAATAGACATACATATAGCGCGAGGACTGATCCATGATGCGCTCGTCCAGTTCCTTGCCCATCAGGCCCGCCTTGATGGCGGCATCGGCCAGACCGATCTGCGGGTTGCCATTGGCGAGCGCCGATTTATTGGCCGAATGCTCGGACCGGAAATCGCCATCGCGCCAGTTCATGATGGTGGCCTGCTGCACCGGACCACGGCCGGACCACATGGTATCCTTGGCAAGGAATTCCATCGAGATCCCGATATGGTCCATCAGGTTACGACCCACCATATCGGAAGAGTTGCCGATATCGTTCATCATCATCAGCTTGGCGGTCTCGAAACTATGGGCGGCCAGCACGAAGGCCTTTGCGGTCAGGCGGTGCTCCTCACCCTCGGGGGTCAGGTAGCGCACGGCGGTGACCTTGCCGCCCTCGCCGGTCTCGATCTTGTGGACCACCGCTTCGGTGATCAGTTTCGCGCCCTTCCTGGTGGCGCGGTCGGCATGGATCGAGCCGTTATAAAGCGTGCCGATCGGGCAGACCTGATCGCAGTTATTATTGCCCTGACAGGCCGGACGGCCATCCCAGGGCTTATGGATCCGCACGGTCGGCTCGTGGCAGGTCTTGTAGCCAGCCTCCACCAGACGGTCGTTCAGGACCTGCGCGTTATAGGAATATTTCTCGTTATCGATCGGATAGGGCTTGGAACGCGGCGGGAAGGCCTCGCCTGCATGGTTACCCGACTGATCCTCGGTATCCGAGCCCGCAATCCCCAGCTGGTATTCGGCGCGGGTGTAATAGGGTTCGAGATCGTCATAGCTGATCGGCCAGTCGCGGCCCTTGCCATAAAGCGAGTTCAGCTTGAAATCATTGGGAACATAGCGCCATGTCGCGCCGCCCCAGTGCCAAGTGGTGCCGCCCACCAGCTTGAGCATACCGGGCATCATGTTGAAACTGCCCGAGTTTTCCAGATAACCCGGCTGGTAGCTCGTCGGCGCCCAAGGGTTGTTCGGATAGGGGTCGTTATGGTCGTAATGACGCCCCGAATTGCGGAAATTCATGAGGATCTTCCAGCGCGGCACCGACGGGCCCGCCTCGAGGATGATCACCGATTTGCCTTGATCGACGAGCTCGTTGGCGACGTTGGAACCAACCGCCCCCGAGCCGACCACGATCACATCTGCATCGTATTCTTGAGCCAAAATGGGAATTCCTTATTAGATTTGAAGACGTGGGTGAGCGGTGGCTCAGTTGGTCTTCGGAAGCTCGACCCAATAATCCGTGCCCCAGCGCGAATAGCTCGGGAT
Organism: Thioclava kandeliae; assembly: GCF_040297545.1. Lineage (NCBI taxonomy): Bacteria > Pseudomonadati > Pseudomonadota > Alphaproteobacteria > Rhodobacterales > Paracoccaceae > Thioclava > Thioclava kandeliae. The sequence continues at coordinate 92,444 of NZ_JAYWLC010000008.1, forward strand.
CGGCGTGTAATCATGGGTCAGCTGGAATGTGAGGGCCTCGGTAAAAGTCACGAATTTCACGTCATCCACGGCGCTCTGCCCCTTGGGCGTGCCGACATAGCCGAGATAGAGCGCCGAGATCATGTCCTGTGCGGTCTGGCGGATGCTGCCCTCGAAACCGGGCATATCTTTCAACGCTTCGATATCGGTCGCACCGCTTTGCGCCACGAATTCCTGCAACGCGTCCATATTCGCGGGGAAGTCGGGGTTGTTCTCGGTGAGGGCGGCCTGCGCGCGCATGGCAAGTGCGGCATTTACGTCCTTGCCGGTCAGCAGGCTGGCCAGATTGGCGACATCGGTCTGCGCGGGTGCGGTCTTTGCAAAGGCGCGGCTGGCAACGGGGGTCACAGCCAAAAGCGCTGCGGTCGTACCAAGAAACTTGCGCCGAGACATCACGCCAGCAGTCTGGCGCGTCGCGGCGCCTCCCGCTTTGATGAAATAATCCATGACTAGGGCTCCAAAAATGTTGCGTGGGACGAATCCCTTCGGATCGAGCGGCGGAATACCGCCGTATACCGAGCCGATTATGCGCGACACTTAGCCTGCGAATATAAATCCGCAATACATCTAAGCATGGCTATTATAACCGAGTTAATTACTCGAAATTACTGATGTATCACAAGTTCGGCAACGATTTGAGCAAAGCTGCTACCGCTTCGTGATCATCAAAATCGGGAATACATCTTTGGCGTGTATATCGCATCAGGATGATGCTTTCGCCTCAGCAGCATATACGCCATCTGATGCGCCTCTCGAGAGTCGAAATCACAATGATTTCACTGGAAAGTCAGTGGGCGAGATCCAGCGACAGCCGCACAAGCGCCAGCTCGACCGTCTCGGTCCCGCCGCTGGTGCAGCCGCTTTGCCAGAACTGCGCTCCGGCGGCATAGAGTCCCGGAGCCAGACCGCCCGTCAGGCATTGGCTGACCACACGGATGGGCATGCCTCGCGCCGTGGCATCGGCCACGGCCTGAACCAGATCCGCGCGCTCGGGGAAGGTCCCCGCACCATAGATCCGCAAGACAACCGCGTCGAAACATCCCAGCTGCGCCGCAAGCGCCTTTGCCGATAGACCGGGGGCGAGCGTGAGAACGCCGATATCCACATCCTCGCGGAACCGCTTACCCTGATCGCCCACGCGCGCGGCCGCCTGCGGGACCGAAATGAAAGCTTGGGGCGCATGGCTGTCAGTCTTTGTCACGCCTGCGCCCGCAAGGATGGCGCCATTCACCGCCACCGTCACGCCAGCGGCGCCGGTGACCAGATGCCCCATCGCGACCCGCAGGCTGTCCTCGGCATCCGCTTTCTGACCCAGAGGCTGCATCGCGGCGCAGAGCACGACCGAGCGCTCGGGCGCGATCACCTGCGAGAGCGCCGCCGCCGTATAGCCCAGCGTATCGGTGCCATGGGTAATCAGCACCGGCCCGTCATGGGCCTCGACCAGATCGGCCAGCCGGTTCCAGTCGGAGGGCATGATATTGGCGCTGTCGATCAGCGGGTCGAAGGTCACCACATCCAGCGTCACGCCTTCGGGCAGGATCGCGCGCAGATAGGTCTCGACCACCCCCTCACCCGGCACGAGCCCCTGCTCTGAGGGCACCATACCGATCGTGCCGCCGGTGTCGATCAGACGCAGGTTAGTCATGTGGGTCTCCGTTCGCGTGGCCTCCGGTGCATCTGGCAAATGGACCGGCTTTTGACAACCATGTTTAACGTCGCACCAGCCCGTATCGGTGCATCTGGCGGTGGATCGTGGAGCGGTTCACCCCGAGCCTGCTGGCCGCCTCGGAGATATTACCCCCCGTCTGGCGCAAGATATGGGCCAGCAAGGCGGCGTGGCTTTCCTCCGCCGGAGCGGCTTCGGGGAGGGGCAGCGCCAGATCGGCACAGTCAAGACACAGCCTCTGCTCCAGCCCGCGCCGCGACAGATCCACCGTTGTCTGGCGGGCAAAATCGCGCAGTTCCGACATATTGCCCGACCATGGCTGCTGCGTGACCCATCGTGCAGCATCGGGAGCCAGCGTGACGGGCTGGCGCATTGCCTCGGAGAGCGCCATTTCCGCCAACCAGACCAGATCGCGCCGGTCCCTCACCGCAGGGAGCGCCAATGTATTCTGGTGCAAGTAAAAATATAGATCGCGGCGCAACAGCCCCTTGGCGAAGGCCTCCTCTGCGGGCATCCCAAGCGAGGCGAAAATCCGCATCCGTGCCTTGCGGGGCCTCACCGCCCCGACCGGACGCCATTGCCCCTCCGCCACCAGCGATACCAGCCGCGCCTGCGCTTTGGGCGGCAATTCCTCCAGCCGGTCGAGATAGAGCGCGCCCCCTTGCGCCTCCTCGATCAGCCCTGGCTCAAAACCCTGCCGCGTCTCGCGCCCGAAAATCGCGGGCTCCTCCTCGGCCAGAAACTCGCCACAGCGCAGAGGAATGAATTTCGCCACCTGTCCCGCCTCGCAGATCGCCCGCGCCAGATGGCGTTTGCCCGCCCCCTGCGGCCCCGTTAGCAGGACAGGCCCCTGCGCGAAGGCCAGCTCGCTGGCCCGCGCGATCACGCGGGTCATCGCCGGATCGTCGCGCACAAGGGCTCTGAGCGATTGCGGCATGGGCCGCGCGGGGCGGGAATGTCGGGCAGGCTCGCGGCGCGGCTCGATCGCATGGGCAAAGAGGCGGTGGCCGTCGCGGGTTTCGACGATCCGCTCGCGGGCGGGGGTGTGGCGGGTCAGCTCCTCGATCCGCGTGGGGTCCAGATGCAGGATCTCCGAGATCGGACGTCCCAGCAGCAGATCCGGCCTGCGCCAGTCCTGCCCGAGAGCCTGCGCGATCATCCGCGCCGCGCCATGCGTCATGCCGGTCACACGGCCTGCCGCATCCAGACGCAGCGCCGCCTCGGGATCGGTATCCAGAAACTCGGCGCTGGTGCCCAGCCGCAAGACCCAATCGCGGCGGCTCTCTGCCATGATATTGGCCATCTCTATCCGCCGCGCCGTCTGTTTGACCAGATTGAGCGCCAGCGACTGGCTGACCCGCGCCCGCGGTGAGGACAGCAGCGAGATGTCGAGCACCGCGCTCAGCCGCCCCGAGAGATCATGGATCGGCGCAGCCGTGCAGCTGAGACCGGTATGGGTGCTATCGAAATGGTCGCTCTGATGCACGATGATCGGCTCGCCGCCCATGATACAGGCCCCGAGCGCACAGGTCCCCGCCCGTGCCTCGGACCATTCGGCGCCCAGATAGAGCCCCGATTGCTGCAGGTCCGCGCGGCGGTTCTCCTGCCCCAGAAACTCGACCGTGACACCGGCCGCATCGGCCAGAAGCAGAACATAGTCCTGACCCGCCACCAGCTTGTAGAGATCTTCGATCCCCGAGCGCGCGATGGAGATCAGATCGCCCGAGCGCTCGCGATGCTGGCGCAGCACACGGTTTGGCACGATATAGGCCTCGGAGCGGCGGGCGGGGTCGAGCTTGTGCTCGCTCAGGCAGCGGCGCCAGCTGGCGGCAATCGCCGGATCGCGTCCGATGGCGGCCCCGTGCGAGACGGCCTCGATTTCGCGGATATGCTCCCTGATCCTGTGCATACGTCCCCCATCCCCCTGCCGCGCCCTGTGGCAGAGCAAAGCCTAGTCCACATCTGCCTATCAGGGAACGGGGTCGTCTGCATGGCGCAGCATTTGTGCGGCAATGCAGCGTAACTGTTGCGCAGAGATGCAACAGCTGCCGCGGGGCCTGCAACAGGTTGCCGCAATAACCCCCTGAAAAGACAGCTTAACATAAGCTGAGCTATTTTGTCGCAGCCAGTGGCGCATCATGGGAGACGTAAAAGTTAAGGAGAAGCGTCAATGAAAGCGCTACGGTTTCACGCGGCCAAAGACCTGCGTGTAGAGAATATCGAAGAGATCGCCAAACCCGGCCCCGGCCAAGTGGCGGTGAAGAATCGTTTCGCCGGTATCTGCGGCACCGACCTGCATGAATATGTGGCAGGGCCGATTTTCGTGCCCTCCGAGCCCCATCCCTTCACCAAGGCGGTCCTGCCGCAGGTTCTGGGCCACGAATTCGGCGGCACCGTCACGGCTGTGGGCGAAGGCGTGACCCATGTGAAAGTGGGCGACCGGATCTCGTGCCAGCCGCTGGTCATGCCGCGCTCGGGCGATTACTTCTCGGATCGCGGGCTGTTCCACCTGTCCGAAGATCTGGCGCTTGTCGGCCTGAGCTGGAATGGCGGCGGCTTTGCCGAAGGCTGCGTGATCAACGACTATAATGCGGTCAAGATCCCCGACAGCATGTCGGATGAGGAAGCAGCCCTTGTGGAACCCACCGCCGTGGCCGTCTATGCCGCAGAGCGTGGCGAGATCACTGCAGGCGATAGCGTGCTGATTACCGGCGCAGGCCCGATCGGGATGCTGGCGCTTCTGGCCGCCAAAGCTTACGGCGCAACCAAGGTTTTCCTGTCGGATGTCAACGAGACGCGCCTGAAAATGGCCCGCGATATCCTGCCCGAGGTGATCACGCTGAACCCGATGAAGGATGATGTCGTGGCCCGCATCCGCGAGGCGACCGAGGGTGGCGTGGGCTGCGACAAGGTGATTGAGGCCTCTGGTAACGAGGCCGCTCTCAACACCGGCCTGCAGGCGGTGCGCAAGCAAGGCACCATCGTTCAGGTGGGGCTCCATACCAAGGACAGCAAGCTGCATTGGCATGACGTGACCTTCAAGGATGTCGATGTGCGCGGCGCATGGGCCTATCCCACCTATTACTGGCCCAAGGTCATCGACCTGATCGCCACCGGCGCGGTCCCTGCGGCCAAGATTGTCACCAAGAAGATCAAGCTCGACGATGCGGTCAAGGAAGGCTTTGACGCGCTGCTTGATCCGGCGGGCAACCACCTCAAGATCCTGATCGATCTGGAGGCATAAAATCCCGCATCGGCGCGCATCAGGGGTTTGAGGAGGCCCCGCGCGCCGATGCTTCACCAGAGCCAAGGGAGGAGAAACCTATGCTCGATACGTCCCAACACGGCGCTTTGCAGGCGCTCGTGACCGATCTCGAACGCGCGATGATTGCCTGCGATGCGCAGGCGGTGGCCGATCTGTTTCTGGAAGACAGCTATTGGCGCGATCTGGCGGCCTTCACATGGAACCTGAAGACGCTTGAGGGGCGTCCGGCAATTGCCGATATGGCGGCCGCACAGCTACCGGTGATCCGCGCACAGGCGCTACATCTGGACCCGTCGGAGGCGGTGACAGAGGCCGATGGCGTGACCGAAGGCTGGCTCCGGCTCGAGACCTCGCTGGGGCACGGCGTGGGGTATATCCGGATGAAAGAGGGCAAGATCTGGACCCTGCTGACGACACTTCATGAGCTGACAGGCCATGAGGAGCCGCGCAAACTGCGCCGTCCGATGGGGGCCGAGCACGGCCATGACCCGAACCGCCTCTCGTGGAAGGAACAGCGCGAGCAGGAGGCAGCAAGCCTTGGCATCGAGACCCAGCCCTATGTGCTGATTATCGGCGGCGGTCAGGGTGGCATCGCCTTGGGTGCGCGGCTGCGGCAGCTGGATGTGCCGACCATCGTGGTGGATGCGCATGAGCGGCCCGGTGACCAATGGCGGCAGCGCTATAAATCGCTCTGCCTGCATGATCCGGTCTGGTATGACCACCTGCCATATATCCCCTTCCCCGATAACTGGCCGGTCTTTGCGCCCAAAGACAAGATCGGGGACTGGCTCGAGATGTATACCCGCGTGATGGAGCTGAATTACTGGTCCTCCACCCGCGCGACATCGGCGCAATATGACGCGGCCAAGGGCGAATGGACCGTGGTGCTCGACCGCGCGGGCGAAGAGATCACCCTGCACCCCAAGCAATTGGTGATGGCCACCGGCATGTCGGGCAAGGCGAATGTCCCGCAGATCAAGGGGCAGGATGTCTTCAAGGGCGAGCAGCAACATTCCAGCCAGCATCCCGGCCCCGATGCCTATCGCGGCAAAAAGGTGGTGGTGATCGGGGCGAATAACTCGGCCCATGATATCTGCGCCGCCCTTTGGGAGAATGGGGCGGATGTGACGATGGTGCAGCGGTCCTCGACCCATATCGTCAAATCCGACAGCCTGCGCGAGGTCTGTCTGGGCGCGCTCTATTCCGAAGAGGCGGTGGCAAACGGCATCACCACCGATAAGGCCGATATGATTTTTGCCTCATTGCCCTACAAGATCATGCATGAGTGGCATGTCCCGCAATATGCCGAGATCAAGGCCCGCGATGCAGACTTCTATTCAGCACTGGAAAAGGCGGGATTCATGCTCGATTTCGGCGATGATGAGTCGGGTCTGTTCATGAAATATCTGCGCCGTGGCTCGGGCTACTATATCGATGTGGGCGCTTGTGATCTGGTGATCGATGGCTCGATAAAGCTGCAATCGGGCAAGGGGATCAGCCATCTGACCGAAACTTCCGTGGTGCTCGATGATGGCACGGACCTCCCCGCCGATCTGGTGGTCTATGCGACGGGTTACGGCTCGATGAACGGTTGGGCCGCCGATCTCATCTCCCAGGAAGTCGCCGACAAGGTCGGTAAATGCTGGGGCCTGGGCTCCGACACCACCAAAGACCCCGGTCCATGGGAGGGCGAGCAGCGCAATATGTGGAAACCCACCATGCAGGACGGCCTATGGTTCCACGGCGGTAACCTGCACCAGTCACGCCATTATTCGCGCTATCTGGCGCTGCAGCTGAAGGCACGTCATGCGGGGATCGACACGCCCGTTTACGGCCTCGCGCCGCCCCATCACCTGAGCTGACAAAAGGGGCGCTACGCGCCCCTTAAATCCCTTCGGTGAGGAAGATCTCGGCGCGGCAAGCGCCTGCGCGGGCCTCTCGGGCCGCGCGATATTCAGGCGAGGTGTAACAGGCTTTGGCTGTGGCCAGATCGGCAAATTCGATCACCACATGGCGCTCCCAGTCGGGGCCCTCCATCGCCTCGGTCACGCCGCCACGCGCCAGAAACACCGCGCCGTATTTCTGGAAGGCCGCAGGTGCCAGCGCCTGATAGCCGCTATAGGCGTCGGGGTCGGTCACCGTCACCCGCGCGATCCAGTAGGCTTTGGGCATGTCAGCTCTCCTCGCGTTTCAGAAGCGTTTCGGCAATCGCGGAGGCGTCTTTCAGATGCGCCTCGACCGCCAGACGGGCGGCCTGCGCATCATGGGCGGCAATCGCCTCGCAGATCGCGCGCATATGGCCCGGGCCGGACACATCCCGGTCGGCACTGGTCAGCGTCATGATCCGGAGCCGCGAAATCCGGCTGTTCAACCGGCTCACGATTTCCCAAGCGATAGTGTGGCCCGCGCCCTCGAAGATCACCTCGTAGAACCTCGTTGTGGCCTTGAAGAGCGCCGAGCTTTCATGTTGCAGCGCCGCCGATTCCAGCTCGTTCAGGGCCTTGCGCAGGCGGCGCTCCTGCGCGGGCGTCATATTACGCGCGCAGGCCTCCGCCGCATCACTTTCCAGCTTGCGCCGGATCTCGTAAATCTGGCGGGCATCGGCCCAAGTCATCCGTGCGACAATCGGCCCGCGATTAGGCACATGCTCCACCAGCCCCTCGGCATCGAGATAGCGCAGGCTCTCGCGCACGACCGTGCGACTGACGCCCAGCTGTTCGCACAGAACCCGCTCGATCAGCCGCTCGCCGGGCTTGAACACGTCATTGATGATCGCATCACGCAGGCGGTCAAGCACCACCTCGCGCAGGGTGATCGGCTGCTGGTCGATCTTATTGAGGCCAAGAGTTGTCATGGCATTTTCCTATCAGATCCGCCCTCATACGACAAGCTTGATTGTAGGATTGTATTACGGTATTCCATGAGTCCATAATACTAAAAAATAGATCCAACCGGGAGCGTTCAATGCCTGCTGAGATTCGCAAGACATTGCTGCATATCGAAGACACGCTGATCGAAGGTGGCAAGGTGGCCGAGACCCCTTTGCGCATGATCGCGGCCATCGCCGTTATCCGTAACCCTTGGGCGGGAAAGGGCTTTGTTGAAGACCTCAGTCCCGAGATCCTTGATTGCGCACCGGGCCTTGGCGCGCTGCTGACCAAGATGATCCTTGATGCCGCAGGGGGCGGCGACAAGGTCGAGGGTTATGGCAAATCGGCGATTGTGGGTCTCAATGGCGAGGTCGAACATGCCTCGGCCCTTATCCATACCCTGCGCTTTGGCAACCATTACCGCGAAGCGGTCGGTGCCAAATCCTATCTGGCCTTCTGCAACACCCGCGGTCCGGCCAATGCCCCCCTTTATATCCCGCTGATGGACAAGAATGATGGCGGCCGTCGCAGTCATTATCTGACCATGCAGCTATCGGTGGCCGATGCCCCCGCCGCAGATGAAATTGTCATCGCGCTCGGGGCCTCGATCGGTGGGCGCCCGCATCACCGCATCGGTGACCGCTATCAGGATCTGAAGGAGATGGGTGGCGATGTCGACAACCCTGCATCTGTCTGAGCGTCTGGGAACGCTCGGGGGGATTGACGCAGGCAAGGGCGCGCCACTGGTGCTGATCCATGGGGTGGGGATGAACTCCGCCGCATGGGGGCCGCAGATCGAGGCGCTCTCGGACCGCTATCGGGTAATCGCCCTCGATATGCCCGGTCATGGGCAAAGCTCCCCCCTGCCCGACACCGCTCGCCTGCCCGATTATGTCGGATGGCTGCATCAGGTGCTCGAGGCGCTCGATCTGGGGCCGGTCAGTCTGGCAGGCCATTCGATGGGGGCGCTGGTGGCCGGCGGCATGGCGGTCGAGCATCCCGATCAGGTCACTCGCGTGGCGCTGCTGAACGGAGTGTTCCGCCGCGATCCCGCCGCCCGCGAGGCGGTCAAGGCCCGTGCGGCCCTCATCGCGCAGGGCGTGTTCGATCTGACCACACCGCTCACGCGCTGGTTTGCAGAGACCCCCGAGGAGCAATCCGCACGCGAAAAAGTGGCGGGTTGGTTGAAGGCGGTGGACCCGAATGGCTATGCCACCGCCTATCGGGCCTTTGCCGAAGGGGACGCCACCTATGCTGACAGGTTTGCCCAGATCACCTGCCCGCTTCTGGCACTGACAGGATCGGGTGACCCCAACTCGACCCCCGCAATGGCCGAAGCTATGGCACGAGCCGCTCCTCGCGGCCGCACGCTCATAATCGAAGACCAGCGCCACATGGTGAATCTGACGGCCCCCGCGCGGGTGAATGCCGCGCTGGAGGAATGGCTTGCGATACCGGCGCTTGCACCGGTTACGGGAGGAGGTGCCCCATGACCCAGCTCGATCCACGCGCGCTCCGCGATGCGTTCGGGTCATTCCTGACCGGTGTGACCGTGGTCACCACCCATGACGAGACTGGCAAGCCCTTGGGCTTTACAGCAAATTCCTTTACTTCCGTTTCCCTTGATCCGCCGCTTCTTCTTGTCTGCCTCGCCAATGGCTCGCGCAATTACCGCGCCTTTACCGAGAGCCGCGGCTTTGCGGTGAATATCCTCTCCGAAGACCAGAAAGACATCTCCAATACCTTCGCGCGGCCCTCAGAGGACCGCTTCCGCGACCTGCATTGGTGGCCGGGTCCCAATGGCGCACCGGTGATCGGTGATGTCTCGGCATGGTTCGACTGCGTTCCCCACCAGATCGTCGAGGCGGGTGACCATGTGATCCTGATCGGGCGCGTGGAGGCGTTCGGCACCAGCCCTACCGCAGGTCTGGGCTATGCACGCGGGGCCTATCTGCGCCCCGCAACCGAGGCCCGTGCGCTTGACCGAATCGATTCAGGCGTGGAGGTCAGGGTCTCGGCCCTGATCCGCCACGAGGACCGCGTCCTTCTGGTGAGCGACCGCAACGGGGGCCTTGTCCTGCCCGAAACCAAGGTCGGGCGTGACGGGGTCTCGGCCGCACTCGACCGGCTGCTGGAGGCCACGGGGCTCGATGCCCGCAAGGGGTTTCTCTATGCCGTCTATGAGGATACGCGCCGCAACTGCCAGCATATTACCTTTCACTGTGATGCCGCAGGTGGGGTGCCGCAAACCGGCGCTTTCACCGAACTCGTCCCGTCGACATTGATGGATCTTGCCGATCCAGCCACCTGCCAGATGCTGAAGCGTTTCATGGAGGAAACGCGCATCGGCAGCTTCGGGGTTTATTACGGAACGCAGACCAGCGGCGAGGTCCGCACGGTCTCTGCCGGGAGCTAACGGTATGAAATTCTCGCTTTTCGCGCATATGGAGCGCATCTCTTCCGAAGATAATCAAAAACAGCTTTACGACGAATTCATCGAATTGTGTAAGATCGCCGATGAAGGCGGCATGCATGCCGTCTGGACGGGCGAGCATCACGGGATGAATTTTACCATCGCGCCCAATCCGCTTCTCAGCCTCGTGGATGTCGCGCGTCACACCAAACATGTGCGCCTTGGCACCGGCACCGTGATCGCGCCCTTCTGGCATCCGATCCGGCTGGCGGGCGAGGCGGCGATGGCCGACATCATCACCGACGGGCGCCTTGATCTCGGCATTGCCCGCGGCGCCTATACGTTCGAATATGACCGGATGATGCCGGGGCTCGACGCATGGGGCGCGGGCCAGCGCCTGCGCGAGCTGGTCCCTGCGGTAAAGGCGCTCTGGAAGGGGGATTACGCCCATGAAGGCGAATTCTACCAGTTCCCCAAAACCACTTCGGCACCGCTACCGCTGCAAGAGAACGGCCCGCCGATCTGGGTCGCCGCCCGCGACCCCAACAGCCATGAATTTGCCGTGGCCAATGGCTGCAACGTGCAGGTCGCGCCGCTGTGGAAGGGCGAGCCAGAGGTGCAGCATCTGATCGACACGTTCAACGATGCCTGCGCCAGACACCCCGAAATCCCGCGCCCCAAGATCATGCTTCTGATGCATAGCTATGTGGCCGAGGACGCGGCGGATGCCAAGGAAGCGGCCCGCGAGTTCAACCGCTTCTACAACTATTTCGGCGCGTGGTTCATGAACAAGCGCGAGATCACCCAAGGTCTGATAGCTCCTCTCTCGGACGAGGAGATCGCGGCCCATCCGTTCTACACCCCCGAGGCCATGCAGCGCGATCTGGTGATCGGCACGCCCGAGGAATTCATCGCCCGCCTCCGCACCTATGAGGCGCAGGGCTATGACGAATATTCCTTCTGGATCGACTCGAGCCAGAGTTTCGAGCGCAAAAAGGCCTCGCTTTTGCGCTTCATCAACGAGGTGATGCCCGCCTTCAAGAAGGAGGATGCCGATGCAGAGCTTTCAGCAGTATATTGACGGCACTTTTGACGCTGGATCGGCGCAGTTCGAAAGCCTCGACCCCGCAACGGGCGCGCCCTGGGCACTGATGCCCGAGGCGAAATCCGCCGATGTGGACCGCGCGGTGGAGGCCGCCCATCGTGCCTTCCTCTCCCCCGAATGGGCGGGAATGACCGCGAGCGCACGGGGCAAACTGCTCTACCGGCTGGCCGACCTGATTGCCGAGAACGCGCAGGCGCTGGCCGAGATCGAGACCCGCGACACCGGCAAGATCATCCGCGAGACCCGCGCCCAGATCGCCTATGTGGCCGAGTATTACCGCTATTATGCGGGGCTTGCCGATAAAATCGAGGGGGCGCATCTGCCCATCGACAAGCCCGATATGGAGGTCTGGCTCCGGCGCGAGCCGATTGGCGTGGTGGCCGCCATCGTGCCGTGGAACTCGCAGCTGTTTCTTTCGGCGGTCAAGATCGGGCCGGCACTGGCGGCGGGCTGCACGGTCGTGCTCAAAGCGTCAGAGGACGGCCCCGCGCCGATGCTGGAATTCGCCAAGATCTTCGATCAGGCGGGCTTCCCCAAAGGGGTACTCAACATCGTCACGGGCTTCGGGGCGGAGTGTGGCGCGGTGCTGACCCGCCATCCCAAAGTGGCGCATGTGGCCTTTACCGGCGGGCCGGAGACCGCGCGCCAGATCATCCGCAATTCGGCCGAGAACCTCGCCTCGACCTCGCTGGAACTGGGGGGCAAATCGCCCTTCATCGTCTTTGACGATGCCGATCTGGACAGCGCGGCCAATGCGCAGGTCTCGGGGATCTTTGCCGCCACCGGCCAGAGCTGTGTGGCGGGCTCGCGGCTACTGGTCCAGAACGGGGTGAAGGACGCATTTCTGGCAAGGCTGAAGGCCAAGGCCGAAGCCTGCATCATCGGCCCGCCCGATGATATGGGCACCGAGATCGGCCCCCTTTGCACCGCCCGCCAGCGCGCGCATGCGCAGGAGCTGATCGCCCGCTCGCTGGATCAGGGGGCGACGCTGGTCACGGGCGGCACAGTGCCGGACCGTGCGGGCTACTATTTCCCGCCCACCATCCTCGATTGCACCCATGCCCGCGAGGCCGATTGCATCACGCAGGAATTCTTCGGGCCCGTGCTGTCGGTCGTGGGGTTCGACACCGAGGACGAGGCCATCGCTCTGGCCAATGACACGGCCTTCGGTCTGGCCTCGGGGGTATTCACCCAAAACCTCACCCGCGCGCACCGGATGATCCGCGCGATCCGCGCAGGCATCGTCTGGGTGAACACCTATCGCGCGGTCAGCCCGATGGCGCCTTTCGGCGGGCACGGGATGTCGGGGCATGGGCGCGAGGGCGGGCTGGCCGCCGCACTCGATTACACCACCGTCAAAACGGTCTGGCTGCGCACCAGCGACGATCCCATTCCCGATCCATTCGTGATGCGGTAAGGACAACTGCCCATTCGGGTGGCGCGGGAGTAATTCTGCGCCACCAGCCCGAAAAACCTGAGCCTGCCTATGGCTAAGCCACTTTTCCAGTGGCATGGTCTGCACGTGTAATCCGTGCATGAGGCCCGCCATGACTTCCCGCCAGACGCTTTCCCATTGGGGCACCTATGATATTGTCGAAGGCCCCAAAGGGGTGCGGCTGAAGAGCAATGCGCTCGATCCCGATCCGAACCCGATCGGGCTGCACCAGCTTTCGCCCGAGGTGGCACGCACACGGGTCTTGCGGCCCGCCATCCGCAAGAGCTGGCTCGAACAGGGTCCGGGTGCGCGCCCCGATCTGCGCGGACGCGAAGCTTTTGTCGAGGTCAGCTGGGACAAGGCCGCCGAACTGGCAGGTGCCGAGCTGGACCGCATCCGCCAGGCCTATGGAAACAAAGCGATTTTTGGCGGCTCCTACGGCTGGGCTTCGGCGGGGCGCTTCCATCACGCGCAATCGCAGGTTCACCGTTTCCTCAACACGATCGGCGGCTATGTCGCCCATCGCGACAGCTATTCCCTCGCCGCCGCACGGGTGGTTCTGCCGCATGCAGTGGCACCGATGGCTTGGCTGATGAACAACCACAACACATGGGACGATCTGGCCGCGCATTGCGATCTCTTCCTGACCCTTGGCGGGGTGCCGCTGAAAAACGCACAGATCTCGCAGGCGGGTGTCGCGCGTCACCGCGTGCGCGAGGGGCTGCGCCAGATGGCGGGTGCCGGGGTCGAATGTATCAATGTCTCGCCGCTGCGCGACAATATGGAGACCGGCGCACCCGTAGAGTGGCTGCCAATCCGGCCCGGAAGTGACACCGCCTTCCTTCTGGCACTGGCCCATGAGATCCGCGCGATGGGCGCGCATGACCGCGCCTTCCTTGACCGCTATTGCACCGGTTGGGAAAAATTCGAGCCCTATCTGACGGGGGCCGGAGACGGTCAGCCCAAAGATGCCGACTGGGCCGCCCCCCTGTGCGGGATCGAGGCCCCCACGATCCGCGCCCTTGCGCGCAAGATGACCGGCAAGCGGGTGATGATCAATATCGCATGGGCGCTGCAACGGGCCGAACATGGCGAGCAGCCTTTCTGGATGGTCGTTACACTGGCCGCGATGCTGGGTCAGATCGGACTGCCCGGTGGCGGCTTCGGCGTGGGCTATGGCGCCGAGAACCTGATGGGTAGCCCGCATGCCGAGCTTCGCGGGGCCTCGCTGCCGCAGGGGATCAATCCGGTGAAGGAGTTCATCCCCGTAGCGCGGATCGCGGATATGCTTCTCACTCCGGGCGCGCCTTTCACCTATGATGGCGAAACCTATAGCTACCCCGATATCCGGCTGGTCTACTGGGCCGGCGGCAACCCCTATCACCACCATCAGGACCTCAACCGGCTGGAGCGGGCCTGGCAGAAGCCCGATACGATCATCGTGCATGAGCAGGCATGGACCGCCACCGCGCGGCGCGCCGATATCGTGCTACCGGTCTCGATGGCGCATGAGCGCGAGGATCTGGGCTATGCCACGATGGAGGGGGTGGTGATGCATACCCATAAGGCGGCCGAGCCCCCCGGACTGGCCGAGAGCGATTATGCCATCTTCACCCGCATCGCCCGGGTGATGGGCGTTGAGGAGAAATTCACCGAGAACCGCAGCGAGGCCGAATGGATCGAGAGCCTCTATGCCCGCATGCGCAAGATGTGGGCGCGCGAGGGGGTCGACCTGCCCGATTATGCCGCCTTCCGCGAGGCCGGCGTGATCGATCTGCAGCCCCATGATCCGCCCGAGCAACGCGTGATGCTGAGTGCCTTCCGCGCAGATCCCGAAGGCGCACCGCTCGAGACGCCCTCGGGCCGGATCGAGATCTTCAGCGAGGCAATCCATGCGATGGGGCTCCCAGATTGTTTCGGCCATCCCACCTGGATGCCGCCCGGAGAATGGGCGGGAGAGGCCGCCCCCGACCAGTTCCACCTGATCTCGGACCAGCCCGCCCGCAAGCTCCACAGCCAGCTCGATGCCTCGCCCCATAGTCTGGCAGGCAAGATCCACGGGCGCGAGCCCGCCCATCTCAACGACCGCGACGCCGCGCGTCTGGGTCTGGCCTATGGCGATCTGGTCGAGATCCATAATGCGCGCGGGCGCTGTCTGGCCTCTGCGGTGCCCGATGCGGGTGTGGCGCCCAATGTGCTAAGGCTCTCGACGGGCGCTTGGTTCGACCCCTGTCCCGAGACGGGGCTCGAGCGCCATGGCAACCCCAATGTGCTGACACAGGACCGCCCCGCCTCCCAGCTCTCGCAGGGATGTGCGGCCCATAGCTGTCTGGTGCGCATCGTGAAAGCCACACAGGCCTCAGCGCCCGCCCCCTTCACGCCGCCCGAGCTGGCATAGGCCGTTCAATCGCCCAAGGTCAGCAGCGCCTTGCGGAAGCCGGGTTCGCTCAGCACCACCTCGCCCGCGCCCAGATCACGGGCGTGGGCCAAGGCGACAGAGACCAGATCCTGCGCACGGGCCACCGCTTGCCGCAGGGTCATTCCGCGCCCGAGGCAGGCCACGATCAGCCCCGCGAAAAGATCGCCGGTCCCGGGCAGAGCAATCGGCAGATGGGTGACAGGATGGCGGCTGGGCACGCCCTCGCCCAAGATGATGCTCTCGATCTTGCCCGCAGGCGTATCGTTCAACGCACATCCCGTCACCACGAGCCGCGCCCCGGGCGCCAGACGCAGATCGGCCCTCGCGTCCTCCAGACCGGCCAGCGTGTCGATCTTGCGCCCCGTCAGCCATCCCAGCTCGAAAGGGTTGGGCGTGGCCAGATCGGCCATCGGCAAAAGACGCTCGCGCATCACATCGGCAATGGTTTCGGGCACATAGAGACCCGGCCCCTGATCGCCCATCACCGGATCGCACAGATAGATCAGATCGGGGTTCTGCGCCTTGGCATCAGCGATAAAATCAGCGGTTTGCTGGGCCACCTCGAGCGAGCCGATATAGCCCGTCACGATGTAATCGGCCCGCCGTGGCAGATCGCGTTCCTGCGCCCCTAGGAGAAGATCGGCAAAGAAACCGGGCGGCAGCGCCTGGCCCCGGAGCGTCGGATAATCAGGGGTATTGGAGAAGATCACCGTCGGGATCACCGCCACCTCCAGCCCCGCTGCCTGCATCGGGAAAGCAGCCGCCGAATTTCCGACATGGCCGAAGACGACCTGACTCTGGATCGAGATCACGAAGGGCGGTCGGGTCATGGCGGGCTCCGGCGATGGGTGACGATCATAGGCGATACGCCCCGATCGGGGGCGGGTCAATATTTCGGGCCGCCAATTCGGGCATCCGGTTCCGGCATCCAGTTCCCGGCAGCAGTTCTGGCCCCCTCGTCCGGCCAAACCGCGCATAGGAAAAAAGGGCCGATCCGGAGATCGGCCCAGTCTGGGGGAGAGGCAGTCTAAAAGAGACAGGTTATGCCCAAAGGATATCGGTCCCGCCTCATTCGGCGGGGCTGGCAATCGGGCGATCCTTGCCCTGCGCCTTGGCGATCACCAGTCCGAGCGCGATCAGGAGCGCGGGATAGGCTAGCCCCTCGCCCCCGCGCCCGATAAAGAGCGCGGCGACCAGCGCCAGACACAGGAGCGACAGCGCACGGTAGAGCGCCTTGCGTTCGAGCCGGAGAAGACTTGCCGCGGCACCGGTATAGAGCAGGAGGAAATTCTGCCCCGCCGCCGCCAGAAGCTGCGCCATATCGAGGAGACCGCTGCCCACCAGCGCGACCACGCCCAAAAGCACCGCCACCGTCAGCATCACCGCATTGAGCGGCACGTCATTGCGGATACGGGCGATGGGCGCAGGCAGAAGCCCGTCACGGGCTGCCGAATAGACCATGCGCGAGACCGCCCAGACCGCCGCCGAGAGATTGGCGAAGATCAGCAGGACCGCCAGCGCCGAGATTGCGACGCTCCCGCCGATCCCGAAGGACTGGCCGAAGATCTGCGCGAAGGGCGCAGGCCCCGCCCCCAGCACACCGGCCTTGGCCACGACCTGCGAGAGCACGAGATAGAGCACGACGGCCACCGCGAAAGACAGCGCCATGGCCCGCGGCAGATCGCGCTTGGGATTGCGGAACTCGCCGCCCAGATTGGCGCTGACCTCCCAGCCGGTAAAGGCGAAGAAGACCATCATGAAGGCCATGCCCATATGGCTCAGGCTCGGCACCTCCTGCAGGGGCACGGTTACCGGAGCAGGCGCAGGCGCAGGCGCGACCGCGAGATAGCCCACGATTGCCAGCCCGAGGATAAACACCAGCACCAGCGAGGCGATAAAGGTATTGACCCGTCCGGCGGTTTCCGCCGAGAGGAAATTCACGCCCAGTGCGGCCAGCAGGATGATGGCGGCATAGAGCGCCGCGGGCCCGCCGAATGTGGCCGCTACATAATGCCCGCCGGTCAGTGCGATGGCCGGCAGCCCCACCGAGACAGCACCCAGAAACAGCAGCGTCGCGCAGATGCGCCCCTGCCGCCCGAACGCATGGCCCATGATCGCCGCGATCCCGCCCGCATCGGGATAGCGTCTGCCGAGAATGCCGAAGACCCACAGGAGTGGGGCTGCGGCCACGGCACAGGCGATCCAGATCAGCGTGGCGCTCGCGCCCACTTCCTGCAGCGCCAGACCCGGCAGCGTCAGCAGACCGGCGCCGAGGACGATATTGAGCATCATCGCCGTGCCACGGGTGACGCCAAGGGATTTTTTCAGCTCAGCCATTATCCGCTCCAAACTGGGACAGATCGACCGCCTGGAAGGCGATGAGATAGCGCACGCCATCTTCCATCGCGATGGAGCCGTGGCGCACGCCTGCGGGCAGCGAGATCACCGAGCCCGGCCCGCAGATCTGATCGCCGCCCTCCCAGTAGAATTTCGCATGCCCCTCCAGCACCACCAGGGTCTCGTCATTGTCATGCACATGCCAGGCATGCTCCTTGCCGGGCTGGTCCTGCTGCACCTCGATACAGCCCTGAAGCGGCATGAGCTCTTCAACGATCGACCAGTAATCGGCCTTGGTGACGGAGATCTGGCGCACGCTCGGGGATTTGGGGCTCAGGTTCAGGTCTTTCATGGGATCATCCTTCCTTGACGAGTTTGAGAGGCGGCTTGCCCAGCTGGTGGTAGGGGCAGGCGGGGGTCTCGTTGGTGTCGTCGATAAAATACTGCTGGTATTCGCGATTGGCGGGATCGCCGTAATGGCCGAGCGTCGGCGAGGGGGCGAGCATGTCATATTCGGACAGAAGCTCGCGCACACGGTCCAGCGAACGGGTGATGCTGGGGGCCTTGCTATCGGTGATGCCGTTGAACACCCAACGCGGCTGGAAGGTGATCATGAAGCTGCTCGAGCGGCGGCTCTGGCGCAGCACATGGGCGGGGGTATTGCACACGACAAAGATCGGCTCCCCGCCAAAGGAGAATTCCCATGTCGGATCGTCGAGATTGCGCGAGACACCTTCGGGCTGCGGGCTGTCATCAAGGGCCACCAGACCGTCGAGCAGATCCCAGAACTGGTCGCGATAGGCTTCGAGCGTGTCGACCGGCGTGGGGCGCGCGAAGATCACCAGCGAGGTCATTGCCCCGATCCCGCGGGCCTGCGCCAGATAGTTGCGCAGGATCGGCGCCAGCGTCTCGGGGGTCAACGGCTCGGGGAAGGCAAAGCGCAGCCGGTCCGTCTTGAACCCCGCCACGCCGAAGACACAGGGGAAGGGGCGGCTTTTGCTGGTGAGTGCCGCATCGAATTCGGAAAACACGACCCGCTGCCAATCCTGGCCGCCATACCTTCCGGCCACATCGTTCCGCGTGAGGACTAAATCCATGAATCATGATCCTTGACTGAGTGTTTAAGTGAGTTTGGCCGCGCTGACGTCGCGCCGCATACAGTGCAAAATGCAATTCTCTCTTCGATTCGGAGAAAAATCCCCTATCCTTGTCAGGAATTAAGGAATCGCCATGCAATTGAGCCCGACCGATAATCTGATCCTGGAACTCTTGCGCGAAAACAGTCGTCGCTCGCTGACCGAGATTGCGGATATCATCGGGCTGTCGCGGCCTACGGTGAAGTATCATGTCGACAAGCTGATCGAGACGAAAGTGATCAGCCGCTTCACCATCGAGATGGACCAGACCCATGCGGCCTCGGTCACCACAACGCGCGCGATGTTCGATCTGCGGCTCAAGCGCAATACCTGCTCGGTGGTCTATGCTTCGATCCAACGCTGGAGCGAAGTGGTATCATGCTGGTCGCTGACCGGCGATATCGACATGCGTATCCTGCTGGAGGCGGCCAATCTCGATGTGCTCGAGGAGCTGCGCGACCGGCTTTCGCGCCATCCGGAGGTGATCGATGTGACCACCTCCATCGTGCTGAAATCGTGGCGCGAGAAGGCCTAACGACCAATCGGGCCGCCATCTCAGGCCCCTCTGCCAGACCGCCGCCCCTCCCCCTTTGCCGGTATTTTCTCGGTTCCGGAGGATGTCACCTTGCACCCGCGGCGCGCTTGACGCTTTACGAACCCGCCCTGCGGGCTACCTGCCTGTCAGACGTGACACAGTTTATTGATCACCAGTGAGATCCCTGCCCGGGACTCGGCCCCGAGATCGCCCCGATGGCCGGCAGGACACCCGCTCGATAATTTCGGGGGCGGCAGCCATCCATATTTGCGCCTCTGGAACCCGTTTCCCGCACTGCCCTGTTGCCATCTTGCGAAAGGGTAAGGTGCCTGCCGCATCCAGCCGCTGCGCAAGGCCCGCGACAGGCGATCCGCCCGCCGCATCCAGCCAAAAGGAACCCGTCACATGGAATCCGTCCAGACCCATATCACCACATTGGATATTGCCGTGATCATCGCCTATCTCGTCGTGGTGCTGGCGATCGGGATATGGGTCTCGATGCGAACCAAGACCGGCGATGACCTCTTTCTGGGCGGGCGGTCGCTGGCATGGGGGGCAATCGGCCTGTCGCTTTTCGCTTCCAATATCTCGACCACAACGATCATCGGGCTGACGGGCTCGGCCTATGCGACCGGCATCGCCAGCTCGGCCTTCGAGTGGATGTCGGGGATCCCGTTGATCTTTCTCGCGCTCATTTTCGCGCCGCTTTATCTCAAGGCAAAGGTCACGACGACGCCCGAATGGCTGGATCAGCGCTATTCGCGCAAGGTGCGGCTCTATTTCTCGGCGCTGACCATTTTCTTCACCGTGGTGGTCGAGACAGCGGGCGGGCTCTATGCGGGGGGCGTGGTGCTGACCACCTTCTTCCCCGATCTGCCGCTCTGGCTCAGCTGTATCGCCATCGGGGCCTTCGCGGGCGGCTATGCCGCCACAGGCGGGCTGAAGGCGGTTGTCTATACCGATGTGATCCAGGCGGTGATCCTGCTGGTGGGATGTTCGATCGTCGCCTTCCTGATGTTCCAATCGCTCGATTTCTCGTGGGACCGCGTGCGCGAGGCGTTGCCCGAAGGACATCTCGATATCGTCAAGCCGATCGACGATCCCGGACTGCCATGGCCGGGGCTGTTTCTGGGGGTGTGGATGCTGGGCTTCTGGTACTGGGTGACCAACCAGTATGTGGTTCAGCGGGTGCTGGGCGCGCGCAGCCTGCCCGATGCGCAGCGCGGTGCGCTTTTCGGCGGCATCCTCAAATGCGTACCGCTCTTCATCATGGTCCTGCCGGGGGCGATGGCGGTGCCGCTTCTGCCCGATCTGCCGACGCAGGATATGGTCTTCCCGACGATGATCACCCAGATCCTACCACCCGGACTGACGGGGCTGGTGCTGGCGGGGCTGGTGGCCGCGATCATGTCGACGGTGGATTCCACGCTCAACAGCTCCTCCACGCTTGTCGTGCATGATTTCCTCACCCGCCCCGATCGCGCGGTCGCGCCAGAGGCCGCGCGCAGATATGGCAGCCTGTGCACGGTGCTCTTCATGCTGATCGCCGTGCTGGTGGCGCCGCTGATCCAGTATGCGGACGGGATCTGGTCCTATCTCCAGCAGGCGTTCTCCATCCTCGTGCCGCCGGTGGTGGCCGTATTCTTCCTCGGGGCGGTGTCCTCGCGGGTGGGCGAGACATCAGCGCTTGTCACGCTGGTCTCGATGCATCTCCTCGGGATCATCCTCTTTGTGCTCGGGCAGGTCGGGCTCTGGCCGCTGCACTACACGATCACAGTGGCGCTGATGACGATTGCCTCCTGCCTGCTGCATCTGGGGCTCTCGGCCACTATCCTGCCACGGCATGCGGCTCCCGACGACCATCTGATCTGGCGTCCCGTCGATCTGGTCGCGGAGTTTCGTGGCAGCCGCATGGGGCTGATGGATGTGCGGCTCTGGGCCGTTGCTCTGGTGCTCTGTATGGCCGCGATCCTGATCGCATTCTGGTAGGGGCCTCAACGATAGTCCGAGGGGCTCTGCCCGAACTGCCTGCGGAAGGCCGTAGCAAAGGCCGTGGGGCTGGCATAGCCAGCACGCCCTGCCGCCTGCGCGACAGAGTGCCCCTGCCGCAACGCCTGTGCCGCAGCCTCCAGCCGGATCTGGCGCAGGCGGTCATGGACGGTGAGGCCATAGCGACGGCGGAACAGCCTGCGCAGGGTCGAGACGCTCACACCTCCCTCTTCGGCCAATGCCCCGAGCGCGGGCAGCGGTCCGGCCGCCTGCGCCATCCGCTCGACCCGCGCAAGACGCGCCTCCTCGACAGGGCTGAGCCTCGCAACTGCATCCCGCCCCCCCGCGAGGCCCTGCACCAAAAGGCTATGGGCCAGCCTCTCGGCCTCCAGGAGCGCACGCCCCTGCAGATCCTGTGGCGGACAGGCCAGAAGGGCGCGGACAGCAAGGATATCCTCGGCCAGAGCGGGCCGCACGGCCTGACGATGGGGCTGACCGTTGAGGATCAAGGGCTGCGCAAAGCCGCGCGCCGCGAGCCACTCCCATGACACCAGAAGCGCCAGCTTACGCACCACCTGACCCGCCCTCACCTTGCGCCGGAAGGCCATCGGGACACCCAGAGCGCTCAGATGCAGCTCGGCGCCCTGCCCGTCCTGTGGACCGATGCTCAACGCCTCCTGCCCCAACATGCCCTCGACCCGTCCTTCGAGCACGAGATGCACCATCACGCCGGGTTGGCGGGTAACATAGGTCACAAGATCCCGCGCGATCACGGTATCCTGCAGCTGCAGCTGTATCCCCGAAGGCAGATCGCGCCGCCCGCGCCCGCCCCGCAGAACCACCTGCGTAGCGGGCAGATTCGCGCCAAAGCCCTCACGGTCGCTGCGTAGACCCGCAGCAATGTCATCCAATGTGATCTCGGTCATGGAAGTCTCTCGATTTTGACGCTCTTGAAGAGCCGATTGGCGGTATCGCAAAGCCCGACTGCTGTCTTTGTGCGTCATTGCGCTCTATTAGTCGAGTGAAATACTCGGTTATTCAAGGATTGCCCGATGTCCGCGCCCCGCCCCGCCTTTGTCAGACCCGCCCCTCTCAGATCCGGCCTTCTCGCCTCCACGGCCCTTGCTGCCATGACCGCGCTGCCTGTCATGGCGCAGGATGTGGTCGACCTCGACCCGATCACCGTCGAGGGCTCGAGCTACGAGACGGAAGGCGCACAGAGCTATGCTACCGACCTCATCTCGGTCGGCGAGAAAGCCGCGATCAGCCCGCGCGAGGTGCCGCAATCGACCTCTGTCGTGACCCATAAACAGATCGAGGACGGCGGGTATAACACGCTCGACGAGGCGATGGCCGATGTGCCGGGCATCATGGTGCTCAACAATGATGCGGGACGCTCGTCGATCTATTCGCGGGGCTACGAGTTCGACTATCTCTATTTTGACGGTCTGCCTGCCCCCGTCAGCTCGATCTATGGCACACAGCCCGATCTTTCGATCGTGGACCATGTGGAGGTGCTCAAGGGCCCCGCGGGCCTGTTCATCTCGACGGGCGAACCGGCGGGCTCGGTCAATATGCGCCTCAAACAGGCCACCGCCACCGAGTTTACCGGCTATGTGGAGGGATCGACCGATAGCAATGGCCAGTATCGTGGCGAGCTGGATGTTTCCAACAAGCTCAATGCCGACGGCACGCTGCGCGGACGGTTCGTGGCGGCCTATGGCGATGGCGACACGTTCATCGACAATGGCTCGAACGGAGTGCAGAGCTATTATGGCACGCTGGCATGGGATGTGGACCCCGACACACAGCTGACCTTCTCGCTCAGCCATATGGAGCGCGATATCGCGCCCTTCAACGGCCTGCCCACCTATGAGGACGGATCGCTGATCTGGACCGATGCAGGCGCGGGCGTTGTGCCTGACTGGAACGATTTCGATAATACCACCACCGATGCGGTGCTCGCGGCCACCCATACATTCGATAATGGCGGGCGGGTGAAATTCTCGCTGCGCAAATCGTGGCAGGATGCGGATTTCCTCTATGGCTATGCCGGATCGACCGCCGATGCCGAGAACAATATCTCTTCCATCGCCTATCTGGGCCGCGATTTCAGTCAGGACAGCACAGCGCTCGATCTCCATGCCGATTTGCCCTTCACGCTGGGCCAGATGGAGGGCAATGCGATCATCGGGGCCGACTGGCAGAAGGTGACCTCGACCACCTATACCGCGCGCGGCAAGATCGCGGGCAGCTGGAACCTGAATGATTTCGACGCGTCATCCGTGGCCAGACCCGATGCGGCCTATTCGACCCGCGAGGACAGCGATACGACCTCGACGGGGATCTATTCGCAACTCCGCCTGAAACCCGTTGACCGACTGACCCTGATCGGCGGCGCGCGGCTCAGCTGGTATGAGGGCACGGTCGATACGACGACCCTCTCGACCGGTGCCGTGGCCCATGAGGATTATGATGTGGATGCCCATGTCACGCCCTTTGCCGGTGCCACCTACGACATCACGCCCGATGCGGCGCTCTACGCCAGCTATTCCGAGATCTTCATCCCTCAATCCGATCTGGACAGTTCGGGCGATCTTCTGGACCCGGTCGAGGGCCGGCAATACGAGCTGGGCGTAAAAGCCCGCGTGGCCGGCACGCTGGATGTGACGGCGGCCTATTTCAACCTGCGCGAGGACAACCGCCCCGTGGCCGTGACGGGGACCGATTACTACGTTGCGCAGGAAGAGGTGCAATCGCAAGGGATCGAACTGACCGTTGCGGGCGAGCTGCGGGAGAACCTGCATCTCTCGGCCGGTTACACCTACACCTATACCGAATATCTCAATGGCAGCTCCGAGGGCGAGGCATTTTCCACCTATACGCCCAAGAACATGCTCAAGCTGCAGGCGATGTATGACATCACCGAAGGCGCGCTGCGGGACTGGAGCCTTGGCGGGCGGCTGACCATGATGTCGGGCTTCTCCTCCAAGGGTATCGAGGCACCGGGATATGGCGTGGTCGATCTGATGGCGGTGAAACGGTTCGACAATGACCTGACCCTGCGCATGGGCGTCGATAACGTCTTCGACAAGGACTATTATTCGCGCGTGGGCAGCACAACGGTGTTCAATTTCCGTGGCGCACCGCGGACCTTCAATGTCTCGCTGACCAAACGCTTCTGACAGGCGGGACGGGAAAGACCAAAGGGGTCGGTCCACTGGACCGGCCCCTTTCCCATGCGCGTCTTCTGCACTGGCCATGAAAAAGGCCGGGACATAAAGTCCCGGCCTTTCGGATACCGGTGCGGGCGCGTATCGCCCCCGCACTCTTCGCTCAGAGCGCCGCGTCGAGCGCTGCGATGATCGCGTCGCCCATTTCGGCGGTCGAGACCGGCGAGCCGCCTTCGGGGCCCAGAAGGTCTGCGGTGCGCACGCCATCGGCAAGCACTTTTTCCACAGCGGCTTCCAGACGGTCGGCTTCCGCGCCCAGATCGAAGCTGTAACGCAGCGCCATCGAGAAGCTGAGGATACAGGCGATCGGGTTCGCCTTGCCCTGACCCGCGATATCGGGGGCCGAGCCATGCACGGGCTCGTACATCGCTTTCGGGCGGCCATTCGCCATCGGCGCACCGAGCGAGGCCGAAGGCAGCATGCCAAGCGAGCCGGTCAGCATCGCGGCCGCATCCGACAACAGATCGCCGAAGAGGTTATCGGTCACGATCACGTCGAACTGCTTGGGCCAACGGCAGAGCTGCATGGCGCCGGCATCGGCATACATGTGGCTCAGCTCGACATCGGCATAGTCTTCGTCATGCACGCGCTGCACGACTTCGCGCCACAGGATGCCCGATTCCATTACATTGGCCTTCTCCATCGAGCAGACCTTGTTGCCACGGCGGCGGGCCAGCTCGAAGGCCGAACGGGCCACGCGCTCGATCTCGCTCTCGGTGTAACGCTGGGTGTTGATACCCACTCGCTCGTTGTTCTCGGTGATAATGCCGCGCGGCTCGCCGAAATAGATGCCCGAGGTCAGCTCGCGCACGATCATGATATCGAGGCCCGCAACCACGTCTTTTTTCAGTGACGAGAAATCGGCCAGCGCGTCGAAGCACTGGGCCGGACGCAGATTGGAATAAAGGTCCATTTCCTTACGCAGGCGCAGAAGACCACGCTCCGGCTTGACCGAGAAATCGAGCACGTCGTATTTCGGGCCACCCACGGCGCCCAGCAGGACCGCGTCCACCTCTTGCGCCTTGGCCATCGTCGCATCCGACAGCGGCACGCCATGCACGTCATAGGCCGCGCCGCCGACGAGATCCTCGGAGACATCGAAGGCCACATCGCGCTTGGCGCCGAACCAATTGATGACTTTCTTGACCTCGGTCATGACCTCGGGGCCGATACCGTCGCCCGCAAGAATGAGGATCGAAGGGTTTGCCATGGTAATTCCTCCCGCATGTAACGGCCCAACTGGCCAATAAGACAAGGTTGCGCGAGGGCGTAGCCAATGCCCGTGGCGGGGTCAAGTTCTGAACGCAAAAGAAGATGCAAGCAGGCTTTCTAAAAATTGCGCAGACTGCTGTTGAAACTTTCGGCGACCCGCCCATTGACGCAGCGTCATAGGCAATGTTTCGCAGTCGTGAGAATCCGCGCCTCGCGGAATCCCGCCCGTTTCTGCATGATAGCGCAAAAGAGCAGAACGGACATAACGCATGACTCGAAGAATCCTGATTCTCGGGATGGAGGGGCTTTTCGGAGCTGCTGCCGCCCGTGCCTTTCGCGCCGCCGGATGGGATGTCGACCGTTACCAACGCGGCTCGGACATCTCGATTGCAGCGCGTGGCGCGCGCTGGATCCTGAATGCAGCGAACCCGGACCAGACCACAGATCTGGAGCGCGAGCTGCCCGAGCTGACCAAGAAAGTGATTGCGGCGGCGCAGAATTCAGGCGCTGCGGTGATGGTCCCCGGTAATTTCCAAGTCTATGGGCGAAGCGGCAGCGCATGGGGTCCCGATTGCCCACATGCGCCGGTGACCCGCCGCGCCAAGGCACGCTCGGAGGCCGAGAAGCGCTATCGGGAGGCTGCCGATAGCAGCCACAGCATGGTGATGCTGCGGGCCGGCGATTTCATCATGCCGGGCGCACAGTCTACGGTGATGAATTCCGTGATTCTCAACCGGCTGGCCAAACACGAGATTGCAGCCCTCGGCCCCGCCGAGAAAATGCACATCCACGCCGATCTGGAGGATCTGACCCGCGTCACGGTGGCGCTGGCCGAGACCGCGGATATGGGCGGTGGCTTTCTCGATATCCCCTTCCCCGGCACGCGCTTCTCGCCGCGCCAGCTGGCCGAGAGCCTGTCGGCGCAGCTGGATCGCAAGGTGCGGCTGACCGCCTATCCGTGGTGGCGCAAGGGCTTTGGCACTGCAGGCCGCCGGATCGCCCCGACACGCTACATGTATCAGGCCGACCAGATCATCGACGAAGGTCCCTTCCGCATGCTTTTCCCCGATTACGAGACGAAATCGCTGGAGCGGATCGCCTTCGAGCATCTCTATATGCGCGGCATGAAGGTCAAGCCAGAGGGGCGCGCCGCCGCTCAGTCGCCACGGCTGCAGGCACATGGCCAGGCGATGTCGACCCAGACCATCCTGTAACGCGCGCCTTCGGTTGCGGGCAGCACGCCCGCGCCGGTGACCTCCAGCAGATGGTCCGGCAGGATATAATCCAGCCGCAGGTGTTTTCCGCCGAGATCGGCTGTGGGGAGATCGGGCAATGGGTCCTGCAGCCGCGGTGAGGACAGAAGCGTCTCGAGTGCGGCCTTGCGCCCCTCTTTCTGCGCCGGATCAAGATTGGCACGGCCCAGCATAACCAGTGGCGGATCTGCGGGAAGGGTTGCGAGATAGGGCAGCCAGAATGCGGTCTCGTCATGGTTGCGCCGACCGTTACGGTCCTCGGGGCCGTCAAAGATCGGCGGCGTGGCCGACCAGATCAACAGCTCGAGCCCCTCCAGCCGGACGATCCAGTGCACGCTCGATGACAGACGCTGGACTGCCAGCGCCCCGGGCGAGAGCTCGGCGCCATCTGCCAGCCCTCCGGCCAGATCGCGCCAGAGCATCGCCGACATATCCTCGACCGCGATCACCGGCAGCTTGGAGAGCAGGAGCACCCCGCCCGCACCCGTGAACCGGCCATAGCCCTGCGCATCGCGGGCCTCGCCATACACCCCGTTCCCGTCCAGATCCTCGCCGGAGGGCAGGCCGCTATTGGGCTGCCGGTGGACGAGATAGGGGTAGTGCGCATCACGCGCGGCCAGCGCCTCGCGCAGGGCATGTGCCGCAGCCTGCTGCCCGTCCCAATCCACGCCGATCAGCAACAGGACATCGGGCGCGAGCTGGACTATCTGCGCAAGGCTCGCGTCGATCCGGGCATTCTTGCCCGACAGAACATCACGATAGAGTAGCCCCGGCCCTTCGCCGCCCAGTTCCGGCCCCCAGATCGCCAGCCGCAAGTCTTGCGCGCCCGCAGCCCCCGCAGCACATAGCAGCCATGCCAGAAACAGGATCAGGCTGTTTGATACTGTCCATCCTCTTCGCCTGCCGCGCGCGCCGACCGGCGGCGCTGTGCGATCAGGGCGGAGACGCGGCCCAGAGCGACACCGCGCATGACAAGAAGTGCAGGCAGGAAAGCCCATGCTGTAACGACCCAGATCAGGGCATGCTGGCTCGCGGGCATCATCGACGGGAAGGCGATCGAGACGAGTTTCAGCGCAACCGGCATGAGGAAAGGACAAACCAGACCGAGACTCGTATTCACCCACGCATCACGGCGCAGGCGCTCCACAACGTCACCGCCCATCGTGGGATCGAAGGTCGGCAGATTGATCCATATATTGAAACGTTCCTGTCCGCCCGGCCAGCCCATAACCCGAAAAACGAGCAGGAAAATGGCCACACCGATCAGGCTGATCCCCAATGCCAGACCGGCAAGCGCGCCCACAAGCCGCTGTGTCTCCGGCGCGGCATGGGCCGGAAGCGACTGCATCATCAGATGGAGCGGGCTATAGGAGAAGTCGAGCTCCCCTGCGATGGCCTGTCCCAGCGCGACCAGCAGCCGGTTGAGAACCGTCGGCTCGAAGGGGGCGATCGCGGCAAGCGAGAGGCTCAGCACCAGCGTGGCCAGCAACAGAAACCGGATACGGTTATAGGGCGCGGCATCCCGGAATTCGACGAGGGAGGGATAGACGGAGCTGTATTCGAATACGGTCAGCGCGGCACAGGCCAGCGCGACGAGGCCGACTATCTGCATCGTGTCGGCCCCTGTTCCGGGCAGGAAGACCGCCGGACTACAGATGATTGCTGCCAACATGAGCGCCCGTAATATGGCGTTTATGAACCGTAAAACCACTGCCCTGCCCTCTGGTCCGCCGGGCGCGATACATGCCGCGCCCTTATACCGGATCTAAGATGTCTGCCTTAATCTTGCCACGATTTTGCCCAGTTTCGCCATCTTTGGCAATCCGGCGCGGGATGGACCGGCGCATTTGGCAGCAAGGGGGCCATTTCTATCACAGGTGACCGGCTGAGGAAGGTCTTTAGTCTAGAAGAAATCCGCTCAATATGTAGTCACATCGCACAACTGAACGGCAGAAAGGAAAGAATGACCCCGCTGGTGCGGCCCTTCCGCGATACATGACGCTCCCCTTGGCTAGGGTTTATGCGCATATCCGCCATGCATTTTATGCAAATATTTTACGCAACAGCCCCGAATTGCGGGTGTTTTTCGATCACCCGATCAAAATATCCCTACGCGCTTTGCTTGACATTCCCGTTATCCCCCTCCGATTTGCGGCAAAGAGTATTGAAAAGAGACAGGTCATGACAGCGGACACATTTGAAAGTTTCCTCGGAACCGTGGGGGGGATCGTCTGGGGCCCCTACCTACTGATCCCCCTTCTGCTGGGCACCGGTATCTACCTGACCCTGCGTTTGGGTGCGCTGCAATTCCTGCGTCTGGGGGCTGCCCTGCGCCTTGGCCTGTGGCGGCGCCATGATGACGGGGCCGAGGGCGATATCTCGCAATTCCAGGCGCTGACCACCGCGATGGCCGCGACCGTCGGCACCGGCAATATCGTGGGGGTGGCCACCGCCATCAGCGTCGGCGGGCCGGGCGCGCTGTTCTGGATGTGGGTGACGGCGCTTCTGGGGATGGCGTCGAAATATTCCGAGGCCTTCTGCGGGGTGCGCTTCCGTGTGACCGACGCGGCGGGCGAGAAATCGGGCGGGCCGCAATACTATCTCGAGCGCGGCATCCCGAACGGGTTCGGCAAATTCCTCGCCATCGCCTTCTCGATCTTCGCCATCTGCGCAAGCTTCGGCATCGGCAACATGACGCAGGGCAATTCGATCGCCTCCAATCTTGAACAGAGCTTCCATGTGCCGGCTGCCGTCTCGGGCGGCATTCTGGCGATCCTGACGCTGATCGTGCTGGTGGGCGGGATCAAATCCATCGGGCGGGTCACCGCAGGCTTGGTGCCGGCTATGATCGTGTTCTATGTGCTGGGCGCGCTCTATATCCTGCTGGCCAATCTCACCGCCATTCCTGCGGCACTGGGCGAGATCTTCTCGGATGCCTTCACCGGCACGGCGGCCTCGGGCGGATTTTTGGGCTCGACCATCATGATCGCGGTTCAGTTCGGTGTGGCGCGCGGGATCTTCTCGAACGAATCCGGCATGGGCTCTGCAGCCATTGCCGCAGCCTCGGCCAAGACCAGCCACCCTGTCCGTCAGGGGCTGGTCTCGATGACCCAGACCTTCATCGACACGATCATCGTGGTCACCTGCACCGGCCTCGTGATCGTCACGACCGGCGTCTGGAACCAGATCGATCCCGAAACGGGCAGCCAGATTTCGGCCGCCATCATGACGGCGCGCGCCTTCTCCTATGGTCTGCCGGGCGCCTGGGGTGACTGGATCGTGACCATCGGTCTCGTGCTCTTTGCCTATTCGACGATCCTCGGCTGGGCCTATTATGGCGAGCGCAACATCGAGCGGCTCTTCGGGCGCGGTCTCGTGATGCCGTTCCGCGTGTTCTTTGCCGCCATCGTCTATATCGGCTGCACGATGCAGCTGGGCGTGGTGTGGAACTTCTCGGATGTGATGAACGGTCTGATGGCGATCCCGAACCTGATCGGCCTCCTGATCTTGTCGGGGCTGATCGCCCGCGAGACGCGCCACTATCTGCTCCACGACCCGAAACTCGAGGCGAATGCGCGCGAGATCGAGGCCTTCATGGACGGCCAGCCCGGCTGGGACGACTGGAAAGCCTCCGACCATACGGTGCATCGCTGAAACGCGCATCACCAAGGAAAAAGGGGGCCAAAGGCCCCCTTTTTCATCTCCGGGTAATACCGCTCATGGGGGCGATCTTCGATCCATCCGAGAAGCGCGAGAGCCGGAAAGGGGTTGGGTCCACGATCGGCGCATGGCCCGTCATCAGATCTGCGGCCAGCCGCCCCGCCCCCGGACCCAGCCCGAACCCGTGCCCCGAGAAACCGGTGGAGACAAACAGCCCCTTCACCCCGTTCTTCACGCTTTCGGTATCGGAGATCACGGGGATCACATCGGGCAGCACATCGATGATCCCCGCCCAGCGTTGCTCGATCTTCAGCCCCTTCATCGCGGGCCAGCGGGCTGCGACCTGATGATAGACCTTCTCGATAAAGCTCGTCTCGGGCTGCGGGTCCATGATGCGGGTCTCCTCGAAAGGCGTCACATCATTGGCAGTCCATTTACGCTTGGTCTTCAGCCCGTCCACAAAGGCCGAACCGAAGCCGAAGCGCAGGCCCCTCCATTCGTTTTTCAGTGCGGGAAGAAAGGCACCAAACAGGCGGAAACTGTCGGGTGTGATCTCGTAGCGGCTATTGGCCGAGGAGGCGATCGTGTAGCCGCCATCCAGCCGCTTGCGCATGGCGAATTCCTTGAACTTGATCGTGCCTTCCGGCCCGCCCTCCAGCGCCGAGGTCCGCAACACGGTGTTCTTGGTGCGCAGCTGCGGCAGGTAGATGCCCATATTATCGAGCATGAGCCGCGACCAGATACCTCCCGCCAAGAGCACCTGCGAACAGGCGATGCGCCCATGTTCGGTGATGACGCCGGTGACCTTGCCACCCTCCACATCGATCATCCGCACAGCGGTATTCTGATGCACCGTGCCGCCGCGTGCCTGCACCGCACGGGCCACGGCAGGCGCGGCCTTTTGCGGTTCGGCGCGCCCATCCATCGGGTTATGGATCGCGCCCTTGATCGGCAGATCCATCCCCGGATAATGGGCCAACGCCTCGTCGCGGTTCAGCATCTTGGCGGGGATCTGGTAGCTTTGCAGCAGATCGACCCATTGCCGCTCCTCCTCCATCATGTCGTCGCTGGTGCAGGTATAGGTCACGCCCGATTGCCGGTAGCCGGTCTCGGCTTCCACGCGCTCGTTGAGGCCTTCCCACATGCGCACGGCTTCCACCATCAGCGGCATCTCGCGCGGGTCGCGATGGGTCAGGCGCACCCAGCCCCAATTACGGCTCGATTGCTCGGCCCCGATCTGGCCCTTCTCGCAGATCGCGACCTTCAGCCCGCGATCCACCAGTTCCAGCGCCGCGCAGGTGCCTGCGATCCCGCCGCCGATAATCACTACATCCACCGCCCGAGGCAGGGCGGCATCGCTTTCGACCGGGTCTAGCTTCGGTCCTGGCATGGGTCTTCTCCTAAATCGGCGGGACTGTCCCGCCTTATGCGTGAGGCGGCAGGGGCCTACCCTGCCGCAAAGCCTTGAAATTATCGCGCAGCCGGTAGCCAAGAAGCGCCATTTTCGGCGCTACGTCCATATAGCGCGGCTGCGCGGACAGCGGTTCGAGTTTGAGGTCCAGATCGGCATCCGCCACGCCCATCGCCCAATCGGACAGGATACCGCCCAGCATCGAGCCGGTGGGCACGCCGCGCCCCGAAAGGCCCGTCATCGCCACCACTCCGGGGGCCAACTGGTAGAGCCGCGGCACGGTGTGGCGCTGCATGTCCAATTCGCCCGTCCAGAGGAAATCCCAACGGATCTCCTCGCGGATTTCGGGATGCAACCATTTGAGGCGGTCGGTCATGATCTTGGCCGTCAAACTGCGGTCATAGCCGCGCCGGAGCATCGGGAACATCGAGGCGACGATGCGGTTCTGGGCATTGTATTTATAGACATAGATATCGCCGCGCCCGTCCTGAATGGTGGTGCGCTTGGGCAAAAGATGCGCCTGCGTCTCGGGCGACAGGGGTTGGGTCGCCGCTACAAACACCCGCAGGATGCGGAAGGTCTGGTCGAGCTGCGGCCAGCCTGCCACCGTATAGGCGCCGGTGGTATAGATCACCTTCTCGGCCAGCACCTTACCTTGCGGCGTGGTTACAGCCCATTTGCCGCCCTCGCGGGCCGCTCCCGTCACGAGGCTCTCGGTAAAAATCTGCCCGCCTTCCTGCAGCACGGCCCGCGCCAGCCCCCGCGCATAGCCTAGCGCATTCAGCCCGCCCGCCTCCTCATGATACCACCCGCCCATGAAACGCGGCGATCCGGTGATGGCCGCAACTTCCGTGCGGTCCAGCATCCGCGTGCGCGCACCCACCGCGTTATACTCGGCGGCGCGTTTTTCCATCACCTTGATATGACTAGGGAATAACGCACCCTGCACATAGCCGTTCTGCTCCCATTCGCACTCGATCCCGTAATCACGGATCATCGCGCCCACGCGGTCATTGGCGCGGGTCTGGCGGTGGATCAGCCGCTCGGCCCAAGGCGCGCCCAGAACGCGCCGCAGATCAGGCAGCGCATAATGGGTGAAGGTCGGGGTGCAATGGCCCGCATTGCGCCCCGAGCCGCCAAAGCCAATCTGGGCGCGCTCGATCACGGCAACCTTGACGCCCTGCTTGGCCAGTTCCAGCGCGGTGGTCAGGCCGGAATAGCCCGCCCCTATGACACAGACATCGGCCTGCACATCGCCTTGCAAAGGCCGCGTCTGCGGTGCGGGCGTGGCCGTGGCATACCAGAGCGTATCCTCGAAGGGGGAAAAGCGGCGGGTCATCGGAAACTCCTTACAGATCGGTGCGGCTATCAAATGCGTCGCGCAGACCGTCACCTATGAAGTTGAACCCCGCCACGGCGATGGTGATCGCCACGCCTGGCACAATGGCAAGCCAAGGCGCGCTATCGAGATATTGCTGCGCCCCGTTGAGCATATTGCCCCAGCTGGGA
Source organism: Thioclava kandeliae (assembly GCF_040297545.1). Taxonomy (NCBI): domain Bacteria; kingdom Pseudomonadati; phylum Pseudomonadota; class Alphaproteobacteria; order Rhodobacterales; family Paracoccaceae; genus Thioclava; species Thioclava kandeliae. The sequence continues at coordinate 125,931 of NZ_JAYWLC010000008.1, forward strand.
AGCGGCGGCTGGATGCCGTAGCCAAGGAAGGAGATATAGGCCTCAAGCAGGATCGCGCGGGCGACAGTGAGCGTCGCGGCCACGATGATCGGGCCGATGGCATTGGGGAGAAGCTCGCGGAACATGATCCAGCGCCCCGAGAGCCCCAGCATCTGGGCAGCCTGCACGAAATCCTGCCCTTTCAGCGATTTTACCTCGGCCTCGACGATACGGGCCACTTCCATCCAGCTGGTCGCGGCAATGATCAGCGCGATCATCACGGGGCCGGGCTGGATGAAGGCCGCCAGCGCCAGCAGCAGGAAGACGGAGGGGAAGGACAGGAACGCATCAACGATCCGCATCAGCACGGCGGAAACCTTTCCGCCATAATAGCCCGAAAGCACGCCGATGACCGAGCCGATGGCGGTGGCGATGATCATCACCGCAAAGCCGATGGCCATGGACACCTGCCCCGCATGGAAGAGCCGTGCGGCAATATCGCGGCCCAGCGGGTCCGTCCCGAAGATATGCGCGCCGGTGCCGGGGGGCGCAAAGCGCGCGCGCAGGTCGATATACAGCTCGTCATAGGGCAGAAGATGCGGCCCGATGAAACAGGCCGCCGTCAGCGCCAGCACCATGAAGAGGCCCAGAAGGGCCAGTTTATGCGAGGCGAAGCGGCGCAGGGCACGCGACTGGAAAAACTTGGCACGCGGCGCGAGATCGGTTGTGGTGGTGGTCATCAAAGCCTCCTCAGTCCAGACGGATGCGCGGATCGATCAGCGCAACGATGAGATCGGCGGCCAGATTGCCCACCAGAACCAGTATGGCCGAGGCCATCAGCAACCCCATCACCACGGGATAGTCGTTATAGCCAAGACTATCGAGGAACAGACGCCCCATGCCCGGCCATGTGAAGACGGTCTCTGTCACCAGCGCACCACCCAGCACCATGGGCAGCTGCAGCCCCGCCAAGGTGACCATCGGCACCAGCGAATTACCCACGATATGTTTGAAGAGCACACGGCGCGAGGTCAGCCCCTTGGCGCGCGCGGTGCGCACGAAATCCTGTTTGATGACATTGAGCGTGGAGGTCCGCATATAGCGTGACCAGATCGCCACATCGACCAGCGCCAGCACCATGGCGGGCAGGATCAGATGGCGCAGGTAATCGAGCACCGACCCGTCGCCCACCGAATACATATTGCCCGCAGGCAGCCAGCCCAGATTGAGCGAGAAGACATAGATCGCCACGAGGCCGAACCAGAAGGTCGGGATCGAGAGCGCGACCATGGCGAAGACCGTCATCGTATAGTCAAACGCACTGCCGCGTCTGAGCGCGGAGAAAATCCCGATGGCCGAGCCGATGGTGACCGAAAGCACCGTCGAGGTGCCCATCAGCAAAAGCGTTGCAAAAAGATGGCTGCCGATCACCGCCAGAACGGGCTGGCCGTCGCGGTAGCTCTGGCCCCAATCGCCCACGAACAGATGGCTCAGCCAGTCGATATATTGCACCGGCAGCGGGCGGTTCAGACCCATCTGCTCGGCGATTTTGGCAAGCTGCTCCTGCGTCATACCGGGGCTCAGGGCGAATTGCGAAAGCGGCCCTCCGGGGGCCAGCGACAGCACGCAGAACCCGATACAGGAGACGATGACGAGAAGGATCAGGCTTTGCCCGAGGCGGGACAGGATGTAGCGCAGCATGTCGTGCCTTTCGGTTGGGGCTTTGGGAAAAACTCGGGAAAGGCCCCACCGCCCGAAGGCGATGGGACAGGTGCCGGAGGCAGGCGCCTCCGGTCAGGGGAGATCAGCTGCGCGACCAGTCGCGGACATTCCAAGTATCGATGCGGTTGTTCACATTGGGCGTGGGGCCCGCCACATCGTCTTTCCAGCCTTTGACAACGGCATATTGGAACATTGGCAGGAAGGGCAGATCATGGCGCATGACGGCCTGCTGTTCCTGATAGATCTTCTTGCGGTCCTCGGGCACAAAGCTCTGCGCACCGGCCTTCAACAGCTCGTCCACCTTCTCGCTCTGATAAGCGAAGGTGTTCTGCCCCGAGCCCCCCAAAGCGGGCGACATCGTGGACATGAAGTAATCCGAGGTATCGGGATCGGCACCGGCCAGGCAGTTGAGCCCAACCACCACGGAGTCGAACTCGGAATTCATCCAGTAATCGCCCCACATCACCGCAGGCGGCAGGTTCTTGATCTGCATATCCACGCCGATTTCCTTGAAGGTCTGCTGGATGAACTGCTGTGCCTGCTCGCGCAGGTGGTTGCCGGCCGTGGTCGAGTTGGTGAAGGACAGCGTCACGCCATCCTTCTCGCGGATACCGTCGCCATTCTTGGTCCAGCCCGCATCATCCAGCAGCTTGTTGGCCGCCTCGATAGAGAACTCGTGCTTGGGCAGATCGGGGTTGTAGTAGAAGCTCTGCTGCGGCATATAGGTCTCGGTGGGCGTCGGCACGCCGTAATACAGCGCATCGATGATCGAGCTCTTGTCGATGGCCGCATAGAGCGCCTGACGCACGGCCAGATCCTTGAATTGCGGGCGCTGCATGTTCAGACCGAAGCTCTCGAAGGTCGCGGTGCCAGCCACCTTGACCACTTTGCCCGGCAGCTTCTCGGCCTCGGCCAGATGATCGGGCGAGATATATTGCAGCCCCACCACATCAATGTCGCCCGATTTGAACTGGGTATACATCACATTGAGATCAGGCACATATTTGATGATCAGCGTCTCGAGATGCGGGCCATCCATATGGTAATCGGTATTGGCCGCCAGTTCGATATGGTCGCCCGCCATACGGGTCTTCCACTTATAGGGGCCGGTGCCGATAGGGCTGTTCATGAAGGGGGTATTGTTGAGATCGGCCTGACCGTCAAAGGCGGCTTTGGGGATCATATAGGTCGAGGCCAGAACACCCGCGAGCGGCGCGAAGGGTTCGGACATGGTCCAGGTGATCTCGGTGGGCGAGACCACGGTGATGTCGCGCATGAACTTATAGCCGGTCGAGCGGAAGGACCGGAAATCGGGGTTCACGGTCAGTTCGAGGCTGAATTTCACGTCCTCGGCGGTGAAGGGCGTGCCATCATGCCATTTGACGCCGTCCTTGAGTTTGACCTTCCAGCTCAGACCGTCTTCCGAGATACCGCCATTGGCCACGGTGGGCACTTCGGCGGCAAGGATCGGGAACAACTGCCCCTCGGGGTCGAAATCGAAGAGCGTGTCGAAAATGGCGTAATAGACACCCTCATCCACCTCGATATGCGGCATCAACGGGTTGAACACGGTGGGCTCTTGCGAAAACGCCAGCACCAGCTGCCCCTCGGGCGACGCACCGGCCGCAAAGGCGGCGTCCTTGCGCAGAAGGCTCGGCCCCATCAGGCCCAGCGATCCGGCCGCCCCCATCATCATCAGGCTCTGGCGGCGGGTGAATGTGGTCTTGTGATCTTGTGTCATCTTACATTCCCTGTTGTTGGTGTCAGGCAAATCTTCTCCGGTCCGCAAAGCGGGGAGCTTGCGGGGAGAGGTCTGTCTGTCGAAAGTGCGGGTTGTTCCCGCTTGGGGTGGAGGTCAGGGGGCGATGGGCCGCCCCCTGACGGGTCAGAAACCGCTGATAATCTCTATCTTGGTGCCATCACTAAAGCGGTTGAAACGGAAAGCTTTGGGGTCGACCACCGGTGCGCGGCCCGTGACCAGATCGGCCATCAGACGCCCCGCACCGGGACCGATGCCGAAGCCATGGCCGGAAAAACCGGTGGCGATATGGAAACCGGGGATCTGGTCGATGGGCGAGATCACCGGAATGGCGTCGGGCGTTACATCAATAGCGCCTGCCCATCGCTGGGCGATCTGGGCGTCATTGAACACCGGAAACGCCTCGCGCAGATTGGCAAGGGCCTGATCTTGCAGATTGAAGGCGGGCTTGGGGTCGAGGACGCGGTTATACTCAAATGGGCTTGCCTCATCCAGCCGCCAGCGATTGGGGATGCGGGCCTCGTCATAGAAGCGCCCGCCAAAGCGCAGCATCAGCGCCTTCCACTCGGCACCAAGCGCGGGCAGGAAATCCTTCATATAGCGGAAGCTGTCGGGCACGATATCCACGATATTGCGGAAGCCGTCGGCAATCGTATAGCCGCCATCCTGCCGCTTGCGGATCGAGAAGCCTTCCGACCAAATCGCCATTTCGGGGCCGCCTTCGAGGGGCTTGGTGCGAATGACCGAGTTCTTCACCTTCAGCTGCGGCAGGCGCAGCCCGTTATTGCGGGCAAACAGGCTCGACCACGCGCCACCGGCCAGCACCACCTGTTCGCAGGCAATCGGCCCGCGCTCGGTCAACACCCCCGAGACATAACCGCCCGAGGTCTCGATCCCGCGCACCGCGCATTCGGTCAGGATATAGGCGCCCTTGTCGCGGGCGGCCTCGGCAATGGCGGGAGCGGCCTTCTGCGGTTCGGCGCGGGCATCGGCTGCGGTATAGAGCGCGCCCTTCACCTTCATTTTGCAGCCCGGATTGAGCCGGGCGAATTCATCCGCCGAGATCATCCGGCTGTCGATCTGGTAATCGCGCAGGTTCTCGAGCCATTTCTCATGCTCGGCATAGGCCTTGTCATCGGCGCAGGCAAAGGCGATGCCCGACCGTTTGAAGCCCATATCACGGCCCGTGCGCTCGGCCATCCCGTCCCAGATGCGCAGGGCCTCGGCCATCAGCGGCACCTCGCGCGGGTCGCGCCGCGTGATCCGCACCCAGCCCCAGTTGCGGCTCGATTGCTCGTGCCCGATGCCGCCCTTCTCGCACAGCGCCACCGACAGCCCGCGCTCGACCAGCTCCAGCGCGGTCGAGGTGCCGATGATGCCGCCCCCGATCACCACCACATCCACCTTCTCGGGCAGATCCACATCACCATGAACGGGAACGACAAAGGGACCGGGCATCAGAAGCTCTCCTCGAGCTGACAATTCACATGGAATTCGGCGACACTCGCCGTATTGGGAAGGTTGATCAGCATTTCAATGACCTGCGCAAGATCCTCGGGCTGGGTCATGGTGGCTGTGTCCCGATCGGTCAGGCTTTGCGCCATATCGGTTGCCACAAATCCGGGACAGACGGCCGTGGCGCGGATGCCCTCGTCGAACCCTGCGTGACGCAGCGCATGCGCAAGCCCCACAGCGGCGAATTTCGATACCGAATAGGGGCCGGAGCGCGCCGATTTCACCCGCTTGCCCGACAGCGACCCCAGCAGGATCACTCGTCCCTGCCCCGAGACCTTCAGCCCGTCCCACGCGGCCTTCGCCAAACGTTGCGGGCCCATCACATTGACCTGCAGGAGCGCGTTCATCTCGTCATCGGAAATGCTCACCACATCCTGCGGATTGGCGATGCCCGCATTGGCCACCACCGCGTCGATCCGGCCAAAGCGCGCCATCACCGCATCCGCCCAAACCTGTGCCGAGGCCGGATCGGTTGCATCATAGGCGCAGACCTGAACGCGCGCCGCATCGGCCCAATCGGGCATGGCAGGGCTGCGCATCCCGAGGCTCAGGCACCAGCCCGCATCAAAGAGACGCTTGGCCAGCACTGCCCCGATACCGCGATTGGCCCCTGAAATCATTACACAGCGCGGGTCACTCATGGGCGGCTTTCCTCAGATTGATATAGGCACTTTTCAGCATGCGCTTGAAGGCATCGCGTTCGGGCGCGGGGATCATCTGGAAGAACTCGGCCTCCTGTTTGCGGATGATCTCGCGCACCTCCAGAGACAGCGCATGGCCCTTTTCGGTGATAAAGAGCGACTGCGCGCGCTGGTCATCAGGCGAAGGCTCGCGCCGGATCACGCCCTGTTCCACCATCCGGTCGAGGATGCGCCCTGTTGCCGGACGGTCGCGCATCAGCACCTCGGCAATCTCGGAGGGGCGGATGCCCGGATAATCGTCAACCAGCAAAAGCGCCGTGATCTTGCCCTTGCCTTTGGCGATCTCCAGATGCGCCATGCGTCTATCGAGATCGCGTGACACAAGGGAATCGATCGAGCGGATATACCAGCTTAGGGTTCCCTCGAGGATATCGATCCGGTGGCCACCGATCACCATCGGCGGATCATCATCGTCATGCTGTGGAAGGAAATCCGCCATGTCGTTCCTTTCGGGGTCTTCCATCATGGTTCCGTCATAAGGACCATCCGGCAAGGGGAAAGTTGTAAAACACAACAATAATGGTTGCACTTTACAACTACTGCACGGATTTCATGCATCCCGACCCGCGACAGCCATGAATGATGCATGGATCCGATGCATCCGGCGAACCGGAATGGAAAAGGCGGTGCAGTGCACCGCCTTCCCTCAAGCCACCTCCGACGCCACAAGCCCCGGAATCGCCGAGACCAGATTACGGGTATAGTCATGGCTCGGATTGCGGAAGATCTGCGAGGGCGGGCCATATTCCACCATTTTTCCGCGATGCATCACCAGAATATCGTCGCAGATCTGGCTGGCCACACGCAGGTCATGGGTGATGAAGACCATCGCCAGCTTGCTTTCCTGCTGTAGCCGGTTCAGCAGTTCGAGCACCTGCGCCTGAATGGACACATCCAGCGCCGAGACCGCCTCGTCTGCCACGATCACATCGGGATCGAACATCAGCGCCCGCGCGATACCGACCCGCTGACGCTGACCGCCCGAGAACTCGTGCGGATAGCGGTCAAAGGCCTGCGCATCGAGCCCGACCGTATGCAGAAGACGCTCGGCCTTCTTGCGCGCATCGGCCTGCGTCAGCAACCGGTGCGCCACCGGCCCCACACACATCGCCTGGCCCACGGTGAAGCGCGGGTTAAGCGAGGCATAAGGATCCTGGAAAATCATCTGGATACGGGCGCGCAGCGGTCGGAAGGCTTCCTCGCTCAGGGCGAGCGTATCCTCGCCGCGGAACCGGATCTGGCCACCATCGGCCCCGATCAGCTTCATCAGCACCTTGCCCATCGAGGATTTCCCCGACCCGCTCTCGCCCACGATCCCCAGCGTCTCGCCCTTGCGCAGGGTGAAGCTGATGTCATTGACCGCATGGACCTCGCGCATCTTGCCCAGGAACCCCGAGCGTGTGCGATATGTCTTTTGCAGGTTCTTCACTTCCATCACCACGGAGCGGGTGGTGTCGCGGTCGCGGTCGGCCTCGCGCAGGGTCGGAACGGCGGCGATCAGCTTCTTGGTATAGGGATGGGCGGGCGTCTCCAGCACCGCCTTCGCATCGCCCTGTTCCACCAGATGGCCCTTTTCCATCACAATCACACGGTCCGCGATATCGGCCACCACGCCGAAATCATGGGTAATGAACATCACGGACATATACTTGCGCCGCTGCACCTTGCGTATCAGATCAAGGATCTGCGCCTGTGTGGTCACATCCAGCGCGGTGGTGGGCTCGTCCGCAATCAGGATATCGGGATCGAGCGCCAGGGCCATGGCGATCATCACCCGCTGGCGCTGCCCGCCCGAAAGCCGGAACGGGTATTGATGCTGGATCAGTTCGGGGTCGGGCAGACCGACTTCGGTCAGCATCTCGACCACCTTTTTCGCACGGCTCGCCTTATCGCCGATCCGGTGGGTATCAAGGACTTCGCGGATCTGGTCGCCGATGGTCATCAGCGGATTGAGCGCCGAGAGCGGATCCTGGAAGATCATCGAGACGGCACGCCCGCGCAGCTTGCGGAATTCGGATTCGGGCTGAGCCAGCAGGTTCTTGCCACGGAAGGTGATCTCGCCTGCCGCAACCTTCATCACATCGGGCAAAAGCCCCATCACGGTGCTGGCTGTCACCGATTTGCCCGAGCCGGACTCGCCGATGATGCACAGGATCTCGCCCTGCTGGAGATCGAAACTGATATTTTCCACGGCAAAGCGGCGATCAAGCGCCTTGGGCAAGGCCACCGAAAGCCCGCGCACCGAGAGCACGGGCGACGTTTGGGAGGTCATGAGTTTTCCAGTCGTTTGTCATTATTATAGACCTCCAGCCTCAGGGCGAAGCTCGGCCCGAGGCAAGGCCTGTCCGGACAAACACAAGGCGGAGGCGGGTATTGCCCGAATAACGGGCAGGTCCATACGGGCCCTGCGCGGAAATTCTCCGCCTTGGGAAAGCCCCAGACCTTCAGAGCAGGCTCTGGCCGATCTCGTCTGCGGCGTGCCGCGCGCTTGCGGCAAAAGCCTCGAGCAGCGGATCGGTGCGGGAGGCACGACGAATGAACGAGACATCCATCCGGTGACGCGCATCGCTGAGCGGCAACAGACGGAGCCCCGCCCCGATTATCGGGCGCAGCGCCCCCGAGACGATCGCGATTCCCAGCCCCGCCTCGACCAGCGCCAGCATCGACAGCGGGCTTGCCGCCTTCATACCGTGATAGGGCTCGAATGCGAGCGCCGCGCGGGTGGCTTCCATCCCCCCCTGATCCTCCGCGCCCGATAGGCCGATAAAGGTCTCCTTCCGCAGGTCCTCGGTTCCGATCGCCGGCCGGTCCGCCAGCGGATGGTCCGCCGCCAGTGCCACCTGATAGGGAAAGCTCACCAAAAGATCGCTCTGGAAGGCGCGATCCTGTCCCAAGCCCAATGTCGCAGGGCCAAGGCAGGCCTCTACCTGCCCCTCGGCAAGCGCCACGACCTGTCCCGCCGGATGCAGCTCTACCGGTTTGACCTGCACCCCCGGCCACGCCTTGCGGTGATGCAGGATGGCCCGCGCCATCAATCCCGAAATGATCGCCGAGGCCGAAACCCCCAACCGGATCGTGCCCGTCAGCCCGTCGCCCGCACGGCGCACAACTTCGCGCGCGGTCTCGCACTGGCTCAGGATCGCGCGCGCTTCGGGCAACAGGGCCTGTCCGGCCTGTGTCAGGGCAATCGGCCTACCGGAGCGGTCGAAAAGCGCATGCCCCAGATCCTCCTCCAATGCCTTGATCTGCATGCTCAGCGCGGGCTGGACGATGTTCAGCTTATCCGCCGCGCGACCGAAATGCAGCTCCTCTGCAAGGGTCACAAAATACCGCAGCTGGCGAGGTTCGAGCATGTTTATCATGTTGGATGATCTTATCCATCAAATACATCTATTTTATTTATCAAGAGAAGCCTCCTAGATCAACTGCCAACGGAAGTATCGTAAAGAGGCCCCATGCATCGTCGCACATTTCTCTGGAGCGGCACCGCCGCCACCTTCGCCGCCGCAGGTGCCGCCAGCGCGGCTCCGGCCAATGCCCCCCCTATGGCCGCGGTCACCGGCGGCCAGATCAGGGGCGAGCGGAAGAACGGACTGAACATTTTCCGTGGCATCCCCTATGCCGCGCCGCCCTCGGGCGAGCGTCGTTGGCACGCGCCGCAGCCGGTGATCGCCTGGGACGGCCTGCGCGATGCGACCCGTTTCGGCGCGGTCTGCCCCCAGCAGGAAGCCCGCAAAGAGCCCGAGAAATCACTGGCAAAGGTCACACAGGACGAGGACTGCCTGACGCTCAACATCTGGGCGCCGGAAGGCGCGAAGGATCTGCCGGTGATGGTCTGGCTGCATGGCGGCAGCTTCCGCTTCGGCGCGGGCTCGCTGGCACTCTACCACGGGCAGGATCTCGCACCGCGCGGCGCCGTTGTGGTGACCATCAATTACCGGCTGGGGATCTTGGGGACATTCGCGCATCCGGCTTTGGGCGAAGGCACCGGCAGTGGCGGCAATTTCGGGCTGATGGACCAGATCGCGGCGCTCGAATGGGTGCGCGACAATATCGCGGCCTTCGGGGGCAATCCGGATAATGTGACGCTGTTCGGGGAATCCGCAGGCGCCGTCTCGGTAGGTTATCTGCTGGCGACCGCAAAGACCAAAGGGCTCATCCACCACGCGATCATGCAATCGGGCGGCCTGGCCGTGCCGACCGTCATGCGCGATGAGGCGGAAGATATCGGGCAGGATTTCGCGCAAGATTGCGGGCTTGATCGCGACTGTAGCGCCGATGATCTGCGCGCGCTCCCTGTGGCCGATCTGCTGAAGGTGCAGCTGCCGCCCGCCCATACCATGCCCTTTGCCGACGGGATTACGGTAGAGCACTCCCTGACGGACGGGTTCGCCCATGCTGCCCCCGTGCCGCTCCTGATCGGCTGGAACACGGCGGAAGCGGGCTTTTTCGGACCGCGTTACTGGCAAGATCTCCCGCAGGAGTTGGGACAGGACCGGTATGAAGCGGCCAAAGCCGCCTGTTACGGCTATGGCACGCAGTCCGAAGATGCCGCGCGCGAGCAGATTGCCAGCGAATGGTTTGCGGGCATCGGCAGCCGTCAGATCGCACGGACGCAGGCGGCGCGTGCCGAGGTATATGCCTATCGCTTCGGCTGGGTGCCGCCAGAGGCGCGCGAGGAGACCCCGGGCGCAATCCATACCGCCGAGATCCCCTATGCTTTCGGCCATATCAGGCAGGATGGCCCCTCGGGCCGGATCTCGGCCGAGATGGCCGATGACTGGGTGGCGTTCGCACGGGACGGGTCTCCGGCCAGCCGCTGGCCTGCCTATAAAACCGACCATCCGCAGATGCAGCTGATCAATGCGCAGACCACCATCGGAACTGATCCGGCCACCGAACTTCTGGATGTGCTGACAGCGATGAACCTGCCGCCCAAGCCCTGACCTGACCTGACCTGACCAGATAGACTGAAAGGACTTCATATGCTTGACAAAAATACCCCTCCGGCGGCAAAACAGGGCGGGCCACGCACGCCTCTGGGCCAGTTGCCCCGTCTTCGCGCCGATGGCACCCTCCCCGGTGCGCCGGTGCTTTATGCGATGCGCGATGGTCAGGGGCCACATTACCTGATGGGCGGGCTGGTAGCCACGCTGATCGCGCGCCCGGAAGATACCGCGCAGGCCTATAGCGCCACGATCCTCAGCGGCGGGATGGATGCCGAACTGCCGCTGCATACCCATGCCGAGACCGATGAGGCGATCTATATCCTCGATGGCCGTGTAGAATTGTGGCTGGATGACAGGCTGCATCTGATGACGGCGGGCGATTACGCGTTCGTGCCCGCAGGCACCCTGCATGGTCACCGGATGAAAAGCCACCGTGCGCGCATTCTGACATGGGCGATCGGGGCGAAGCTCGGTGGCATGTGGGAGGCGCTCGGCACCGTGTTCCCGCGCCCTGTCCACCCCGAGACACCCTGCGCCCCCCTCGGCGAGGCACAGATGGACGCGGCCTCGAACGCCGCTGATGTCAGCTTCCGCGGCCCCGTCCCTGCGCAAACTCCGGTTCTGGTCGAGGCGACAGAGATCCCCGAGGGCTATAGCCCCTATGTGCTGCGCGCGGGCGAAGGCGAGCATCTGGTCGCCGCAGACCAGCTGTTTACTTTCCTGCAGACCCGCGCCACCAGTCAGGAGCGCTTCATCACCGTGATGACCGAAGGCCCGACAGGCCCCGCCATCCCGTGGCATTACCACGAGCATCACGCCGAGAATTTCTTCTGTGTCGATGGCCGGATGACAATGTGGGTGAATGGCGAGGAGATCCATCTCAATCCGGGCGACTACATGCAGGTGCCGGCAGGCACGGTGCATTCCTACCGTCTCGACACGCCCTATACGCGCTTCTTGGGCTGGCTGGTGCCGCCGGTCTTTGAACCCTTCTTCCGCTATGTGGGTGACCCGACCGAGATGACCACCTTCCCCGTCGAGCCGCCGCCCTTCCGTTTCGACCGCGTGCTGGCGCATCTTGACGAGCTGGATCTGCAGGTGCTGACCGTTCGCAATCCGGCCTCGGCCTGACGACAGAAGGGCGGCACCCGCAAGGTGCCGCCCTTTTCCGACGGAGATCGGATATCGGGTTCAGTGCTCGAGAATCCGCCCCAGAAAATCGCGGGTGCGCTCGTGCTGCGGGTTCGATAGCAGCTCGCGGGCGGGGCCCTGTTCGATAATCCGCCCGCCATGCATGAAGAGCACACGGTCGGCCACCTCGCGGGCAAAACCCATCTCGTGGGTCACCACCAGCATGGTCATTCCTTCCGCCGCCAGATCGCGCATCGCGTTGAGCACCTCGCCCACCAGCTCGGGGTCGAGCGCCGAGGTCGGCTCGTCGAAGAGGATCGCCTCGGGCCGCATTGCGAGGGCGCGCGCAATCGCCACCCGCTGCTGCTGGCCGCCCGACAGACGGTCGGGATAGGCCCCCGCCTTGTCGGCGAGATTCATGCGCTCGAGCAACTCCATCGCATAGGCTTCGGCCTCGCGGCGGTTCTCGCCCTTCACATGGATCGGTCCTTCGGTGACATTCTCCAGCGCGGTGCGATGGGGGAAGAGATTGAAGCGCTGGAACACCATGGTGACCTTGGTGCGGATATCGCGGATGGATTTGCGCTCGGCCTCGACCAGCTGGCCGTTCACATGGATCGCGCCCGACTGGTAGACCTCGAGCCCGTTCACACAGCGCAGCAATGTCGACTTGCCGGAGCCCGATGCCCCGATCAGACAGACGACCTCACCGCGGGCCACCTTGAGGTCGATCCCCTTGAGGACCTCGAAATCGCCATAGCTCTTATGGAGTGCGTTGATATCGATCATTTCTTACCAAACCTCCGTTCAAGCCAGGATGCGAGGATGAAGAGCGGCACAGAAAGCGCCAGATAGAGGCCCGCGACCAGCGTATAGACGGTCAGGTTTTCGAAGGTCGAAGCGGCCAGCATCTTCGCCTGGAAGGTCATTTCGGCAACCGTGATCACCGAGGCCTGCGAGGTATCCTTCAACAGCATGATCATTGTGTTGCCATAGGGCGGCAGAACGATGCGCACGGCTTGCGGCAGGATCACCCGCCACATGGTTTTGGTCCAGCCCATGCCAATGGATTGCGCGGCCTCGATCTGGCCCTTGTCCACGGCCTCGAGCCCCGCACGGAAGTTTTCCGCCATATAGCAGGAATAGGCGACGCCCAGACCGATAGAGCCTGCCTGGAAGGCGGTCAGGTCGATCCCCCAACCGGGAAGGACGAAATAGATATAGAACAGTTGCACAAGGATCGGGATGCCGCGCACCACATTGATGAAGGCGCGCGCCGGCCATGCGAGGAACTTGATACCGGAATAGCGCATCAACGCCAGAACCAGACCGAAGACCGTCGCGATCACGAGGGCGGAGAACGCGATGCCAACCGTTGTGGCGGCACCGCGCATCAGGATGGGCAGGTAATCCTGCGCATCTTGGAAGAAGGGAGACATTAGCTTCTCGGATCCGGTCTCAGTTCAGGTTCCATTTCTTGATCAGCTCGTCCAGCTCGCCATCGGCCTTGATCTTGGCCAGACCCGCATTGACCTTGGCGAGGATCTCGGGATGGTCTTTCGACACAGCGATGCCCAGCGGCAGCACGAATTGCGAGGTGTAGCCTTCGGCCATCTTGAGATCGGCAAACTTGCCCTGCCCCATCTGGTAGGCGATGATCGGTTTGTCACCAAAGGCCATATCGATCCGGCCCAGTTCGACATCCTTCAGAAGATCGGCAAGGTTTTCATAGGTCTTGACCTCGCCGATATCGCCCATCTGTGCGAGCTTGGCCTGATAGCTGGTGCCCTGCTGCACGCCGATGGTCTTGCCCTTGGTCTCGTGCAGATCCTCGGAATATTGGGTATCGTCGGTTTTCGGCACGATAAGACCCTCGCCATAGGGGAAGATCGGATCGGAGAAATCGACAACCTTCTTGCGCTCGTCGGTGATCGACATCGCCGCCGAGATCATGTCGATCCGGCCGGCCTGCAGCGCGGGCAGCAACGAGACCCAGTCGGTCGATTGCACATCCGCCTCGAAATCCTCCTTGGCCGCGATGGCTTTGACGACATCGACCATCATGCCGGTGATCTCGCCTGATTTAACATCGAGATAGGTGAAAGGAACGCCGGTCGGCGTCGAGCCGACCTTCAGCGTTTCGGCCATGGCCGGCAAGGCGCCAAGAGCGAGGGCAATAGCGGTGGCGGCAATACGGGGAAACTGCATTCGGTATACCTGGAGATTAGCCAGACGGTCGAGGAGCCAGCGTCGGGCCTGTTTCAGAAGAGATCCTCATCCCCACCTCTATGGTATCTCGGGTATATGGTAAGAAATTAAGGGCAATTTTCTGATGAAAAACTTCAATCTTTCAAAAAATAACATGATCTTGATGCAAACTGCCCGATCGCTATGCAGTTTCGGTATACCGGAATAAGAAGACTTAGATGGGGGGGGCCTCTTCGCCTCCGGCACGATCCGCTGGGATCTTTCTCCCATACAGACCTAACTTGCAGGCCCGACAATTGATCAATGCCTGTTGCTAAGCCTTTAATATAATTGATTAACCCCATTTTATACCTCGTGTGGCTAAACTGTTTGGGAATCATGTTCCTGAGGGTATGTTGCATATGAGGTTTCTGGGTAGAAAGACGGCTGCGGCGAAAACGGCAGCACAGCAGAAGAAGCGAGGACTGTCCTATTTCGACGCAGTTTCATCCTGCTATATGGTGTGCCGGCTCGGCTTCGACCAGATCATCATAGATGTCAATGATCGGTTCGCCCGTGCCGTAGGGTTCACACGCGACGAACTGATCGGCACGGATTATGCACGCCTCCTGCGCGAGAAGGATCGCGCCGATATGGATTACCGCAAGGTCTGGGACGATCTGCGGCAAGGCCACCCGACCCAGTTCATCCGCCCTCGCCTGAACAAGGCCGGCGAGGAGCGATGGTTCGATGTTTCCTATATCCCCGTCGTCAGCGCCGATGGCACAGGTTATGACGAGGTGCTCATTCTGGCACATGATATCACCGATATGCATTTCCGTCGGCGTGACAACCGCTCAAAGGTCGATGCGCTCTCGCGCAGCATGGCGGTGATCGAATTCGATCTACAGGGCAACATCCTGACGGCGAACCAGCATTTTCTGGATGCGATGGGTTATGGGCTGGACGAGCTTGAGGGACGGCATCACCGGATGTTCATGCTTGACGGAGAGGCGGACACGCCTGCCTATCAGGACTTCTGGCATAAGCTGGCCAAGGGTATGTCCTATAGCGATGCGATCCGTCGTCGTCGCAAATCTGGTAAGACCTGCTGGCTTCAGGCCACCTACGAAACCCTCGTCGACCCTGAAGGCCGTCCGTTCAAGGTCGTGAAATACGCGTTCGACATCACGGCGGTGAAGGAAAAGGAGCTTGAATGCAATGCCAAGCTCGAGGCCGTGGGCGCGGCGCAGGCGGTGATCGAGTTCGACCCGTCAGGCACCATCCTGCACGCAAATCCCCTATTCTGTCAGGCGACCGGCTACCGCGAGGAAGACCTAATCGGCAAGCATCACCGCATTTTTGTCGCGCCGGATTATGCCAATAGCCCCGATTACGCGAAGTTCTGGAAGGATCTGCAGGCGGGAAGCTCCTCTGTCGGGAAATATCAGCGGTTTGGCAAGGACGGTCAGGCGATCTATATCGAGGCCAGCTACAACCCGATCCGTGATGCGTCGGGGACGATCGTCAAAGTGGTGAAATTCGCGATCAATGTGACGGCAATGGAAGTCACCGTCGTCGAACTGGGCAAAGCGCTCGATACATTGGCAGCAGGCGATCTGAACGCTTCCATCGACACTGATCTGGGCCAGCTCGACAGGCTGCGCGCCTCCTTCAACGGCACGGTCGGGCGCTTGCGCGAGATCATCGCGGCCGTCGCGGCCAGCACCGAGGATCTGGTGCATGATGCCCAGTCGATCCGCGTGGGCAGCAACGAACTGGCGCGACGTTCGGAGACGCAGGCCGCAACGTTGGAGGAAACGGCCGCCGCGCTGGAAGAGTTGACGGGTTCGGTCAAGGGAGCCTCCGAACTGACCCAGACGGCCACGGCCCGCGTCCAGTCCACCGCCAAGCAGGCGGAGGCCTCCTCGCAAGTCGTGCAGGAGGCGATCGACGCGATGAAGGCAATCTCGGAGGCCTCGCGCAAGATCTCCTCCATCACTTCGGTCATCGACGATATCGCTTTCCAGACCAACCTCTTGGCGCTCAATGCCGGCGTCGAGGCCGCCCGTGCAGGCGAGGCGGGGCGCGGCTTTGCGGTGGTGGCCTCGGAAGTGCGGGCGCTTGCACAGCGCTCGGCCGATGCGGCAAAGGAAATCTCTTCCCTTCTGGTGGAATCGGAGACCACCGTCGCCAATGGAAGCGCGCTGGTCGACAAGGCCGGGGGAGCCCTGCGCGGCATCCTGACGAGTGTGCAAGAGGTCAACCAGATCATCGCCACGATCGCCTCCTCTGCGGGGGAGCAGGCCAGCGGCATCACCGAAATGAACAATGCCGTCTCGGATCTGGACCGCACGACCCAGCAGAACGCCGCCATGTCGGAGGAAACCAATGCCGCCGTGGCTATCGTCGCCCAGAAATGCGAGGATATCCGCAGCGAGATCGCCTTCTTCTCTCTCGACGCGCCTTTACAGACAGGCCAGACCGCGTATCGCCATGCGGGATAGACAGGCATTGCCAGCCTGAAACGGGCGGCATGGCCCTTTGCCGCCCCCTATCTGTTCTCACGCCGCGCCGGAAAACTGGCGCGGCGGGCCTGTTTTGTTTACCATGATTTACGAGCCGGAGCAGCAAGCGATTAACCGGATTGCGCTATCGTGGAACGGGGCCCAAGGGAGAAGTTCTGATGTCGAGCACCGCCACTATCAACATGATCAACGTGCAGGTCCGCGCCGATGACCAGATGGCCATCGATAAGGCGACGGCCTCAGCCACTGTCGATCCGCGCTATGATGATGGTCGCTTTTTCAATAGCTTATATGACGAGAACCTCTATTCAGATTCCAAATATTACTTCTGGTCCGGCGATCAGGAAGTGTTGCCGATCGGCCTTGGCGATCTGGATGGAAATTACGAGGCACGGATCGCGGGATTCGTCGCCACAATGGCCGAGTCCCTTCCCGAAGTTAACACTCTGCGCCTGTTTTTTAATGAGAATAATTTTACCGAAACCGGCGCGCTCGACCCCCGATACGAGGCCTTTCTGGAGGCCGCCGTTGCCAATGGCTTCGAGCTGGTGATCACCTATGGCTCGGGCGATATTCAGGGTTACGGGCTGTCGGAGACGCTGACCACGGGTGCGGCGTGGTATGACTATCTCTCGACGACCGCCTATTCCAATATGGAAGGGGCCTGGACCGAGATGATGGCATGGATGTCCGCCCATCCCGATGTCGCGGCGGGCGTCTATGGCTACGAGCTGATGAACGAGCCCGACGCTTATGACAAAGGCGCCAATGCGATGGGTGGACAGGCGGGGGAGGAGACCTTTGTCGGGCTCTACGCCCAGCATGTCAGCACGCTTTCGGCCCTGATCTCGGCCCAGCAGGACGGCAAGATCCTCGTGGGCGGCTGGGATTATTCGGCGAATTTCGACATCCTCGCCACGACCCAGATCGATGGCACCAGCGCGCTGGACCTGATCCGGGCGGCGGTGGGCGAGGATCTCGTTTGGTCGGGGCATTACTATGGCAACTGGCACGGCACCGGTAGCGGCACGAGCATTGCGCAATACGAGACCAGCTTTGCCGAGACCTTTGCAGCATTGGGGTCCGATGACCTGATCATCACGGAGGTCAATATCCCGGGTGCGGACGCGTTCGACTGGTCCGATCCGACCAATTATCAGTATGATTTCGCGCAGGCGCTGGAGTATTTCTCGGAAAACGGGATCGGCATCGGCTGGTTTCCGGGGATCCAGACAGGCGCATCGAATTTCGCGATCATCCGCAATGACGGCTCGGCCCAATTCCGCCATCCCGACAGTTTCGCCATCGGCCAGCATCTTTATTCGATGGATGAGGCGCCCGAAGACCATGCGGGCGACGAACTGCTCCAGTCACTGCGCATCGACACCCATTCCATCCGCAACGAGGGCTATACCACCGATACAGATGGCGACGGCATTCTCGATGACGGATATGACGGCAGCTATGTCAGCAGCATGGATGTGGCCACGGGCTTCGGCTATGGCGGCAATGACACGATCGACGGCTATGACGATGCCTGGGATTTCCTTTATGGCGGCACCGGCAATGACAGCCTGACAGGGCTCAATGGCAATGACTATCTCTTCGGCCAGGACGGTAATGATACGCTCGATGGCGGCGCAGGAGATGACCATCTTCTGGGCAATGACGGCGATGACCTGCTGGTTGCGGGCCAGGGCAATGACTATCTTTCGGGCGGCGCAGGGGCAGATCTGTTTGTCATTGATGCCCCCGGCACCGGCGATGTGGTGATTGCCGATTTCGATTTCGCATCGGGGGACAGCCTGCGCATCGCAGACCAGCTCTATTCCGCCTCCGGGATTCTGGCTCTGGCAAGTTTCGAGGATGCCGATGGGCGGGGTGGCCTCAACGACGTGCTGGTGCAGCTGGGCAATGACAGCCAACTCCTGATGCTGAACGCCCGCACAGCGCTCGAAGCAGCCGCTGTACCGACCGAACCTGATGGCCGGACCCTGATCGAGGGCACGGCGGGCGATGACAGGGCCGAGGCCACGCTGACGGGCACCGACGGGGATGACCATCTGTTGGGGCTCGGAGGCAACGATGTCCTGTCGGGTGGGGCGGGGGACGATATTCTCGAGGACGGGCTCGGACGCGATATCCTATGGGGTGGCGATGGCGCGGATATCTTCTGCATGGCGGCGGGCGATCATGCGACAGACAAAATCCAGGATTTCTGTGTCGGTCTCGACCTGATCGATCTCTCGGCCTGGGGCGTTCGGTCGGTGGAGGAGGTCTCCATCACACAAAGGTTCAATTCTGCAGGCGACTGGCTCAAGGGGCAGTATATGCTGACCGCGGGCGAAGGGATCACGGCGGAGTCCGTGATCCTGCGCCTATCCGGTTCGGGATATGACATCGTCAGCCCGCTCGATGCAGGCAGCTTCATCTTTTCAGAAAGCGGCCTGATCGATTTCGGCGCCACCGACACGATCACCATCGATACGGTCATTACTGGCACCGCAGGCGATGACAGGAAAGCCTCTGCGCTTTACGGCACTGCAGGCAATGACGAGATTTTTGCCGGCGCAGGGCGCGATCAGGTCTATGGCGGTGCGGGGCGCGATATTCTCCATGACGGTGCGGGCCGGGATATTCTCTTTGGCGGTGAGGAGAGCGACATGTTCTCCATGGCCGCAGGCGACGGTGCGACCGATTACATCAAGGATTTCGAGATCGGCAAGGATATCCTCGATCTGCGCGAATGGGGGCTGAGCGGCCTCGGGGATCTCTCGGTCACATGGCAGACCAAGGGCACCAGCGCCGCGCTCGACCATCTCCTGATCACCACAACCGGCGAGACATCGGAGGCGCTTCTGGTCAAGGTCGCGGGGTTCGAGGCGCTGACCATAGATGACCAGAGCTGGACAGCCACCGATTTTCTGTTCTGAGGCGTTTCCTGGCGGGAGGCGGGGGGCTTCAGCCCGGCGGCCTGCTGATCTGTGACCGGACCAACCAGCCTTCAGATCCGAGGCGGCATCCCGCAGCAAGATCCACCGGAGCAGCAAGAACGCATCGGATACGGCACCGACCGCCCGCCCCCGGCCTTGGTCAGGCCATCGATTTCAGCTTCCTTGCGAGGGTTTCCACGTCCTTTTCGCTGGCACGCGGCACGATGCGGTAGAGCGCATTCACAAAGCAGAACAGCGCGAAGGCCAGCAGACCGGCACTGATCGTACCGCAGAGCCACTGGCCGAAGGGATGCGCGCGCAACCATTCGAAGGCACGGTCCATTCCACCCGCCGCCTCCGGCGCATAGGCATAAGCGGCATAGGCGATCAGCCCACCGGCGATCATCAGCACCACACCCTGCGCCACCAGCCCGAGTTGTAGAATCAGATTGGCATGGGTGGTCACCGCATTCGCCCTGAGCCGCCCGCGATAGCTCGCCCTGATGCCCTTCATCAGGTAATAGACTGCGGCGCCGATGACCGCGACCCCCACAAGCCCGACGGCCAGCCGCCCCATCGGCATAC
Organism: Thioclava kandeliae; assembly: GCF_040297545.1. NCBI lineage: Bacteria > Pseudomonadati > Pseudomonadota > Alphaproteobacteria > Rhodobacterales > Paracoccaceae > Thioclava > Thioclava kandeliae. The sequence continues at coordinate 145,920 of NZ_JAYWLC010000008.1, forward strand.
CCATCACGGTGGAGACCATCTGGCCCGAACCACTCCCCGAGCGCGCAAGCAGGGCCAGAACGGCCACCCCACCGATACCCAGATGGATCAGTCCGCTTACGGCAAGCCCTACTCGCGCCGCCAGCCCTTTCAGCTTGGTGCCGTAATCCTCCAGATCCCAGACCGCATCCGTCACCCTCCAGATCGCATAGGCCAGCATGCCGAGCGCGATCAGCACCAGAACCGCATTGCCCAGCATCCCCGAGAGATGCTGCATCGTCTCTTTGGTGCCCTCGGCCTCGCCCCCGTGCAGGATCGACCAGAGCGAGGTCGCCCCTACCGCCAGATAGACAAGCCCGCGGCCTGCATAACCGGCGCGCATCACGGGCACGGACCAAGCAAAATCATCGGGGTCATGGGAGTGGCGTGACATCGGGTTCCTCGCGTTCACAATCAGGATAGCTGGTGGGACAATGCGGATACGGCGGCGGATGTTCCGTGGGTGCAATCAGTGGCAGGCACCGAGCATGGCACTCAACGGCGCTGGCTGCGGACTACGAGGGAACGAATGGCGATGCGCATGGTTGAGTGGCAAAGCCCGATCCGGAGAGGTTTCCCATGTTCGCCAGTCTTACGCTGCCGCTGCTGCTGACCATATTCGCCATTGCAGGTGCGGTGGTTGTTCTGGTCTAGATCAGGGCGACCGCGCTGGCTGATCTCATTGCCGACCGGACCCGTCTGGGCGAGGCGCTGGCGGGCGGGGTGCTTCTGGGCGGCGCGACCTCGCTCTCGGGCGTGGTGATGTCCGTCTCGGCGGCCTACGGGGGCGATGCAAGCTTTGCCGTCTCGAATGCGGTGGGCGGGATTGCCGCGCAGACGCTGTTTCTGGCTATTGCCGATCTGGCCTATCGCAGGGTCAACCTCGAACATGCCGCAGCCGAACCCACAAACCTTTTTCAGGCGGTGATGCTGCTGGTTCTGCTTAGCCTGCCCGTTGCGGCGGCCTCCGGCCCCGACATCGCCTATTTCGGCGTCTCGCCGGTCTCGGTTCTGATGTTTCTGGCCTATCTCTGGGGCGTCAGACTGTCGTCCGCCGTGGGCGAGAACCCGATGTGGCAGCCCGTCAAGACCGCCGACACCCGCGAGGATGCGCCCGACGAGGATCACGACCCGCAGGCCTCGGTGACCGGACCGGCCCTAGCCTTTGCGGCGCTGGTCGCCCTCATGGGTGGCGCAGGCTGGATCATCGCCCAGATCGCGGGGGAGTTCATCACCCGCTACCAGCTGTCTTCGAGCCTCGTGGGTGCGCTAATGACCGCAGTCGTCACCTCCCTGCCCGAGCTGGTCACGACGATCGTGGCCGTGCGGCGCGGCGCCTTGCAGCTGGCGGTGGGTGGGATCATCGGCGGCAACACTTTCGACACGCTGTTTCTGGTTTTCTCCGATGCCGCCTATCGCGAGGGCGCGATCTATCAGGCCATGAGCCAAACCGACCTCTACTGGCTGGCAACCGGCCTTCTGATGACCGCGATCCTGCTGGGCGGGCTGATCCTGCGCCAGCGCGAGGGGCCGGCGCGGATCGGGATCGAATCCGTGCTGCTGATCGGCGTCTATGGCTGCGCGGTCGGTGTCGAGATCTTCGGCTGACGCCTCACCGGACCGCGCTCAGCCCGACCTCATCCGAACATCTGCGCCCCGATATAGCTGCCCTCTGCGGGCGCGGGCGGGATGTAGAAGACCCCAGAGGCCACATGCGAGATATAGTCGTTCAGCCGGTCCGCCGCCCCGAGCCGCGTCTGCAGCCGCTCGAAAGCCTCGGGCGTATTCTGGTAGGACAGGAACAGCAGCCCCGCATCCAGCATCCCGAGCGCGTTGATCCCGTCGGTATAGTTGTAGCTGCGGCGCAGGATTTTCAGCCCGTCATTATGCTCGTGGGCAGCAAGGCTGATATGGGAATTGGCAGGAATGACCGGACCATGCGGACCCTGCGCCGTGAAATCGGGCGTATCGAATTCCTGCGTGCCGGTCAGCGGTGCGCCTGAGACCTTGAACCGCCCGAAGACCGCATTCTGGTCATCGATCTGATCGGTATCCCAGCTTTCGATGAACATGCTGATCTTGCGCATGACCTGATAGCTGCCGCCCTTGCCCCAGCCCGGCTCGTCGGTCCAGACAAAGGCCTCGCGATCGGCATCGCTCGTGATGTTGCGGGTGCCATCGCGGAAGCCCAGAAGGTTGCGCGGCGTCGCCTGCCCCTTGCCTGCCGAGGCCCGCCCGAAGCCCATCACCGCATAGCGGGTGGAGGCGGTGCCCGTGGATTTAGCCAGCCGCGCCAGCACGCGGATCGCGTGATAGGCCACCTGCGGATCATCGGCGCAGGCCTGCAGCGAGAGATCGCCCCCCGAGATCTCGGGGGTCAGCGCATCTCCGGGCAGATGTTTGAGCGGGCGCAAGCCGGCGGGCCGATGCGCCTGAAGACCGGTCTTCTCGAACAGATCCGGCCCCAACCCGACCGTCACCGTCAGCGAGGCGGGCCCCAGATCGAGCGCCTCGCCCGTATCGAGTGCGCCCGCATCGGGACGGTCCGGATCGACCTTGCTGATCGGCTCGCCCTTCATTATCTGCGCGATCGAGGCGGACCAGCGCGCCAACAGCACCTGCAGATCGCGCGGATTTTCCGACGTCAGGTCAAAGGTCATATAAACCACATGGCGCTGCGGCGCAGTGGCGATCCCCGCCTGCGGGCCCGGCCCGTAGAACGGATAGGCGTGGCTCAGGTCGATGGCGTTGGACGGCCCAGCCTCTGTGTCGGCCGTCGCCGCGCCCATCAACATCGGGGTCGCCAGAGGCGAGAGGGCAGCGCCAAAAAGCAGGCTGCGGCGTTTGGGATCGGGGGTCATGGGGCTCTCCATGGCAAGACGGGCGAGGAAAGAGGGATGCCGGAGCCCGGTGGGGCTCCGGCCAGCGCATCAGCCAGCAGTCGCGACCTTTTCGGCCACGCGCGACAGCGGTTCCTGCAGCGACTGGATGGCCCGGCTGAGCGTCACCTTGTCGGAGGCTTTCAGCGCATCGGTATAGAGCACATAGCCACCGGGCACCGTATTGTCGCGGTAGCCATCGAGCAGCGCGCGCACCTTGTCGAACTCGTCGCTCACGCGTTTGGTCAGATCGGGATCGATCTGCGCCATCCCCGGCTCCAGATAGGCGAAGGCCTGCTCGGCGCCTTCGACATTGCCCGCGAAATCGGCCAGATCGATATGGCTATAGGCCTCTTCCTCGCCGCTGATCTTGGTGCTCTGGACTTCTTCGAGCAGATCCGCCGCGCCATTGGCCAGATCCTCGGGCCAGAATTCGAGGCTTGGGGCCAGCTGGTCAAGCAGCTTCACGTTCTTCAGCAGCTCATGCGCCGTGGTCTTGGTGTCGTCGGTGATCGCGCCCCGCTCGAAGAGATCGCGCTCGATCGCATGATAGCCCGACCAGCCTACCGCCGGATCCTCGTTCGAGGCCCGCATATCGATAAGATAATCGAGATTGCCGTGATTGTCGGTCGCATCGAACCCGTCCATCACGAAACCGTCCACATCGGATTCGATCCGCTCGTAGAAGGGGCGGGCATGGGCGTAATCGGTCTTGGCAGCCTCCAGATCTCCCGCGGTAATATCGGCATCGAGCTTGGTCACGGCCACGACCATCGCATCGACGGTCTTGTTTACATAGGCGCTGTAATCGGCGGTGCCCTTGTCGAGCAACTCCGAGACGCTGCCCTCGGCACGTTTGGCGGCAGCGCCGGTGACGGTGAAGGCGGTCTTTTGCGGATCGGCACCGGGGCAGTAGATGTCGTAGCTGCCGCCGCCCAGCGTGACAGTAAAGGTGACCGATGGCAGACCGGGCGCAAGGTTTTCCTTCTCGCCGATGATGCGATTACCCGAGAGGAGTTCGACCTCGGTCAGGGCGGTGGCGGTCTGGTTGGTGACAGTAAAGGTCACGGGGCCTGCGGCGGCTTCGGTCGCGCTCAGCTTGCAGCTGCCGCCATTATCGGAGGTCATCGTGATCGCGACCTGAGCGGCGCCAGAGGCGTTGCTTTCGGCGGTCTGGGCCGAGGCGGAGGTGCTTGTGGCAAGCGCTGCCAGAAGCGGGAGGATGATCGGATAAGAGCGGGAGACAGACATCAGTGAGATCCTTTGGGCGCAGGTTCTACCCCTGCGCCATGTGAGGGAGAGACCCGTTCGGGTGCGAGAGAGCGCAATTGCCGCGCCGCGCGCAGGGCAATCGCAAGGGCCGCCAGAAGAAGGACAACAGACAGCTGGCGGGCCCAGAACTGCCATTCCTGCAAGGCTGAGCCATAGGCGCGATAGGCGGCCATGGCTTTGGCTGAAAACGTATCGGAGGTGGCCCATGCGAGAGGGCCGGTTTGCGCCGCAACGGCTTGGGGCAGCTTGCGCACGCGCAGGCTGCGCGGGGTCTGCAGACCGCGGCCCGACAGGGTCACCAGAACCTGTGCCCCGCCTCGCGCCTGCACAACCGCGCCCTGCGCCAGACGGGCATGGGCGTCCAGATCGGCCTGCCATTGCGCGGTGTAAGGGCCGGGATAGCGGGTGGGGTTCAACCCGATCGGACGCCGCCCGCCATTCAGCGCCACCAGTTCGGCAAAACTCACCGTCTGTGGAGCGTCATTCAAAGCCACCGTCGCACCGTAATCGGCCTCGCTCAGCGGGAGCCCGTTATGGTCCGAACTCTGCGCCGAAGAATGCGGCAGATTCAGGGGGACGCCCCCAAAATCGAGGGCCAGCACGTCCCCGCGCAGCTGCACCTGCCCCGCCCCATCGCCACGCAGCGCCGCGACCGGCGCCTGCGGGCGCAGCCTCGCCCGCGGCTGCGGCACAAGAAACAGACCCAGCGCCGCAACGGCCAGCATCAGCGCCGCGCCCAGTTTCAGCCGCCCCGCATTGCGCGGGCTCGGGCGATAGGCTGTGGGCCAGTAGACAAGCGCGCCAACAATCGCGAGATAGCTCACCCATCCCAGAACCTCGATCAGCCGCGGATCGGAGGGGATGCCCAGCACACCGGTAATCAGCGCGGCCTGCACCGTGCCGGGCGCCACGAGCCAGCCCAGATCCATGACCATCTGCTGACCGCCATTGATCCAACCCGCCTCATGGCCTGTGCGCAGCGCGCTCACACAAAGCCCCGCCGCGACCAGAACGAGGAAACCGCCGGTAATGCGGAAAAAGCGCGACAGGTTCAGCCGCACCCCGCCCTGATAAATACCCCAGCCGATGCCGATCGCCAGCGCCAGTCCGATCAGCGCGCCGATCCCTGCCCAAAGGGCCGATTGCGCCGCCGAGAAGGTTGCCAGAAAGAACACCGCCGTCTCGAAGCCTTCCTTCAGCACCGCCAGAAAGGCCATTGCGGCCAGTGCCGTGGCCCCACGTCCCGAGAGCGCGGCCGCCGCATCCTGCTCAAGGCTCGATTTAAGATCACGCCCGTGGCGGTCCATCCACCAGATCATGCCGGTAACAAAGACAATGGCCACCACGCCGATCAGTGTCTCGAGCGCTTCCTGACGGGCCTGCGGCAGGCTCTGTTCGAGATGGTTGAGGCCAAGCCCCACACCGAGCGACAGAAGAACCGCCAGCCCGACCCCCGCCCACATCGGGCCGAGCCCCGCCCCGTTGCGACGCAGGAAGGCCGCGATGATCCCTACGATCAGCGTCGCCTCAAGCCCTTCACGGAGCGCGATCACCAAAGTTGCCAGCATGACCTGCCTCTTTCGCCTAGCTCTGGATCGGTGGGCGTTTATTCCCGACCAAACAACTCAGCTATGGCTTCTGCGCCCGCAGAACGCGGCTGTCAACGCACGCTGGCGTGAACGGGCGGCGTGAACCGAGGGGTGAACCGACGGGTGCCGCCGGACCACGATATGCTCAACGGATGCCCTGCACGATGGGAAAATCCGCAAAGGGCTGACCGCCCAGACGGTCGAATTGCTGGCACAGAGACATTTCATCGAGCGCAGTGCCGATGATCACAAGCCGGTTGCCGGCCTGCCCGTCGGGCCAGCCCTCGAGCCGAAGACCGGGATAGAGCCTGTGGCCTACCGCATGCACCACCAGCGGGCGCGACGGGTCATCGCGCAGCGCCATCAGCCCCTTGATCCGCAAAAGCCCGTTCGAGGGCGTGGCGGTCAGCCGCGTCAGGAACTGGCGCAGCGCGGTTTCATCAACCGGTGTATCCGAGGTCAAGGGCACTGCCTGCACCCCTCCATGCCGGTTGAGATCATGAAAATGACCGCCCGTCAGGGGCCGCAGCTGCGCCTCAGCAGCCAGCCATTTGCCGACCTGCTCGCCCTTGCCGAAGGCGCTGTAGCTTCCAGCTCCAATCAGACTGGCGGGCGAGAATCCATCGGCAGCCGCGTCATGCACGATCACCCCCGGATTGAGGCCGCGCAGCGCCTCACCCAGATCTCCCGCAGGGTGGAGGTCTGTCTTGCTTAGGACCACATGATCGGCGAAGGCAATCTGGCGAAGGCTTTCGGGATGGGCCTCGAGCACCGCCCCGATCCCCTCGACATCCACCACCGTGATCACACCCGACAGCCGGAACGCCCGCGCCACCGCATGATCGGCCAGAGCGACCGCCGCCAGCCCGCCGGGAATAAGGCTGTTCACGATGGGGGCCAGATCGGCCAGCCCTGTTGTCTCCACGATAACCCGCGAGAAAGGCGGCAGCGTCCCGTTGCGCCGCAGCACAAGCAGCTCGTCAAGCGAGGCGCGCAGATCGCTGCCCCGCGTGCAGCAGATACAGCCCGTCGTGGTGACGCTGGCCCGCGCCTCGCGGCCCTTGCGCACCAGATCATGATCGACCGCCACCAGACCGAACTCGTTGATCACCAGCGCGGTATCGGCATAGGCGGGATCTTCCAGAAGCCGGTTGAGAAGCGTCGTCTTGCCAGCCCCCAGAAAACCGGTCAGCACGAAGACGGGGATCTGGGTATCGGGTATGGCCATGGGACGCTCCTTTTCCGGCGGGTGCAGGGATATGTCCGGCAGGCCCATCCCGCAAGATGGGATCGGCCTGCCGCGCGATCAACCGGCCCGCGGCAGGCTCGCTGTGAAATGCAGCGCCAGATGTCCGTCCGGATCGCGCACCTGCCGCGCCTCGACCCCGAAACTCTCGCGCAAATTGTCGGGCGAGAGCACCTCGGCAGGGGGACCGATCGCCTTGAGCCGCCCCCCCTCCAAGAGCGCCACCCGATCACAGGAGAACGCATGGTTGAGATCATGGAGCGCGATCACCCGGCTGACGGGCAGGCTCCGCACAAGGGCCAGAAGTGCCAGCTGGTGGCGGATATCAAGATGGTTGGTGGGCTCGTCAAGCAGCAAAAGCGCAGGCGACTGGGCCAATGCGCGGGCGATGTGGACCCGCTGGCGCTCGCCTCCCGAAAGCGTGTGCCACAACCGGTCCTCGCGCCCTGCCATATCGACCGCCGAGAGGGCGCGGGTCACCGCCTCGCTATCGCGCATGCTCCAGCCCCGCAAGGGTGACAGGAAGGGGATACGCCCCAGCTCGACCGCCTCACGCACCCGCAGCCGGTCGGTGGTCTCGGCCTGTTGTTCGACCAGCGCGATCTGGCGGGCCCGCACCTGCGCGCCCAGTTCTGCCAGCGGCCTGTCCTGCCAAAGCACCCTGCCCCCAGAAGGCTTTCCCAAACCCGCCATCATCCGCATCAACGTAGACTTTCCCGAGCCGTTCGGCCCGATCAGCCCCAGATATTCACCCTCCCCGACCGTCAGCGAGATCCCGTGCAGGATCTCGACCCGATGCGCCTTAGCCTGCAGGTTTTCCACGCGCAGCACCATCAGCGCGCCCCTCGCATCAGGATCAGCGCGAAAGCGGGCGCCCCGATCAACGCGGTCACCACCCCGATGGGCAGAACCTGCCCCGGCACAATGATGCGCGAGACAATATCGGCGAGAACCAGAAACACCGCCCCCGCCAGCGCCGAGGCCGGCACAAGGCGCTGGTGGCGGGTGCCCACCAGAAAGCGCATCGCATGGGGCACCACCAACCCGACAAAACCGATGGCACCCACTTTCGACACCAAAACCCCTATCATCACCGCGGTCGCGGTGATCAGGATCCCGCGCGTCTTGGGCACATTGACCCCCAACGATGCCGCACTCTCGGCCCCGAAGGTGAAGGCATCGAGCGCATGGCGGTGCCAGAGGCAGACGAGCGCGCCGAGGCAGGTCACCACAACGGCGGGGAGCACATCCTCCCAGCGCACGCCCGAGAGGTTGCCCATCAGCCAGAACATGATACCGCGCGCCTGTTCGGCATTTGCCGAGCGCGCGATGATGAAAGCGGTGAGCGCATTGAACATCTGGCTACCTGCAATCCCGGCAAGGATGATCGCGGCCGCCCCGCTGGTGCCGCGCGCCGTGCCGGGGATGGCATGAGCCAGCGCAACCACGGCAGCAAAGGCCGCAAGCGCCCCGATCAGCGCGCCTGCCGACATGCTGAGCGCCCCCGCCCCGAACCCCGCGATACTTACCAGCACCGCGCCGGTGGAAGCGCCCGCCGAGAGCCCCATCAGATAGGGATCGGCCAGCGGATTACGCAACAGCGCCTGAAGCACGACCCCTGTCAGCGCCAGCCCCGCCCCGCAGCTGGCCGCCACAATCGCGCGGGGCAGCCGGTAGGACCAGATGATACCCGCATCGATCCGGTCCACCGGATAGCCCGCCTGCCAAAGATGGTTGGCGAGCACCCTCGCGACCGAAGCCAGCGGCAGCCGCGTCTCGCCAATGGCCGCCCCGGCCAGCAGGGTCAGCGCGAGAACGATCAGCCCCGCACCCCATAAAAGCGCCTTCCGGCTCATTGGAAAGTCATACCCGCCAGTGCATCGGACAGGCTGTCGAGCCCGTAGATCGTGCGCAGGGTCGCGCTCATGGCATGGGCGTCCATCACCACGATATGCCCTTCGCGCACCGCTTTCATCTGCCGCGTCACCGGATCGCTGCGCAGGAATTTCAGCTTTTCCTCGACATCATCGGCGGGGAAACGGCGGCGGTCCATCTTGGCGATCACCAGCACATCGGGGTCGGCCTTGGCGATACTCTCCCAGCCGACCGTGGGCCATTCCTCGTCGGATTGCACCACGTTGGTAAGGCCGAGCGCGCGCATCATATAGCCCGGCGCACCAAGCTGGCCCGCCATGTAGGGATCGAGCGCGATATCGGCGGAGGAGAACCAGAAGGCCGCTTTCAAGCCCTTCGGCAGATCCAGCGCCTTGGCCCGTGCCACGGCGCGCGCCTCGGTCGCCTGCAGATCGTCGACCAGCGTCTCGCCCCTGTCGGCGACATCGAAGATCTCGGCCAGCTGGCGGATGCCTTTATAGACCTGCACGGGATCAAAGGCGCCTACCCGCGTGCCATCGCCGCCGGTGCTGTTGTCCTTGGTGTCACAATCGGCGGGAAGGATATAGGTATTGATCCCCAGATCTGCGAACTGCTCACGGGTGCCCACCACACCATTGGGACCGACATGCCATTCATATTGCACGGCAACCAGATCGGGTTTACGGGCCACGACGCTCTCGAAGCTCGGATCATTATCGGCCAGACGCGGGATCTGTGCATTGACCTCGGCATAGCGCGGCAGCACCTTGTTGAACCAGACCGAGGTGCCCTTCACCCGATCCGCAAGCCCCAGCGAATAGAGGATCTCGGTGGCCGACTGACCGATCGTCACCGCGCGCTCGGGGGCCGCCTCGAAGCGGACCTTACGACCACAATTTTCTATTTGCAGCGGATAATGCGTCTGCGCGGAGGCCGAGACCGCACCCAGCAATGAGGCCACGGCCAGTATCATGCATTTCATCAGTTCCGTCCTATCGAAAGGAGCGGAAAGCGCCATAAAGGACAGGGGCCGGAGACCCCGCCTGCCCTACCGACACACCCCGTCCGGTTAACATCTTCAGGCCGGCAGGTCTCCTGACTGGCGCCTCAACGCGTCTTTGCCCTTCCCGGACCGATGGCCCAGTGGTGTTGCAAAGGCGCTCTTCGCCTACAGTTGCGGGGGCAGTTCCGGTTGCCGCCGGAGCGGTGCGGATTCCCTATTATATCCTCGCGGATACCGGTGAGGTGGTTTTGCATCCTCCCCCGCCGAGGTCAAGCGATGCCACGCGACGAATTTCTGGCAGCCAGAGCGCGACGTAGCGTTACCTGTGCCTCGGCAGGTTACCCGAAGGCGCATTGAGCGCCATTCAAGACCGAGCATAATCGACCGTTTTCAAGGATTTTCACGCCAGCGGGAGATAATGCGCCATTATAGCTGTTTCCGGAATACACCATTCATAAGCACGCACATGATCAACGCCAATGGTTTGCATACAAACGCATACAAAAGCCCGACTCGAAATTTGCTTGCCCGAAGCCGCACTGTTTCACGGTCCAGCCATTTCGCGACGCGGCCTATCTGAAATATTAGTGAGGAGTGTCACGTTTTGAACAAGACCAAATGTCGCACCGATAAAGCCGAGGCTCCGGCTGCATCGAAAGAGCTTTCCGGCATGGACCGACGCAACTTCTTGATCACCTCTGCGGTCGCGGGATTTGTGGCGGCATCGGGCGCCGGACTGGGCATGAGCCGTGCAATGGCGGCCACCGCGGACGGGGTGGCGGGTTTTGGCACGATCAGCGCTTTCGTGACCCGGCAGAAGGGCTTCGACCCCAAGCTGGTCGAGCGCGCCTATGACCAGCTGGTCGAGCTGGATCCGAGCTTCGACACCAAGGTCGTTGCCCTGTCGGATGCGATCAAATCCGCCGATGTCGAGGATATCGACGCCTTCCTTGCAACCAGTCCCGATCAGGATCTGCGCGAGACCATGACCACGATCACCGCCGTCTGGTATCTGGGCTATACCGGCACGCCCGATCCGTCGCAGGAAAAGGATGACGCGAAATTCGTCACCTATCGCGATGCGCTGATGTGGAAGCCCACCGGCAATACCACTCCGATCCCGACCTACTCGCAGCACAAGCAGAATTACTGGGCCGAGCCGCCCACCGCTGACGACATCAAGTGATCGCGCTGTAACTATTTTAGAAATCTGGACTATACCCAATGGCTAATGACTATGATGCCGATGTGATTGTCATCGGTTCCGGCACGGTAGGGGCGAATGCCGCCTACGAGCTGGCCAAGCAAGGCAAATCCGTTCTGATGCTCGAGGCGGGCGTGCGCATTCCGCGCTGGCGTCTGATCGAAGCCTTCCGCAATTCTCCCCGCCGCACCGATTATAACGGCCCCTATCCGGACGAGCCCTGGGCGCATACGTCGGCCTCGCATGACTATGTCGAGAATGATGGCGACTTCCCGATGATCGCCAACTTCCTCAAACTGGTGGGCGGCTCGACATGGCACTGGGGCGGCGCGACATGGCGCTTCATCCCCGATGATTTCAAGATGCAGTCCACCTATGGCGTGGGCCGCGACTGGCCTATCGAATATAGCGATCTCGAGCCGTGGTATGTGAAGGCCGAATACGAGATTGGCGTCGCAGGCAATATGAAGGAAGACCAGTCTGGCGTGCGCAAAGGCGAGACATGGCCTCCGCGCTCCAAAGATTTCCCGATGCCCGCGCAGAAAAACAGCTACATGCTGGACACCTTCAAAAGCCGGATCGAGCCTCTGGGCTTTGATGTGGTGGCCGAGCCCTCGGCCATGATGAGCGGTAATTACCGTGGCCGTCCGGGCTGTGTAGGCAACAACAACTGCGCCCCTGTCTGCCCGATCGGCGCCAACTATTCCGGCGTCTTCCACGCCGATCTCGCCGTCGAGGCGGGCGTCAAGCTGATGACCAACACCACCGTGACCCAGATCGAGAAAGGTCCAGATGGCAAGATTGCCGCCGTCAAATGGAAATCGTCCAAAGGGGACGAAGGCCGCCTGACCGCGAAGGTCTTCGTGCTGGCCGCCCATGGCTATGAAAGCGCCAAGCTGATGATCACCTCCGAGGTCGGCAATTCCAGCGATATGGTCGGGCGCAACCTGATGCCACACCTTGGCCTGGGCTTTGACTTCTTCTCGGAAGATCCGGTCTGGCCGGGCCGTGGCCCGATCCAGCAAGGCGCGATCTTCAGCTATCGCGACGGCCCGACACGTTCGCAGCATTCGGGCATGAAACACGCGGTCAACAACTTCGTCCCGAACGAGGCGATGACCAAACGCCTGCTGAAAAAAGGCGTTCTGGGCTCCGAGCTGGACGCGCGCATCAAACATGACAGCGCCCGCTATATGAGCCTCTATTCGATGTTCGAGACGCTGCCTGATCCGGCCAACCGCGTGCAACCGGGGCCGCATAAGGACGCGCTCGGCCAACCCAATTTGCGCATCACCTATGCGGTGGACGACTACGCCCGTGGCGCGATCGACCCCTGTATCAACGACTATCAGCAGTTTGTCAGCGCGATGAATGGCGAGGTGCTCAACATGTCACGCGATCTGGCCAACCATGACCATATCATGGGCACGGTCATCATGGGCGACAAGGCAACGGACTCGGTCGTGGACAAGGACTGCCGCAGCTGGGATCACGAGAACCTCTTCGTGGTCAGCACCGGTAACCTGCCCTCCTCGTCGGTGGTCAACCCGACGCTGACCGCCGTGGCGCTGGCAATCCGCGCCGCCGACACCATCGCGAAGGAGGTCTGAGCCATGCGTCTGCTTACTCTTGCAACGGTGTTTACGGCTCTGGCCACCAGCGCCCTTGCGCAATCGGATGCCGATCTGGTGAAACAGGGCGAATATATCGCCCGCGCCGCCGACTGCACCGCCTGTCACACGGCGCCGGTCGATGGCAAACCCTTCTCGGGCGGCTACAAGATCTCCTCGCCGATGGGGCCGATCATCGCCACCAATATCACGCCTTCCAAGGACTATGGCATCGGCACCTGGTCCGAGGACGAATTCGCCAAGGCCATCCGTCAGGGTGTGACGCCCGATGGCACCCATCTCTATCCGGCCATGCCCTACCCGTCCTATGCCAAGATGACGGATGCGGATGTGAAGGCGCTCTATACCTACCTGATGCAGGGCGTTGATCCGGTGGATGCAGCCCCTGCCGAGAAAACCGACCTGCCCTTCCCCTTCAACCAGCGCGCGCTGATGATCGGCTGGAACATGCTCTTCTCGCCCAAGCCGGGCTGGACGGCACCGGACGGCCTGTCGGATCAGGAAGCACGCGGCGCCTATCTGGTGGATGCGCTCGAACATTGCAGCACCTGCCACACCCCGCGCGGGCTGATGATGAACGAGAAACAGTCCGAATATCTGGGCGGTGGCTCGCTGGGCAGCTGGCGTGCCCCCAATATCACGCCCGACAAGGCCACCGGGATTGGCGACTGGTCGAACGAGGATATCGTCGCCTATCTGAAAAACGGCTTTGCCAAAGGGCATGGATCGGCCGCAGGTCCGATGGCCGAAGCGGTGGAACATTCACTGAGCAAGCTGAAGGATGACGATCTGGAAGCGATCGCAGCCTATCTCAAGAAAGTGCCTGCGGTGCAATCGGCCATTGATGTGGCGGCCTCCCCCGCCGTGCAGGAAGTGCCGATCACGAGCTACGAGACCGCCGATTGGCAGGGCAATCCCGACCATGCCGATGCACTGGCCGATCACAGCACGACCGATGGGGCGAAGCTCTACAATTCGGCCTGTGCCGCCTGTCACGGTGTCGATGGTCAGGGCGCACCCGACGGACATTTCCCGAGCCTGTCGAAATCGGCCCCTGTGACCTCGAAAGATCCCTCGAACCTCGTGATGACCATTGCCGAAGGCATCAGCCGTCACGATGCGACGGGCTATTCGGTCATGCCGAACTTCAGGAACGATCTTGATGACGGCCAGATCGCGGCCCTTGCCAAGTATGTCCAGACGAATTTCGGCGGCACCGATCCGAAGCTGGACAAGGCCGCCGTGGACACCATCCGCTCGGGCGGCGAGGTGCCGTGGATCGTGAAGAACGCCGCATGGATGACATGGGCGGGCATCATCATCGCGGTGATCGTGATCCTTGGATTGATCGGTGTTTTCCGCCGCGCGCGCCGCAGACAGGTCTGATCGCGCTCCTGCTGCACGAAGGCCGCATTCCATCAGGGATGCGGCCTTTGTCATGCGCTGTTGCATCGCGGCCAAAGCCGCAGGGTTCCGGCCGCTTGCGACAGATTGCGGCATTCCCAAACGCGGCTCATGGTCCTAGATCAGGTCCATCCGAGCGAAAGACATAGCCCATGCCCCAGCCCTCCATCCCTGCCGCCCCAGGCTCGTTGATCTACCGCCTCGCGCGGCGGCTCGAGGGATATTCGATCGGCATGGTCCCCGAATTCATAGGCGTCGCCGAGGGCTTGCGCGCCTCGCTGGCCTTTGCCGCAATGGTGCTGACGGCGGTGGCCAGTGGCGAGCCGAAGCTCCTCTGGGCCGCCTTTGCCGCCTTCTGGGTCTGCCTATGCGACCCGGGCGGGCGCGACCGCACCCGTTTCCGCGCGATGGGAGCCTTTGTGGCGGCAGGCACATTGGCGGCTTTCCTTGGCGCGGCAAGCGCAGGCCTCGGGCCGATCTATGCCTGCCTGACGCTGATCCCGATCATCTTCCTGCCCGCCCTTGGCGGCACATTCGGCCCCGCAGGCGCGCAGTCGGGCACGCTGATCTGCGTGGTGGGCGGCGTGGCCGTGGGCTTTCCCAGCTCGCCAATCGCCTCCCTGCATCTGGCCGGCGCATTTCTCATAGGCGGCATCTGGGCGCTGGTCTTCAGCTTCTGGATCTGGCGGCTGCGCTCGCAAAGTCCGGCTCGGCGCGCGATCGCCTCGGTCTTTGCCCGGCTTTCCGAGATGAACGCAGCCATGGCCGCGCGGCTGGGCCAGCAGGAGATCCTGGGCGCCGCCGAACCCGAATACCGCCGCGCCCTGCGCGCAGCCATCGAACGGGCGCGCAGCACCATCCTGGGCGTGGGCAATGGCCAGACCCAGTTCATGGCCGAACTGGGCACCGCCGACCGGATCTTTGCCGCGATGATCGCGCTCGACCACATGCTGAGCGAGCCGCTTGCACCCACCGAAGAAGCACCGCTGCGCGAACAGCTTGCGCGGATCGGGGCGCTGCTGTCGGAGGCGCAGATGCAGGCGATGACCCGCCACCCCAATCCCGACCGGCTGGTCTGGGAGGCCGAAGACCTGCGCCGTGCGGCAGAACGCGGCGGCGCACAATCGCAGGCCGTGGTCAGCGCGGTTGCAGAGGCCTTCCTGCGTCTGGCCGAGCATCTGCGCGGCGAGCCCCCCGAGACCCAAGCGCCGCAATCGGACCGCACGCCCCGCCCCAGCTGGCGCAACATTCCTGACCCGATCCTGCGCCACGCCCTGCGGCTGACGGTTGCAGTGGTGGCGACCTACCTGATCTGCGTGACACTCGAGATGCAGTATTTCTACTGGGCCACGATGGCGACTATCGTCGTGCTGCAGCCCGCGCTCTCGACCACATGGCCGCGTATGCTGGAACGGGTTCTGGGCTCGATCGCGGGCGGCCTTCTGGCCGCGGGCCTGCTGGCGCTCGGTCCGGGGCAGCTGACGCTGCTGGCCGTGATTATCCCGACCTCGGCGCTCACCATCGCTTTCAAACGGGTGAATTACACCATCTTCACCATAGGCGTCAGCGCGCTTTTCGTTCTGGTGACAGAGTTGCTGATGCCCGATCACGGCATTGCCCTGTCGCGCGCGCTCGATAATATCCTGGGCTCGGCCATCGCGTTCGTCGTGGGCGCCACCCTCTGGCCGGGCCGCGCCGAGCCCTATTTCCGCGACATTCTGGCGCGTGCCGTGCAGGCCAATATGGACTATGCGGCGGCCTCGGTCGGCAGCACCGGCCTGCCCGAACCCGTGGACCGGCTGCGCCGGCAGGCGGGGCTCGAAAGCACCCATGCCGAGACAGTGCGCCAGCGCAAGATGATGGAGGGGCGGCGTTCGGCCGATCAGCTGGACAAGGCCGCCCGCGTTCTGGGCGCGCTCAGGGTGCTGGCAGGCGCCGTAACCGGCCATGCCCTGCTGGCCCCCGAACCCGATCCGGAGAAAGCCCGTGCGCTCGAAGAAACGGCCAAAAGCTTCGCGCAAGCCATTCGCCATGATGTAGGGGCGGCTTTGCCTCCCCTGCCGCCGCAGACCACCGAGACCGATCTGCGCAAGGCGCTTGAGCTTTTGCATAGCCAGCTCGACGAATATCTGACACGTTAACCACAGCCAAACTTTCGATCGCGGATCCAATCGTGCCCCATCTTCTCTCTTCCCGCCTCGCTCTCCTTGCCGGACTGGTGCTGAGCGCATTTCTGGCAGGCTGCGGCATAGGTCCGCGTGCCACCCCGCAGGAATGCATGGAAAGGGCGATGTATTTCGAATCCAACCGCTCCAGCCGCGACGGGATGATCGCCGTCGGTTCGGTGGTGATGAACCGCGTCCGCTCGCCCGATTTCCCGAATACGGTCTGCGGTGTCGTGATGCAGAAAAACCAGTTCGCCCGCGGCATCATGAGCCGCAAGATGAATCTCGACAGCGCGCCCTATATCCGCGCGGCAGCGCGCTCGGTGCTGCGCGGCGAGCGTCACCCCTATATCGGCAACTCGTTGTATTTCCACACCGCAACCTATCGCGCGCGCTACAACAATATCAATTATGTGCTGACCACAGGCGGTAACGCCTTCTACGAGAAGCGCCGCCCCGAAGACGTGACGGCTCCCGTGCCGCTCCCCGCCCTTGAAGGCGTCACCGGCTACTGATCAGGCCTTGCGGGGAACGGCTTTGCGCTGCTCGATCTCACGATAGAGAAGGGCTGCGATATTCTTGCCCGCCACCGCCTCGATCCCCTGAAAACCGGGGGAGGAGTTGACCTCCAGCACCTTCGGACCGTCATAGGCGCGCAGAAGGTCTACCCCTGCCACGCCGAGCCCGAAACTGCGCGCGGCCTTCACCGCCATGCGGCGCTCCTGCTGGGTGATCTTCACCACCTCGCCC
The DNA here is from genome assembly GCF_040297545.1 of Thioclava kandeliae. Taxonomy (NCBI): domain Bacteria; kingdom Pseudomonadati; phylum Pseudomonadota; class Alphaproteobacteria; order Rhodobacterales; family Paracoccaceae; genus Thioclava; species Thioclava kandeliae. The sequence goes on from NZ_JAYWLC010000008.1 coordinate 162,956, forward strand.
GTGCCACCCTGATGCAGGTTCGAGCGGAACTCGCCCTCCGCCCCCTTGCGCTTCATCGCGGCCACGACTTTGCCGCCGATCACCAGACAGCGGATATCCTCACCCGCCGCCTCTCGCACGAAATGCTGCACGAGGAAATTGGCCTTCAGCCCGCGGAACGCCGAGATCACGCTTTCTGCGGCTTTGCGCGTTTCGGCCAGCACCACACCCTTGCCCTGCGTCGAGGCCAGAAGCTTCACGATCAGCGGTGCATTGCCCACCAGTTCGATCAGGTTGGTGGTATCCTTGGGCGAGGCCGCAAAGGCGGTGTCGGGCATCCCGATCCCTGCGCCCACAAGGATCTGATGCGCCCAGAGCTTGTCACGCGAGGCCATGATCCCGTGCGAGCCGTTCACGCAATAGGTGCCCAGCGTTTCGAACTGGCGCAGCACCGCCGCCCCGTAAGGGGTGATGGATGCGCCGATCCGCGGGATCACCGCATCATAGCGCGGCAGTTTGCGCCCGTCATAATAGATCTCGGGCGCGAGCGTGTTGATCGCCATATAGCAGCGCGTTGTGTCGATCGCATCGACCTTGTGGCCCCGCGCGCGGCCCTCCTCGACCAGACGCTGGGTGGTGAAGTTATCCTCGCGTGTAAGGATGGCGATCCGCAGGCTCGGACGGGCCTGATCATCAGGCGCGGGCACGGTGTAGCCCGTATAATCCAGCTCGGCCTGCAACCGCCGCTCGGCAGGCAGCACCGTTACATGATCTCCCAGAGCCTGCCGGCCCAGCAGCATTCGGCTGGCCATGGTCGAGCGGTCGGTCAGCGTAATCTCGATCGGCCAGCGGGCGCCGCCCACCTCGACATCTGTGCCGATCACATAGCGCTGCTCGGTCTCGCCATTCGACGAGGTCACATCGCGCCGGTCCAGAAGCGGGCATTCACACTGCACTGCAATCGCGTCATTTTCCGGCACGGGCTGCAGGGTGAAACGCACCATCGGCGCCTCGGCCGTGCCGGTAATCTCGATGCCAGACGCATGCAGCGCCGATGTCCGCGCGCCTGTGTCCACCTTGGCCAATATCGCAGGCACCCCGAGCCCGGGCAATGCCAGCCATTCCTCCCACCCCATCTGCAACGGAATCTGTGTCATAGGCGGACCCTCTCTGTGTTCGGGACGAACATGGCATGACGATAAAGACAGATGCGTGACATGCGGAGCCGGTTAGCTCTCGGCACGCGCGCGGCCCCGCCTCTAGCCTTCATGCGGACGGCTGACAAGATGGATAATACGGCCTGTCATTCCCGAGCGTATGCGCCACTCTCAGGGAAGGATCTTACGCGGTGCAGGCGCGGCAGATGCCGGCGTCAAAAACGGTCCAGCGGACGACCCGTGGATCATCTCCTCCACACGGACCCAGAGATCAAGAAGCTCTTCCATCTTGCGCGACAACTCGTCCTTATCGCCGTCCCTTGCGCTGTTCTCGTAACATTTGAGCATGGAATGCAGCTTCTTGTACCCCAATATTCCCGCAGATCCCGCGAACTGATGCGCGATCGAGGCGAAGCTTTCCAGATCGTCATACATGAGATTCTGTTGGAGGGTCGATAACCGTTTACGCCCCTCGGCAAGAAAGGCCTGCTCGAGGGCACTAAATTCCTCCGCGCCATACATCTCGCGCAGATCATCGCGGATCAGCGGATCGGCAAAGCCATCCGCCTCTGCATCCAGCTGCGACTGCTGCTGATGCTGGGCCAGAAGCAGACGGTTCAGCGCGGCACGGTTGATCGGCTTGCACACGACATCGTCGCAGCCCGCCGTCTTCAGCTCCGCCGCCGCCTCGGGCGAGATATTGGCGGTGACCGCCACGATCACCGTGTCGCGGTTCGGCCCGTCGCTGGCACGGATGACCCGAGTGGCCTGCCGCCCATCGAGGACCGGCATGTTCAGATCCATGAGAATCAAGTCGAATTTCTGCTTGCGCGCCGCATCTACCCCGTCCTGCCCGTCAATGGCCATCACCACCCGGTGCTGCCCCTGCAGGAGCATCTGGCGCAGAACCTCGCGGTTGAGGGCGTTATCCTCGACGATCAGGATATCGCAAGGTGGAATGACGGCCGCAGCCTTAGGCTGCGGCTCGGCCTGACGCCGCACCAGCGCCGTAGGCGCAGGTAACGAGAACCAGAACACCGTGCCCTCGCCCGGCTCGCTCTCCACGCCGAGCTTTCCGCCCATCGCCTCGAGAAGACGGCGCACGATACCCAGCCCCAGACCCGTCCCCGATATGTCTTGCGCGCCGGTAGGCAGGATCGACACGAAATCCTCGAAGATCCGTTCCTGATCAGCCCGCGAGATCCCGATGCCGCTATCGATGACCCTGATCTCGAGCGATTGCCCCGCCATCGCATATTCCATCTCGATCTGGACAAGCCCGTTGCGGGTGAATTTGACCGCATTGCCGACGATGTTCATCATGACCTGCCGCAGGCGCGCCGGATCGCCGATCACCGCTTTGGGGATCGACGTCATGGGCTCCACTGTCAGCGAATTACCGCGCCCGGACGCAGCAGGGCGCAACGCCTTGGCAATCTCTTCCACCAGCCCGCGCGGATCGAAGTCGACCTTTGCGATATCGAGCTTACCTGCATCCAACCGCTCGACATCAAGCACGTCATTGACATGTTGCAAGAGCGACTGGCCTGCAAATTCCATCGCCTCGACCAAGGAGGTCTGGCGCTGATCGAGATCGGTATCGCGGATCAGCTCCAAAGAGCCGAGCAGACCGTTGAGCGGCGTGCGCAACTCGTGGCTCATGACCGAGACAAAGCGCGATTTCTCGCGCTCGCCAGCCAGTGCCCTGTCACGCGCCGCAATCAGCTCGGCCTTATCCGCGACACGGCGCGAAATGTCGCGCAGATAGATGACATGCAGGCGCCCGGAACGCAGCTCGGCCTCGCGGATGGACAGTTCTGCGGGGAACACCTCGCCATTGGCGCGCTTGGCTTCAAGCTCGTTCAGACCGCGACGGCTGGCCGCCGTAGTGGGGAGCGTCACGAAGTCCGCCATTTCGCGCCCGATCGCCTCGGCCTTCGGACACGCAAAGATGGTCTCTGCCGCACCATTGAACTCGACGATGGTCCCTTCGGCATCCACCACGACCACCGCATCGACCGACGCGTTGACCACCGCCGTGATCCGCGTCATCGCATCGCGCAAGGACAGCGCCTTCTGCTGGCCGAACCGCCACAGGCGCCAGAGCGCCACCGCCCCCATCGCAAGGATGGAAAACAGGATCAAGGTCATCAACGCCAGCTTGACCAGCGCCTTGAAGACCAGCTCGCGCTGGTCCTTGATCTGTTCGGAAAAGATCGAAAGCCCCATCAGTGCGAGCGCGCGCAGGTCGCCTTCGGCGGCGCGCGCCTCGGCAACCACACGCGCTTTCATCGCTTCGTTGAAAGGCAGATTGCCATCAAGCCGCTCGGCAGTATGGTCGAGAAAATGCCAGACCGAAGCCAAAGGCTTGGCGCCGCCCTGATCGCGCAGGATCTCGCGGAAGCCAGAGCCTTCGGTCACCGTCTGGATACGACTGTAGAATATGTCGAAGCGCTGGCGGAAATCCTCCACCGTTTCGGACACTTCGGGTTTGACGCCAAGTAGCGCCAGCCGCATCCGGTCGAACTCCACCTCGATCTGCGAGAGGGTCCATTGCGGGCTGTCGGTATTGGCGCTGGCCAGAGTATCAATTTCGCGCCCGACGTCCCGCGCGTTCTGGAAGATCCCGTAAAGCGCCACGCCAATGATGAGCACCAGCCCGAGGGCCGCGATGAAGCGGTTACGCTTTCTGGCATCACGAAGGAACTGGTGACTCATGGCGCGGCGGATCTCAGTTCAGGATCTCGATCTTGACGACCTGCCAAATACTGCGGGCATAGACGACCTCGTTGCGCAGCGCCTCGTCGGAATCGTAGGGATAGACCATCCATAGCGGTCCCTTATCCCGCACCGACATCGTCTCTCCATTGCGTGAATAGGCCAGAAGCGCCTCGTTGGGATGCAGCTCGGACACCGGCACAGTGACCGAGTAATCATTGACCGCCGTCAGTTTCAGATTGCCCTCGCTAACACCATATTCGGCGAGAAGATCGGCAAGATAGACCCCTTTGAACTCCTGCGGCCCCTTGGTCCAGGTGGTGGTGGTCGTGAAGCTTCCCGACGGCAGCGCCTCGAGGGCTGCGCGATCAAGTTCGACAGGCGCGGTATGGCCCGGGGCCCCGATAATCGTCAGGACCGGCGACTGGGCCAGAGCCGGCATCATCGAGGCGAGAAAAACGGCGAGAATGGCGAGAGAGGATTTCAGATAGCGCAAGGACCTACTCCGTTGACAAGAATCTGCGCACGGTTTGCGGCGCGGGCATTCTCCCTACACATAAGCGGCAACCCTTAATTCATTGGTAATGCGCATCTCTTGGTGTCGTTTCTGCTTGCCTGTGCGGTGACCAAGGGTCCTCTGCGCTCCGGCATTGGCGGATACGGGGTTTTTCTTGCCAATTGTGCGCCCTAGCTTGCACAGACAGGACTTTCACTCCGACATAGGATCATTTCCGTGGCTCAAACCTATACCCCGCCCAAGATCTGGACCGCCCCCGAAGAGACGGGTGGCCGGTTCGGTGCCATCAACCAGCCCACCGCCGGCCCGCGATTCGACAAGGAGCTGCCCAAAGGCGCGCACCCGCTGCAACTCTACTCGCTGGCCACGCCGAACGGTCAGAAGGTGACGATCCTGCTCGAGGAGCTGCTCGCGGCGGGGATCGATGCCGAATATGACGCATGGCTCATCGAGATCATGAAGCTCGACCAGTTCGGCTCGGGTTTCGTGGAGATCAATCCCAACTCGAAGATCCCCGCATTGGTGGACCATAGCGGAGCCGAACCGGTCAGGGTTTTCGAATCCGGCTCCATCCTGATGTATCTGGCCGAGAAATTCGGGGCCTTCCTGCCGGCCTCGGGGCCCGCGCGCGCCGAGGTGATGAACTGGCTCTTCTGGCAGATGGGCTCGGCACCCTTCCTGGGCGGCGGCTTCGGGCATTTCTATGCCTATGCGCCCGAAAAGCTCGAATATCCGATCAACCGCTACGCGATGGAAACCAAGCGCCAGCTCGATGTTCTGGACCGCACGCTAGCCGAGCGCCCCTATATCGCGGGGGACATGTATTCGATCGCGGATATGGCGATCTATCCTTGGTATGGCGGGCTGGTCGAGGGGCGCCAATACGGTGATGCGGCGACCTTCCTGCAGGTGCAGGACTACGAGCATCTGGGCCGCTGGGTGAGCGAGATCTCGGCGCGTCCGGCCGTCCAGCGCGGCCGCCGTGTGAATGCGACCGGCGAGAATGGCGTGCCCAACCGCCACAGCGCCGCCGATCTGGACTGAAGCGGCCTGCCCCTTTGTGCAAGGGACAGGCGGCATAGGCGCAAGAGCAGATCTCAGCTGCGCAACCGCAGACGACGCTCGCTGAAATCGGCGAGTTGGGTCACCAGATAGGCGATGACCATATAGATCACCACGGCCACGAGGAACGCTTCGAGATAGTAGAAGTTGAGCGCCGCCGTCAGCTGGGCCTGCGCGAAGATATCCACCACCTCGATGGCAAAACCGAGCGACAATGCCTTCATGATGACCATGACCGAATTGGCCAGATCGGGGATCGCGGCCACTGTGACCTGCGGCAGGAGCACCCTGCGGAAGAGTTGCCAGCCGGTATAGCCGAGCGAATGCGCAGCCTCGGCCTGCCCTTTGTCGAAGGAGTTGAGCGCGCCCTTGATGACCTCGGTCTGGAAGGCGGCCACACAGGCAGTCAGCGCCACGATCAGCGTCACCCAGTTGGGCGTCATATGGCCGTTCACCTTGAGCCCCACCAGCCCGGTGACGAACTCCAGCGCCGCAGGCAGGCCGAAATAGGCGAGGAAGATCACCACCACCATCGGCACGCCCTTGAAGACCACCTTATAGGCCACGACCAGCTCGCGCAGAACCGGAATACGGCGGTATTCGCATAGCGCAAACAGGCTGCCCAGCAATGTCGAGAGGACGAAAACCGCTACGGCCATCGCCAGGGTCCACGGCACTACCGGAAGGATCGACAGAAAATCCGGAATGAGGAGAGATAAATCGAACATGGGTCGTATCCTTTTCCGGCTTTACACGGAGGGGGCGAGTTTGAGGCGGCGCGCGCCCTGCTGGGTGTAGCGCCCCGAGCGGCGCTCGAGCAGGCGGATGATAGCCCATGCGACAAGGCAGAGCGCCGAATAGAGCACCGCGAGCACGAGATAGGTCTCGAACTGGTACTGGTTGTAATCGCGCTCCATCACAAGGTGGGCAGTGGCCATCACATCGGCCGCGCCGATATACATCACGAGGGCCACGTTATGGATGAGATAGATGATCGAATTGCCATAGCCGGGCAAGGCGATATGGGCGGCCTGCGGGCCGGCCACACGGGTGAGCTTGCGGAAGAACCCGTAGCCCAGTGAATCCGCCGCCTCGTGCTGACCGCGCTCGACCGCCAGATAGGCCGGGCGCATGACCTCGGAGAGATAGCCGCCGTGATAGAGGCTCAGCCCCACCATTGCCGCCAGATTGGCATCGAAAATATCGGGCAGGCCGAACTGGGCCACAAAGACCGGCAGGCCATAATAGACGACGAAAAGCTGCAACACGACCGGAACGCTGCGCGCATAGGACACATAGAGATCGGCGAGCTGGCTGATGACCGGCACACGGCAGATACGGAAGAAGGTGGTGATGAATGCCAGAACGAACCCCGCAGCCATCGCGACGAACATGATGAACAGCGTAAGCGGCAGGGCCGAGATCAGTTCCGGAACGAGAACGGCAAGATCCAAGGGGGAATACTCCTGTGGGCTTAGGGACGGGATCGGGCCATGACAGCCCGATCCGGTTTGGGGACCAGGCTCAGTTGAGCGTCATATAGGCGCCGACTTTCTCGCCGAACCACTTCTCGGAGATCTGATCGAGCGTGCCATCCTCGCGCAGCTCGCCAAGCGCCTTGCTCACATCTGCAGCCAGCTGCTCGTTCTCGGCGTCGCGATGGATCAGCACATAGGTGTTGTGCACGACGACCGGCTCGGAGGCCACGATATCCAGTTTCTGCTGTTCGATCACGGTGGCCTCACCCAGATTGGAGGGCAGGATCAGCGCGTCATATTTGCCTTGGTTCAGCTCGTTGAGGCGGGTCGGATAGGGCACGCCTGCGCTCGAAGCGGTGAGCTTGAACTTCACATCCGGATGCTCTTCCTGCCAGCCGGTCACGAATTTATACACGCCGCCGCCTGCCGTTACGGGCACGATTTTCTTACCGGCCAGACCGGTCATATCCTTGATCTCGTCGCTTTTACGCGAATAGATCTTCATCATGCTCGCGCCGATCGGGTTCTCGGGGATCAGGAACTGCTTGGCACGGGTGGGGTTGGAGTAGTAACCGCCGGTGATCATGTCATATTTCCCAGTGGCCAGACCGGTCTCCTGCGCGATATCGGCCGCACCCTCCATCTCGAACTTGTATTGCGGCAGCTTGGCATTGATCGCCTTGAGCACATCGGGCTCGTAGCCCTGCGGCTCGTGGCCGATGGCGCCCCAGGAGAGCGGTTTGGATTCCGCCGCCGTCGCGATCTTGATGACGCGCGGAGCATCTTCGGCCAGCGCGAGACCAGAGGTGGCCATGGCAAGGCCCGCCGCGCCAAGGAGTGTCAGCGCAAATCTGCGGCCAAGCATAGAAGTCAGTGTCAGCATTCCCTGTTATCCTTTATCAGTTGGTCTTAAGCGAATTCGAGTTCCGCGCGCAGGAATTGCGCGAGACGCGGGGTGGCGGGGGCTTCGAAGATCTCGTCGGGACTGCCTTCGGCGGCAACCACACCACCTTCCATGAAGACGATCCGGTTCGAGACCGAACGGGCGAACTGCATCTCGTGGGTCACCAGCAGCGAGGTGATGCCCGAGCCCGTCACATCCTTGATGACTTTCAGCACCTCGTTCACCAGCTCGGGGTCGAGCGAGGAGGTCGGCTCGTCGAAGAGGATGACATCAGGGCGCACCGCCAGCGCGCGGGCGATACCCGTGCGCTGCAACTGACCGCCCGAAAGCTGCGAGGGGTAGTGATCCTGACGCTCGGTCATGCCGACGCGGTCCAGCTCGCGCAGGGCGATCTCGCGGGCTTCCTCGCGCGATTTCTTCTGCACCACCACCAGCGGGTCCATGATGTTCTGGATCACGGTCATGTTGCGGAAGACATTGAACTGCTGGAATACCATCGCCGTGCGCAGGCGAATATCGCGGATCGCCTTCTTGTCGGCGCGGGCATAATCCATCTGCACCCCATCGAGCGAAATGGTCCCCGATTGGGGCTTTGCCAGATAGTTGATACATTTCAGAAGCGTCGTCTTGCCGGTGCCGCTCGGCCCGATGATCGAGACGACATCGCCCTTCGCGACATCGAGATTGACGCCATTGAGGATCTGGTTGCTGCCATAGGCAAGCTTCAGGTCTTTGATAGAAAGCATTCGTCGTCTCCTGTTATCAGGCCGCGGGTGCCGCGTGCCCCAGAACATGCATCAGCCGGTTCGCCCAGCCGAAGATCGCGATGGAATGGATGAGATCGATGATCTCCTCATCCGACATGCCCTGCGCCCGAAGGGCGGCCACATCCTCGGGCTGCGCCTCGCTGGGCGTCACCGAAAGCTTGCGGGCAAAGGCATAGATGGCGGCATCGCGCGGACCCAGCGCCTCGGGCTGGCCCACGAACAACGCGCTGACGGCAGTATCGCTCTTGGCCAGCTGCGCCTGACGGCGGGCATGGACCACGGCGCAATATTTGCAGCCATTCACCATGGAGGCCCCCAAGGCCCCAAGCTCGCGATCGGCACGGTTGAGACCGCCCTCGGCATACATGATCGCGTTGAACAACACGGTGCGCGCCACATAGCTTTCGGGGTCATGGGCCAGCGTGCGCACATAGTCCGAGACCTTGGTGGCCGAGGGCGTGACCTTCATCGCGTCGAGTTGCTCGGGGGTGGCCTCGGACAGTTTGACCGGTTCGATATAGGGATACCATTCGAGCGGTTTGATACGGACGGTGGGGATCATCAGGACCTCAACAGGCGCAGACCGGCGGCAACACGGGTCTGGAAATTCACGAAAGCGATCAGCTCGGACAGCGCGATGATCTGCGGCGAGCTGAGCCCTGCCGCCTCGAGCGCGCGGATATGCTCGGGGCCTGCCTGCCACGGTGTCAGCGTGACCATGTCGACATGGCGCGCGATCGCGGCATGCGGCGCCTCGAGCCCTGTCGCGCCATTCCCGAGCGCGACCAGCGGATCGAGCGGATCAAGATGGGCCAGCGCTTCGGAATATTGCGCCACCAGCGCCTCGTCCTCGTTCAGGCGCCCCATCCGCAAGGCCAGCGCGTGGCGCAGATCGCCATCGAGACCCAGCCCGTGTTCGGGTGCGAGCACGGATGCACGGCAGAGTTCGGCCCCTTCCACAAATTCGGGACGGGCCCTGCGGGCACGGTAGACCGGGTCGTGCGGCTTCAGGCCCGCCGCGAGGTCTAGGGCATCACTCATACGGAAGCTCCTTCATGAAGGCTGGGGGTCGCATCGACCCATTCGTCCCCTTGAAGTTCGGGGGTGTCATAGGCTTGCAGGTTCTTGAAATGGGTCTCGACATCTTCGGCAAAGAGCGAGGCGGCAATCCCCTGCACCAACCGCTCGGCACCGGCACTGACTGCCGGAATATCGCCCGAAACCTTACCATGGGTCAGCATCGCAGCGTCATTGAAACAATGGATATGGGCCAGCATCGGACAGCTGCCCGGCTCGCGTTCGCGGAACTCGAAATCCGGCCCCAGATCCGGCGCATCCGACAGGCTTGCGCGCGGGCGGCCCATCTCGGGGGTCTCGCGCCCGTCCTTCCAGCGCCGGATGAAAGGCGCGAAATTCGCGAACTCGGCCCGCCCGTCGAAATCGTTCACGAACCCTGTCGCCGCGATCAGGAAATCGAAGCGCATCTCGCCTTGTGTCGTCTCGATGACCAGTTCGTTCTGCTCGACAGCCATGCTCTCCAGCCCGCAATCGAGGAAGAAGCGCGCATTCTCGTGACGGCTCACACGCAGCGTCGAATTGCGCGGCGGCGGCGTCTGGGTCCGGGCGGTATAATCAAAGAACTTCCATTTCCACAGATCGGGCAGACGGTGCATGCCCTGCACCACGCCATAGCTTCCGATCCCGGTCATCTTGTTGATCCGCGGCATTTCCTTCCGCCGGATCAGCATATCGACCGACCCCGCGCCCGCCTCGAGCGCCGTCGCCGCATTATCCATCGCCGAGGCCCCGGCGCCGATCACCGCAATCCGTTTGCCCTTGAGGGCGTCAAAATCGATATCATCGGCTGAATGCGCCCAGAAGCGCGGATCGATGGTGCGGATCATTTCGGGCACATAGGTGCCGCCGAGCCCCGAGCGGCCCGTTGCCAGAACCAGCCTGCGGGTCAGGATGCGCCCCGTTTCGGCCCCCTCGACGGTGACGGCGATCAGATCGCCCTCCTGTTCGAGAGAGGTCATGCGCACATCGTTTTTCACCGGCAGGTCCAGCGCCTTACGATACCAGACCAGATAGTCCATCCACTGGTTCTTCGGGATCTTGTCGAGCGCGTCCCATGCCGCCTGTCCCCATTGCGCAACAAACCACGCGCGGAAGGTCAGGCGCGGAAGTCCCAGCGCGGGGCCAGTCAGGATCTTGGGCGAGCGCAGCGTTTCCATCCGCGCGAAGGTGACCCATGGGCCTTCCTGACCTTCGGGGGCCGCATCATAGGTCACGATATTGTCGATCCCGCTGAGGACCAGCTTGGCAGTGGCTGTCAGACCGCACATACCCGCGCCGATCACCACGACATCGCGGACCTCCTCGCCCTCGTGCTGACGCCGCGGGACCCATGATTTCGCCGGCAGTTCCAGAAGCGAGAGATCCTCGGCCAGTTGCGCTTCCAGCGCGGCCAATCCCGCATTCTGTGACGGGAGAGTGTTATCCATCATGTTTCCGTTCCATAGTTCGAGAATTCGGGCGCCGGAGGCGTGAGCCCGCCGGCAAGCGCCGGGTCAAGCCGCGCAAAACCCGGGATGAGACGTTCGGCATTGGCCTCGACCTGATCGGCAAGCCGCATGGCCGTCGCACTCAGGGGCCGACCCTTTGCCGTCAGCACCCCCCAGTAGAAGGGCACCTCCGCATCGATCGGGCGGATCACGACGCCTGGCACATTCATGCCCCACGCGGAGACCGGATCGATAATCGCCGCAGCCCCTGTGCGGCTGACAATCTGTAGCGCCGCATAGGAAATATTGGTGCGGATTACCTGCCCCACCTGCACGCCGCGCGCGGCCAATACCCGCGCCACATGCATCTGGAACCTGAGTGGATTGAGCATGGTGACCATCAGCCGGTTGGCGAGGCTATCCACAGGCACCACCTCTTGGGCTGCCAGCGGATCATCCTCACGCAGGGCGATGGCATCAGGGGCGCTATAAAGCCGCAAGACCTCGACGCCCGACGTATCAAGCGGCAAGCTGCAATAACCCAGCTCCGCCCGTCCGCTGCGCACTTCCTGCACGACGACCGAAGGTAGGAACTGGCCCACATGGGTCTCCTGCGGCAGACCCGCCGTTCCGAGATCCGCCAGCGCGGCAGGGATCAGACTCGTGCCAATCGCCGAGATACTGGCAACTTGCAGGATACGCCCCCTGCCCGCGGCAATCATCTTGGCCCGTGCGGCCAGCTCGCCAAAGGACATCAGAAGACGCCGGGCCTCATCGCCAAAGGCGAGCCCCTCCTCGGTGATCTGGATCCCCCGCCCCACACGATGCAACAGCGCAAAGCCCAGTTCGGCTTCGAGATCCTGCACCGTGCGCGAGACGGAAGGCTGCGATGTGCCGATCTTGGCCGCCGCTTTGGTGATGCTTCCCTCTTCGATCACGCTCAGGAATATCTGGAGGTCTCTGGTGTCCATCGCTCACAAATACAAAATATGAATTACTAAGTCATCTTCATTCATATTGCGTATGAGTCAAAGCTTTTTGGGAACCAGCCTCGCCAAGTCGGATAAAAGGCGAGAAATTAGGCATACACCCATAAAACACCGCAGATTATGCGTGTTTACGCGCCATTCAGGCCAACCTGAACGGCGCGACGAACGTGGCGGCATATGCGCCACGCCAAGGCCTCTTTTGTCGGAAAGACGGGGCCAATACCACCCCGCGTGGCCGAGTGCTCAGAGCAGATCTTCGAGCGGCACGATGCTTTTCTGGATCGGGGACTTGATCACGATATAGCTGAAATATTGCGAGATTCCGAGATTGCGCTCCAGTAGCGCCTCGATAGTCTCGTGATATTCGGACACGTTGCGGGAGGTGAATTTTACCAGATAGTCATAGCCGCCTGAAATCAGATGGCATTCCGATACCTGACGCAACCGCCCGACTTCCTGCTCGAAGCGCGAGAACAGCTCGCGCCGGTGATCGGACAGGGTAAATTCCGTGAAGACGGTAACGGGCTGCGAGACCTTGGTCATATCGACCTGCGCCCCGTAGCCCGCGATCACCCCCGCCGCCTCCATCCGCTTGATCCGCTGGAGGCAGGGAGAGGCCGACAAACCCACATGCTCCGATAGCCGTACATTGGAGATACGGCCATTTTTCATCAGCTCGTTGAGAATACTGATGTCGATACGGTCGAGTTTGATCGTCACGTCGAGGGGATCCGTCTGTTAGGTCTTCAGGAGGCTTTGCGCAGCGCGGCCTGGTGGGCCGCAACCAGATCCGCCATCGAATTGAAGCGGAAATCGTAATTCGGCATCTCGCCCGGGTTCATCGTGGCACCGAAGCCTTTTTTGTCATGGCGGCGGTAGATCCACGCGGAGGTCAGGCCGTGACGGTTGGCGGGCTTGTGATCGTGGAACATGCTTTCGGCGGTGTGCAGGATCTCGTGTTTCTCGATCCCGACACGCGCCAGATGTTCGATCATATAATCGAAGTTCCTGTCGGACGGCTTGTAGCTGCCCACATCCTCGGCGGTATAGACGTGATCGAAGGTCACACCCAGCTTGTCATTGGAATGTTTGAACGAGGCCGCATCGACATTGGTCAGCACACAGAGTTTGAAGTATTTCTGCAGATATTGCAGGGCGCCCGCCGAATCCTCGAACGCGGGCCAGTTCTTCACCGACTGGCCATAGGTCTCGCATTCCTCCCAAGTGACCGGAATATCCCATTCCTCGGCGAGGCGGCGATAGACGGTTGCCAGCAGGCGGGAATAGGGCATCGCGGGGGTCCAGCGCTGCTGGGTGCTTTCATGATAGGCATGCGCCTCGAGGATCTGATCGCGCGACAGGGGCGATGCCAGCCGCGCCGTCAGCGGCTTCAGCCCCTCGACCATGCCGCTTTCCCAATCGATGAGCGTGCCATAGACATCGAAGGTCAGGATCTTGTAATCATTAAGGTTCATTGAGGTTTTCCTTCAGGGTTTCACGCCATAGAGGCAGATCTCAACGGGATTTTCACTGATGTCGTCCCATTGCTAGTTGTGCGCCGGATCAAGGCAAGAGGATTTCCCGCAAGGCGGTCATATCCTCGCAGGCTCTGCGCCAGATCCGGCCATATGAGCGGATTTTAGGCGCAGCAACGTGGCTGCGCCGAATTTTTATGCTGCCCATATGGATAAGTACGGACAGCTTCTACCTCCCCTCAGATCACGAGGCAGAGGCGGAAGGCGTCATAGATCGCGGCATGGATCGAGCGCGAGGCAACCGCATCGCCGATGACAAAGAGCGCATAGCCCTCGCCTTTGGCAGGCGTGCCGGGTTGCGGCTTGAGCGCCAGCAACTCGTCGAGCTGTGTCTCGCCATTATTGGCCGAAGCGCTCCGCATCTCCTGATACAGCTCGTCATAGGGCAGCGAGCCGTGATCGACGACCACATCATCCACCTCATAGGCAATCCGCTCGCCCGTCAGCATATGGACCATGGTCACCTTCAGCCCGTTGCCCGAGCGCTCGACCTTGCGGATCTCGAGGTCGATATCGACCTTCGTATGGAGCGCCGCAAGCTTCTTGCGATAGGTGATGCGCGATTGGTATTCCATCTCCTGCGCCATGAATTCATCCATTGTCGTCAGGCTGACATCGCGGCCCATCTCGGCCAGCGTCAGCGCGGTGGACGGTGCCTGATGGCGGCCGGTGCCATCCACGACCAACACTTTCTGGCCGATAGTCTGCGGCTCGTTAAGCGCATCCCATGTGGATTTCACCAGCTCCTCGCCGCCCTCCGGGACGGTGGTATCCGGCAGACCGCCGGTTGCCATAATCACCACATCGGGGGCCTCTGCCGCAATCTCTTCCTCGCCGGCAAAGCAATCGGTCACGACCTTCACGCCCAGATGCTCCAACTCGGCCACACGCCAGTCGACGATCGCGATCAGATCCCGACGCCAGCCCGCAAGTGCCGCGATCAGCACCTGACCGCCCAGCTTCGGACCCGCCTCGAACAGCGTCACCTGATGGCCACGCTCGGCCAGAACACGTGCGGCCTCAAGCCCCGCAGGACCGCCGCCCACAACCACGGCCTTCTTCTGCACCTCCGCCTTCGGCACGATGTGGGGAAGTTTATATTCGCGGTTCGATGACGCATTATGGATGCAGTTGCCCAACCGGTAGAGGCAATGCGAGGTGCCGATACAGGGACGGATACGGTCGGCTTCGCCCTGCTCCAACTTTTGCACGATATAGGGGTCGGCGATATGGGCGCGGGTCATCCCCACCAGATCCAGAAGCCCTTCCGAGATCGCATAGCGCGCAGTCTCGAGATCCGGGATGCGCGCGGCATGGAAGACCGGCAGTTTCACCTGTTTCTTGAACTCGCCCACGGTTTTCAGGAAGGGCGCCGAGGGACGAGCCATATTGGGAATGTTATGCTCGACCAGTGCCAGCCCCGTATCCATCTTGCCAAAGATACAGTTGAAGAAATCAATCGAGGTCTCTTGCTGCAGGATACCCGCAATCTCGAGACATTCATCGAAATTCAGACCGATATTCTCGCCTTCATCAACCACATAGCGCATGCCGACGACGAAATCGTCGCCCACTTCGCGGCGGATGGAGTCATGCAACTCCAGTGCGAAACGCACACGGTTCTGAACCGAGCCGCCCCATTTATCGGTCCGGAAGTTGGTCAGCGGCGAGAAGAACTGGCCGATCAGGTGGCCGCCTGCCAACGTCTCCAGCCCGTCAAAACCGCCCTCTTTCAATCGGCGCGCAGCCGCGGTGTAATCGCGGATCACGCGGCGGATGTCGTGCTCGTCCATCTCATGGGCAATCGCACGGTGACGCATCTCGCGCAGGCGCGACGGCCCGAGCGCGGGCAACCAGTCGCGCACCGTCGCATCGGCACGGCGCCCCAGATGCGAGATCTGGCACATGATATGGGCACCATGTTTGTGCACACGCGCGGACATCTGTTGCAGATAGGGGATAGCGTCATCATGGCTGACATCCATCTGGTTGCCGCCCCAGTTGCTGTCAGGGCTGACCTGCGAGGAGCCGCCGATCATGGTCATCGCCAGACCGCCCTTGGCCTTTTCCTCGTGATAGGCCTGATACTGTTCACGCGGATAGCCGCCACCGCCTGCGGTCGCCGCATGCGAGGTCGAAATGATGCGGTTGCGCATCGTCAGATGTTTCAGCTTGAACTCGGTCAACAGCGGATCGCGGGTGCGCAGCTGTGCCGGTTTTGCGTGGGTATTCATCTTGCTCTCCGTTGGATTTTTGCGCAGCGGGCCCTCGTTATGCGGCCCGTTCCAATGATCTGGGGCCTCAATAAAGACCTTGCCCCGTCACCTCTTCCAGCCAGCCGCGGCGCAGTTGCGGCACGGCGCGGACGAGATCGCGGGTATAGGAATGCTGGGGGTCGGCGCTCAGGCGGTCGCGAGGGGCACGTTCGACCTCGCGGCCTTTGTAGAGGACCATCACCTCGTTACACATCGCCTCGACCTTCCCGAGATCGTGACTGATGAAGAGATAGGACAGGCCCAGCTCGCGCTGGAGCTCGACGAGCAACTCGATCACCGCATTGGCCACCACCGTATCAAGCGCCGAGGTCACCTCGTCGCAGATCACCAGTGACGGCTCGGCGGCCAGCGCACGCGCCAGATTGATCCGCTGCTTCTGCCCGCCCGACAGCTCGCGCGGCGACAGATCCGCCAGATGCGCCGGAAGCCGCACCATATCCAGCAGCTCCAGCACCCGCTTGCGCCGCGCCTCGCGCCCCAGCCCATGGTAGAATTTCAACGGGCGGCCAAGGATATCGGCATTGCTCAAGCGCGGATTGAGCGCGGTATCGGCCATCTGGAAGGCGATCTGCAACTCGCGCCGGTCCTGTTTCGACCGCTTGCGTGCATTGGTGATATTCAGTTCGCGCCCGTTCAGGAGCCCATAACCATGCGCGGCAGGCAATAGCCCCGCCAGCACCCGCCCCATGGTCGATTTCCCCGAGCCGGATTCCCCGATCAGCCCCAGTGTCTGGCCCTTGCCGATCTTGAAGGAGATATCGCGCAGCACCGGATGTCGGGGCATATTGTTGCGGATCGGGCCGTAACCTGCGGTCAGCATCCCGACCTCCAGCACCGTATCGGGATCAGGGGTGGTGTCCAGCTCCAGCCGGCGCGGCTCCGAGGCTTTCAGGAGCGCCGAGGTAAAGCCCGATTGCGGGCGATCCAGCACGGCACCGGCCTCATTATTCTCCATTACCTGCCCGTCTTTCAACACGATGATCCGGTCGGCAATCTGCGCGACCACACCCAGATCATGGCTGACATAGATGGCGGTCACGCCCTGCTGGCGGATCATATCCTTGAAGGCCTTCAGCACCTCGACCTGCGTGGTCACATCCAGCGCGGTGGTCGGCTCGTCGAAGATCATCACCTCGGGGGTGTTCATCATCGCCATCGCCGCCATCATCCGTTGCAACTGTCCGCCCGAGACCTGATGGACGTACCGCTCGCCGATCGTCTCGGGATCGGGCAGCGCCATCGTGGCCATCAGCTCTTTCTGGCGGGCAAGAGCCGCGTCCTTGGACATGGTGTTATGCAGCTTCGCGGCCTCGACCACCTGGGAGCGGATACGTTTGACGGGGTTGAACGCGGCTGCCGCCGATTGTGCGACATAGGAAATGTCGCGCCCCCGATAGTCCCGCAGCTGCGCCTTCGACAGGGCGCGCACATCGCGCTGGCCCACACGGATCTGCCCCTTGGAGATCGTGCAGCCCGGACGCGCATAGCCCATGAGCGAAAGCGCGATTGTGGATTTGCCCGAGCCGGACTCGCCGATCAGTGCCACCACCTCGCCCTTTCTGGCCGAGAAGGACACATCACGGACAATCTCGCGCCCTGCGGCTTCGATAGTCAGGCCCTGAACCTCGATGAAACTCTGATCGGTCATCTCAGCGCTCCTTCTTCTGTGCGGAGATGGCATCGACCATCAGCGTCATCGACATGGTCAGCGACAAGAGCGCCAGGGCAGGTGCGAAGATCGCAAGCGCCCCATAGCTCAGCCCCATCATATTCTCGGCAATCAGCGCACCCCAATCGGCTTCGGGCGGCTGCACACCCAGCCCGAGGAAGGACAGGCCCGACAAAAGAAGCGCGATATAGATGAACATGATCCCGAAATGGGTAACGAGATTGGGCAGGATATTGGGCAGGATCTCGCGGAAGATGATATAGAGCGGCCCCTCGCCGCGCACATGCGCCGCATCGATGAATTCAAGCCGCGACACATTCATCGCCGCCGCCCGCACATTGCGGTAGGCCGAGGGGATATAGAGCGCGGTGATCACAATCACCAGAACGGGGATCGAGGTGCCGAACCCCGCCACGGCCACCAGTGCGAAAATGGTGGAAGGCAGCGAGTTGACGGTATCCATCAGCCACGAGAGCGCCGTATCCAGAGGTCCACGCACCAGTGTAACCCCCACCCCGAGGATCAGCCCGAAAAACAGTGCAAGCCCCGCAGTCAGGAACGGCAGGCCCACGGTATATTTGGCCCCCGTCATGATCCGCGACAGCACATCGCGGCCCAGATAGTCGGTGCCAAGCCATGTCTGCGCGGTAGGCGGGCCCAGCACATTCCAGCTGTCGATGAATTCGCCCGGATCATGGGGCGTCAGCCAGTCGCCGAAAATGGCGATGAAGGCCCAGAACAGGAAGACAATAGCACCCATCACCGACAGGATCGGCCAGTTTGGCAGGACGGGGCGGCGCAGGCCGCGCGCGGGGCGCGATACGGAACTGTCCATCATCATGCGCTCCTCAGTTTGGGGTTGGCAAGAATGGCGATCACATCGGCGATCAGCACCAGCACAAGGAAACCGGCACAAAAGATCAGCGCGCAGGCCTGCATGAGCGGCAGATCGCGGTTCGAGACACTATCGACCATCAGCTTGGTCAGTCCCGGATAGGCGAAGATCACCTCGACGAAGACCACACCTGAAATCAACGCGTTCAGCGACAGCGCCGAGGCGTTGACGATCGGTCCCGCCACATTGGGCAGCGCATGGAAGACGGTGGCACGCAGGCTGGTCGAGCCCTTGAGAACGGCTGTCTCCACATAGGGTTCGTTCATCTGCTGCAGCAAGATCGCCCGCGTCATCCGCGCCATCTGTCCGATCACCGACAAAGACAGCGCGATCACCGGCAGGGCCATCGTATGGAGCAGCCCGCCGAAAGAGGTCACACGGTCGATAGAGGAGAGCGCCGGAAACCAGCCCGTCCAGACCGACAGCACCAGAACGATGACGGTGGCAATCAGGAAGGACGGTGTCGAAAGCGCGATAATCGACAGGAAGGTGGTGAGCCGGTCGAAGACCGAATTGGGCCGCATGGCCGAAGCAATACCCAGCACCAGCGACACGGGGATCGCCACCAGCGTCGACAGACCCGCCAGCAGGAGCGAATTGCCCAGACGGGTTGAGATCACCTCGGTCACCGGACGCCCGTCCACCAGCGAAACGCCGAAATCCCCATGGGCGATCCCGCCAAGCCAGTGAAGGTAACGCATGAGTTCCGACTGATCGAGCCCCATCTTGGCGCGCAGTGCGGCCAGCGTCTCGGGCGTCGCATCCTGTCCCAGAAAGCTCGCCGCCGCATCGCCCGGCAGGCTGCCCGACACCAGAAACACCAGCGTCGCAACCAGCCAGAGCGTCAGCAGCCCCAGAACGATACGTTTGAGGATCAGCGCAATCATGCGTCAAGCCAGACGTTTTCGGCGAAGGCATAGCCCATCATATTGCCGGTCGGGATCGGCTCGAGCCCTTTGAGCGAGGAGCTATGCGCATCGATATTGCTGAAGAAGACCGGAATGCCCGAGCCCGCTTCGTTGGAGACCATCTCCTGCATATCGGCATAGAGCGAGGCGCGTTTGTCCTCGTTGGTCTCCACACGCGCGGCCAGGAGCGCCTGATCGAATTTGTCGCTCTTCCATTTCGAGGAATTATAAGCCCCGTCCGACGCATAGCAGAGCGAGAAGATCATATCGGCAGTCGGGCGCTGGGTAATGGTCCCGAAACCGAAGGGCACCTTCATCCAGACATTCGACCAATAGCCGTCAACCGGCACACGCTGCACGTCGATGGTAAGCCCGATCTCCTTGGCCGATTGCTGCAGGATCAGCGCCATATCCAGCGTATTGCCGACGCCTGCCGAAGCCACCAGAGGAATGCTCTGGCCCATGACACCCGCCTTTTGCAGATGGAATTTGGCCTTTTCGGGGTCGAATTCGCGCTGTGCGAGGCTTTCGTTGAAATATTTCATCGTCGGCGCGATGGGCTGGTCATTGGCAACAGTGGCGAAATCGCGGTAGATCGAGTTCTGGATCGTCTGACGGTCCAGCAGATATTTCATTCCCAGCGCGAAATCATCGCTGCCGACGGTCGCATCGGTCTTCTGCATGATCAGATCCGAATAGGTGCCGGACTTGGTCACGAATAGCTCGACCCCCTTCGTCGTCTGGATCAGACGCGAGGAACGCGGATTGATACCGGTGGTCAGATGCACCTCGCCCGCACGCAGCGCGTTGAGCCGCGAACTTTCCTCGGGAAGACCGAAATACTCGATCGTATCGACGAATTGCAGACCGTCCTTGAAATACCCGTCATAGCGGCTGACCAGCGAGCGCACGCCCGGCTCGAAACTGTCGAGCTTGTAGGGGCCGGTGCCGATGCCCTTGGCGAAATCCGTCGTGCCTGCGGGCACGATCATCAGGTTGAAGGTGCCCAGAGCCACCGGCAGATCATAATTGGCGCTGGCAAGGGTAATGGTCACTTCCGACGGGCTGTTCGCCGTCACGCCGGTGATATCCTTGGTATAGCTCGTCGCGCGCGAGGCAGTTGCGGGGTCATTATGGCGCAGGAGAGAAAACACCACGTCATCGGCGGTGAAGGAGCGGCCGTCATGGAAGGTCACGCCCTGACGCAGCTTGAAGACCCAGGTCTTGCCATCATCGCTCGCCCATTCGGTCGCCAGTTCCGGTTGCGGGGTCAATTGCCCGTCAAGCCGCGTCAGACCGTTATAAATCATGAAGCCGCGCGCATAATCGGTGCCGGAGCGGAACCATGCCGGATCGAGGGTTTCGGCGGTCGAGGAGGACGAGCCAGCCACCTTCAGATCTCCCCCGCGCTTGGGCGTCGCGGCAAAGGCGGATGTGGCAGAGCCTGCAACCAGTCCGGCGGAGGCGATGGTCATCCCCGATGCCACCAGCATCTTCATGACATCCCGGCGCGATGCGCCACGACGCATGCGATGGTGCAACTCGTGTCGCGCGCGGGCGGACAGGTAGGGAGTCTCGAAATCACGCATTCTGGGTCTCCTTGTTGGCGGGCTATTCTGGTTCGGGCCATCTGCCCGTGCTCGGGTCCGTTGCAGATCCCCTATGCCCGTTCGATGTCATCAAGACTGCGGCAGACCTTGGCGCAGAATCTGTATGAAATGGCGGCTTCAACCGTGGGATCTGTTTTTTATCGGGGCATTTTCTGCGGAATTATGGCTGGCAGGCGGGTTAGGTTTGGGTCCAGGGCCATACTCTCCTGGCCAATCGACACGACAGGACACGCCATGGATCAGACAAAATTCTATATTGACGGACAATGGGTTAGCCCGGAGTTCCCGCGCTATATCGACATTCTGAATCCCGCGGATGAAACGGTGTGCGGCAAGGTCGCCGCAGGATCGGCGGCCGATGTGGATCGTGCGGTGGATGCGGCCAAAGCTGCCCTCGCCCGCCCGCCTCTGTCCCTGTCAGAGCGTATTGCGCTCCTCTACCGCATCGCGGAGGAGATGGAGAAACGCGAGGAGGATCTCGCGCAGGTAATTACCGACGAGATCGGCGTGCCGCTCTGGTATGCGCGCAAGGGCCATGCCGCGGCAGGCCCCGCCCATATCCGCATCCTGTGCAAAGAGCTCGAGACATTTGCGTTCGAATGGATACAGGGCGATACGCTCGTCACCCGCGTGCCGATCGGGATTGCGGCACTGATCACGCCGTGGAATGTGCCGATCAACCAGATCATCATCAAGGTCGCCCCCGCGCTGGCTGCAGGCTGTGCCACGATCCTCAAACCTTCGGAGATCGCGCCGGGAAATGCCACGATCATCGCCGAGATCATGGAGGCCGCGGGCGTGCCGGCGGGGCTCTTCAACCTGATCCATGGGGATGGGCCGGAGGTAGGGACGGCCCTGTCCTCGCATCCCGAGATCGACATGATCTCCTTCACCGGTTCGACCCGCGCGGGCGTGGCCGTCAGCCAGAGCGCCGCGCCTACCGTCAAACGCGTGGGCCTCGAGCTTGGCGGTAAATCGGCCAATATCCTTCTTGATGATGTGGATCTGGAAGACGCCGTAACCAAAGGTGTGCGCGCGTGCTTCATGAATTCGGGGCAGGCCTGTTCGGCGCCGACACGGATGCTGGTGCCGCATGCGCTGATGGATCAAGCCGCCGGGATCGCCGCTCGCACCGCCAATTCGCTGACCGTGGGCCCGCCGCGCGCCGAGGGAACCGATCTGGGTCCCGTGGCAAGTGCCGCGCAATGGGCACGCATCCAGTCCTTCATCGAGACGGGCCTCTCCGAGGGCGGCCGTCTTGTCGCGGGCGGTCCGGGCCTGCCCGAGGGGCTCAATTGCGGGGCCTATGTCCGCCCCACCGTGTTTTCCCATATCACCCCCGAAATGACGCTGGCGCAGCAGGAAATCTTCGGTCCGGTTCTGGTGCTGATCGGCTACGGAGACGATGACGAGGCGATCCGCATCGCCAATGACACCGCCTATGGTCTGGCCGCCTATGTGCAGGGCAAGGATCTGGCCCGCGTGCGGGCCATCGGTCGCCGTTTGCGGGCGGGTCGGGTGCTGCTGAACTATCCCGCACTCGATCGCACCGCGCCCTTTGGGGGCTTCAAGCAATCGGGCAACGGGCGCGAGCAGGGCCGCTACGGGCTCGAAGAATTTCTGGAATATAGCGCCCTGATCGGCCATGGAACGGAGTAAGATGATGCGCGACAATCTACGGCCGGACCCGCCCGCGCGCACATTGCGCCCCGCATATATGGAGAGCTACAAGGAAGGCTTTGTCGAGGATACCGCGGGCTATATCCACTCCTACGATATGGCGCATGTGCTGATGCTGGGCGAGCGGGGTATCCTGCCTGCCGAGACAGCGCTTGGCGTGCTGGCGGGCCTGCGCGAGATGGACCGCCTCGGCATGGCCGACTGCCGTCGCAAGGCGGGCGGCGGCAACCATGCAGGCGAGGCATGGCTGACCGAACATAAGGGCGCGGCCATTGGCGGGGCCATCGGGCTCGCGCGCTCCTCGGGGGATCTGTCGGCGATTTCCTTCCGTATGTATGCCCGCCACACCCTGCTGGAACTGCGCAAGGGGCTCGTGGAGCTGCGCGCCGCGCTGGTGGAATTTGCCAGCCGCCATGTGGATCACGTCCTGCCGGGCAACACCCATGGCCAGCATGCCCAGCCCATCACATTCGCGCTTTGGGCGATGATGTATAATGACGCACTGGCCCGCGATTGTGCCCGCTTGGGCGAGACCATCGCCCGCGCCAATCACAGCCCCGCCGGTGCCGGGATCATGTCGGGGACAGAATTTCCCATAGACCGTAGCCGCATCGCACAGCTTCTGGGTTTTGACTCGGTGCTGACCAACACGCTTGATGCCGCGCTTAGCCATGATCTGGAGATGGAGTTTGCCTCCACGCTGAACATGCTGTGCTACACGCTCTCGCGCATGGCCGAGGATCTGTTCCTGTGGAACACCACCGAATATGACCTGATCACCCTGCCCGACTGGTTCATCGGGATCTCCTCGATGATGCCGCAAAAGCGCAACCCCGACGGGTTGCAGGATCTGCGCCATCTCTCGACACAGGCGCAGGCCACGCTGACCATGGTCATGGGCACCGAACGCGGCCCGACCGGCTTCCCGATCATCGAGCGACGCAATTCCGACCGCTCCCTGCGTCAGCTGGCCCGTGCCTTGGGCGAAAGGCTCGCGATCCTACCGGACCTGTTGCACGATATGGAGGTCAAATCAGCGCGCGCTGAAAGCCATGCCAATCTCTACTGGGCCAGCGTCACCGATCTGGCCGGTGCACTCGTGCGGCAGAACCGTATCGACTGGCGCAGGGCGCATGGTCTGGTTGCGGGATTTGTGCGGGACTGCATCGCCAAGGGCCAACCGCCCTACGAGATGTCCGCCGATGATTTCAACGCCTATGCAAGCCGTTCCGGCGCGCTGAAGATCACTCTCGACGAGGCCGTCTTCACCCGCGCGCTCGATGCGCGCGCCTTTGTCAGCCGCCGCGATACATTCGGCGGGCCCGGCCCCGAGGCAATGGATCACGCGATCTCGCAGGCCACCAGCGCGCTCGCCCATGAACGACAGGCTCTGCAGGCGCTCGAGACGACCTTGGCCAAAGCACAGGAAAACCTTCTGGCAACGGTCGACACTGCCGTGAAGGGACAGCGCTTCGTATGACCTCTTCTACGGCCGCGCCCGTCAAGGGCTCGAAGAAAGCCATCTGGTCCGTGGGCTATGTCCACGGGCTCAGCCATCTCTATATGCTGGCCTTGCCGCCGCTTTTCCCGCTTCTGGGCAAGGGGCTGGATGTCACACTGGGCCAGTTGGCCATCGTGCTGGCAGGGTTCAACCTGATTACCGCGGCCACGCAATATCTGGCCGGCATTCTGGTCGATCGTTTTGGCGGGCTGCGCTGCCTGAGGCTGGGGCTGGCGCTTTCGGCTCTCGGCATGCTCGGTGCCGCACTTGCACCCGATATCTGGACCTTCGGGCTGGCCTATTGGCTGGCGGGACTGGCCAATGCCATCTACCACCCTGCGGATTTCCGTCTGTTGAACCGCTGCGTCGCCAAGGAGAGGCGCGCCTTCGGCTTTTCGATCCATAGTTTCAGCGGCAATCTGGGCTTTGCACTGGCCCCTGCGCTCCTTGCCCCCTTGGGCTTTGCCTTCGGATGGCGTGCAGCCTTCCTTTTTGCCGCGCTTGTCGCGATCCCAGGATTGATCGCCCTGGCCATGCTGGACCCCGATGCAGCGGAGGCGCGCGGAAGTTACCGTTCCAGACACAGGCTGCATGACGTCATGAACAGCCGCACCGTGATGCAACTGCTGGTCTTTGCGCTCTTCTCTATCGTGTCCGGCGGGGTGCAGGGCTACTCGGTCCTCGCGGGAACACAGCATTTTGGCTATGGAATGCACGAGCTGAACACGATCCTGTCCCTCTATCTGCTGATCGGCACCGCTGGCATTCTGGCGGGGGGCCAATGGCTCCAACGCGGCGGTAGCGAGATCCTTACCTTCGCCATGGGTATCTTTCTGGGGATGGTAGGCTGGTGCATCGCCTGGTCTGGCACGGGTGGCGTGATCGGCTATGGCGCGGGCATGCTGCTTCTGGGCTTTGCCATGGGGGTGATCCTGCCTGCGCGCGATCTGCTGGTGGCGCGTGCCACCCCCGTGCACCTGCAGGGGCGGACCTACGGCTTCGTCACCACCGGCATCAATATCGGCCAGTTTCTGGCCCCGGCGATCATCGCCCCGCTCATCCAGCACGGAATGACAAATTTCTTCTACCTGCTGCTTCTCGAAGTCCTGACTCTGGCTCTTGTCATCGGCCTTCTAAGCCGTAATTCTGCCCCCTCGAACAAAAGGATCCTCTCATGACCGCCAAACCCGTTGCCGATTACAGCAATTTCGAGGCTCTCGACCTGCGCATCGGTCGCATCACCGAAGTCAAACCTTTCCCGCGTGCGCGTAACCCTTCTTATAAGGTCGCGGTGGATTTTGGCGAGGAAATCGGCGTCAAATGGTCCTCGGCCCAGATCACCCGCTATTCCGAAGAGGAGCTTCTGGGAAAATCGGTCGTCTGCATCGTGAATTTCGCGCCCCGCAACATCGCCGGTTTCCAGTCCGAGGTGCTGATCATGGGCGCTGCCAATGCCGCCGGTGAAACCGTTATCCTGACCCCCGAAAGCGACGCCACGATCGGCGGCGCGATCTACTGAGGAGAAGCGAATGAAGGTCCTCGTACCCGTCAAGCGCGTGATTGATTATAACGTGAAAGTCCGCGTGAAGGCG